>NZ_PNCY01000008.1:0-285104 GCF_005887105.1 Pseudoalteromonas sp. S2893 | reverse complement strand
AGTAGGCTAAGTCAAAACCGAGCAAAGCTTCCGCGTCCTGCTCACGCCCCTTACCTACATCCATGTAGGCAACAAAGAGTAAATCGCCCCTAGGCAGAACCCGAAGGGCAGCGCCTGTTTGGCATTAATGCTGCGTTATCGCCTACTTATGGGGAATAACCACACCAAATAGGCTCTGCCTTGCCTAAATACCAAACAGGCTGCTGCAAATTTAACCTTGAAAGGTCTACAGACCCTTGTGTATTAGCTATTCGTCTTATAGCGGGGGGATTAATACTTTGTTAATGTTCGTCGATTATTCATGGATTGAAAGGCGGGGCGGCAATTAGGCGCTCTATACTCCAAATACAAAAAGAGAAACGTGCTTTATGATCATCTTTTTTATCTGCATAACAATCTTAATACTGGGATATAAGTTTTATAGCCCGTTTGTTGAAAAACAAGCAGGTATGGATACAACAGTTGATACACCACAAAAACGCTTTAGCGAAGGTGTTGACTATGTAGCCATTCACCCTGTGCGTGCATTTTTAATTCAGTTTTTAAATATTGCGGGTGTAGGCCCTATATTTGGCCCAATTTTAGGTGCGCTTTACGGACCGGTAGCACTTGTGTGGATTGTGCTTGGTAACGTATTAGGCGGTGCAGTACACGACTTCTTCTCGGGTGTGATGAGCATTAAAGAAGATGGCAAAAGCTTACCAGAAATAGCAGGGCACTATTACAACGTTGTGTTTAAAGGCTTTATGCTGATATTTACAGCCATGCTACTGTTTTTTGTGGGCGTTGTATTTATTATGAGCCCAGCAGGCTTATTAAGTAACTTAGATGTATTTGAAGGCACTTTTTTTGCTAATAATACTTTTTGGGTTTTGGCTATTTTAGCGTACTACTTTTTAGCAACGCTGCTACCTATTGATAAAATTATTACTAAGTTTTACCCGCTATTTGGTTTATTAATGATTGTAATGACTACATTAATAGCCGGTGCGTTATTACTAGATGCGCCACACTTACCAGTTGCAGGCGACTTTTTAGCCTACTTTGAAGCCGACCACGCGCATGACTTTTTAGAGCCAAACCCTGATGGCCTGCCAACCTGGCCGTTACTGTTTATTACCATTACCTGTGGTGCTATTAGTGGCTTTCACTCTACCCAAGCGCCTATTATTGCCCGCTGTTTAACAAACGAAAAATACGTACGCCCAGTATATTACGGCGCAATGATGTGTGAAGGCATTGTAGGTTGTGTATGGGCACTTGCGGGTATTGCCGCGTTCCCAGAAGGCTACGCTGGCTTAAAAGCATTGCTTGATCAAGGTGGGCCAGGTTTAGTGGTTAACCATGTAGCAAATAGTTACTTAGGCGTAATGGGCGGTATTATGGCCATTATTGCTGTTGCGGTGTTCCCTATTACCTCTGGCGATACGGCGTTCCGTTCACTGCGTTTAACCGTGGTTGATGCGTTTAATATTCCGCAAAGCTTACGTAATCGCTTATTACTGGCTGTGCCAATTTTAACGATTGCCTTTTTTATGACTAAATTAGATTTCTCGGTTATTTGGCGCTACTTTGCATTTTCAAACATGCTGCTTTCAACCAGTGTGCTATGGCTTGCAACTAAGTACTTATTTGATAGACGAGCATTCCACTGGATCACCAGCATACCTGCTGTTATCGCTACTGGCGTAACACTTTCGTACATTATGACTGCTGCTATTGGCTTTAATTTATCGGCCGACTTAGGTAAACCAATTGGTGCCGCTGTGGTTGTTATTGGCTTAGTAGGTTTAGTGTTTGTACACTCTAAGCATAAAAAGCTAGATGTAGCGTAAAGCGTTAAAAATTAAATAAGCGAGCTTAATAAGCTCGCTTTTTTTATGCATAAAATTTACTCTCACACTATGCAATTTTAAAGGTAATAAAATGAAAATAGCCGCCGATTTTACCCAGAGAGTCGTTGTTCATAGTGAGCAACTTAATTGGAACCCTTCGCCAATGGCGGGCGTTGATAGGCGCCCACTTGATAGAGTAGGCGCAGAAGTAGCCCGTGCTACAAGCATTGTACGTTATGCACCAGGGAGCGAGTTTTCGCCTCATGTGCATACAGGCGGCGAAGAGTTTTTTGTACTAGAAGGCGTATTTCAAGATGAGCATGGCGATTTTCCACAAGGCTCTTATATTCGTAACCCACCGCAATCAAAGCACAAACCAGGCTCTGATGAAGGCTGCATAATATTTGTAAAGCTTTGGCAATTTCAGCCACAAGATAGAACCCACGTACGCTTACAAACACAGCATACGGGCAGTGTGCAACACGCCACATTTAAAGGCCTTGCTATAACCCCACTTTATAAAGATGACTTTGAAGATGTGAGTTTATTGCATTTTGAGGCAGACGCTAACATGCAAATTAGTGCAAATGGTGGTGCTGAGTTACTCGTGCTTGAAGGCGATATAAGTGAGCAATCAGACGTATTAGTAAAACACAGCTGGTTAAGGCTGCCTATTAATAGTGAGCTTAATATAACCGCAGGTAAGCAAGGTGCAAAAGTGTGGCTTAAATTAGGGCACTTAACAGATGTAGATAAGCAAATAGAGCGCGTACAAAACGCTTAGCAAATAGCATTATTTAGCAGTATTGTTTGATTTAGTTCAGTACTAATTAACTTAATACGGTGTAGTTTTATAGTTTAACTCAGTAAGTGATGGGTATTTTTGGGGTTTTTATTTTTTAAAGGGAATAATTTCACTTTATAGGCTTTAATTAACTCCAGCTTTCGTTATTAAACCCACTCACACAGGCTGTAAATAACATAAGCGCACCCGATTAAGGAGAGCAGCATGGTACACACAACACATGGTTTATCTATTGGTATTGAACGCGCAGGCCGAGAATTTTTTTTAAAACTAAAAGCTGTAGGAACGCTAACCCACGACGACTATAAAGTCATTACCCCCATGATCGACTCAGCCCTTGGCGAGGTTAAACACCCTATAGCAAACGTGCTTATTGATGCCAGCGAGCTAGAAGGTTGGGAGCTTCGCGCCGCGTGGGATGATTTAAAGCTTGGCGTAAGGCATTCAAAAGAATTTAATAAAATTGCTATTTATGGCAATCAAGAGTGGCAAGCTCGAATGGCAAAAATAGGTAACTGGTTTATTTCAGGCGAGGTGCAATACTACGAAAACGCCACCGCCGCCATAGATTGGCTAGATGAATAGCTTGATTGATAAAGTTTAAGTTACAGCACTCTTATAGAGTGCTTTTTTATATAGGAGCGTTAATAAGTTTTTGAATTTGCTTTATTTTAATTGTTAATACTGCTTAATTAAAATACACTCCTTAGTATTAATAAAACTACACATTATAATAACAATGAAACATGTACTTGCCCTTTTTGTATTACTCATATTTTCTACATCAATACATGCAAAAGACAACACCATATTTACGCCCGTGAGCGATTTATTTTTAGCTGTTTCTAACTTTGATCACGCAAAAATGCGCGCGGCGGTTGACGATTCATTCTTGCTTTTAGAGCACGCTGAAGTGTGGACTATTGATGACTTTGTAAACGTTGTTAAACCCGCTGATTACATAAGAACGAATTATTTTAGTGTTATAAATTCGCGTGTAGAAGGAAATGTTGCGTTTATTAATTACTGGAATAAAGCCAACTTTAAAAACGCCGATAAAAGCGGTGACATTTATTGGTTAGAAAGCGTGGTTGTATCAAAAGTGGGTGACAAATGGCTATTATCGCAAATGCACTCAACCCGTTTACCACAAGGTGAAACACCTAAAAGCGTTACTTTTATTAAGCAATAATTATAAATTAGGTCAAGCCCCGCTATTTGGGGCTTTAACTGTTTATATTACATCAGCTAGCACTGGTAATGCCGGAAATGCTCCTTTAGCTAAACACGCTTTAGAGCCACATTGAAGGGCAAAGTGCAGGGCGTTTTTTATGCTGGTTTCATCATTTAGTTTATCTGCCAGCACTAAATTACTCCCTAAGTTATTTAAATAGTATAAAACCCCCGCTATAAAGCCATCGCCCGCGCTTGTTGTATCTACTGCGTTTATTTTTGGTGCCGATTCGTTAAGTATAAATGCGCTGTGGTAAACCGTAGCAGGCTCTGGCCCGTCGGTTAAAAACACCAGTTTTACTCCGGTATTTAATAGCATTTGAATGTAATCTTCGCCCGTTGTTTCGCTATGCTTTGCTAAAAAATTAAGTTCATCACGCGAAAGTTTAACTATGTCGCAATAAGCGAAGCAGGCTTTTACATTGCTGGCTATATCATGGATGTTTTCCCACAAGCTGTAGCGTAAATTTACGTCAAAACTAACGAGCTTATTATGTGTTTTAGCAAGCTCTAGCGCTTTAACCGTTGTACTAGCTATAGCTGGATCGGTTAGGGTGTTTGAGCAAAAGTGCAGGGTGCTTATGCTTTGCCAATTTATTTGCGCTAAATGCGCTTGGGTTAAAAGTACATCGGCTGTGTTATGGCGATAAAAGCCAAAACTGCGCTCGCCTGTTTCATCAAGGCTTACTATTACCATGGCGGTTTGTGAGCCAGCAATGGTAAACAAATAGTCTGTATTTACATTGTATTGAGCCAATGCATTACTTAATTGATTGGCAAAATGATCGTCTCCTTTACCACCACAAAATGCAGCATCACCGCCAAGTTTTGCATAGCCAACAGCAACATTAGCAGGTGCACCACCAGGGATGGGTAAGTACGCTGAGTTATGAGCATCTTGAGGCAGCATATCAATTAAAAGCTCGCCTAAGCACAGGAGTTTGGTCATTTGGAATATCCTAAAAAGCCTAGCAAGGCTAGGCTAAAAACATGAAGGGTGTTATTTATTCATACTTTAAAAGGCGCTACAGCGATGACTCACTGCAGCGCAATACACACATTTAGTTAAAAAGCGTATTTTAAAGTAACCGACGTAGTGCGGCCGTTAATAGTACGGGCACGAATAATGTCGTTTTCTGGTACTGAGCCTTCTTCGGCTTCTGTAATACCTACTGTATCGAATAGGTTGTTTACATTAAGCGCAAGGTTTAAGTTTTCTGATAAGTCGTAGCTTACAAACGCATTTACTTGCGTGTAGCCGTCAAACTTAAGGTCGTTGTTATCTTGTGCATAAGCATCGGTTGTACCAATAAAGCTTACACCTGCCGCGCCTTTATCGTAGCTGTAACGCGCCATTAATGAGTAAATTAAATCCGCTTGGCGACGTGGTGTGTTACCTACAACTTCAGGAGTTAGCGCATCTTTTGCAATTTCAGCATCGGTCCAAGTAAAGTTACCTCTAAAGTCCCATGCATCCATAAAGTAAGTTGATTCAACCTCAATCCCTTTTGCTTCGTATTCACGGTCGAAAAAGGTTTGCGATGTTGCTTCAAAGTTTTGCTCTTCTGTTTCTGCGTAAAAGGCTGTTGCAAATACCGAGAACGAGTCAAAGCGTTTTTTCACACCAATCTCAAATTGGTTTACTTCATCTACTGCATCTTCATCGGCTACGCTTCCGTCACTGCGTACTTTACCAAATAATAAACGGTCTGCATTTGCGCGCCCACCTTTACTAATACGTGCAAACGTAGCTAGGCTTGGGTCAATTTGGTAGTTAGCACCTACAGAGTAAGACGAGTAGCTCCAATCGTAATTAACTGGGCTTGCATTAGCTATATCAATACCGGCTACGTTTTGCTCAGGAATAGAAATAGTACCGTCGCGGTTCATATCTACTGTTGAGGTTACGGCACCTGCATAGTTACCGCGTGCTTCACCGCTGTCGTAGCGGGCACTTGCATCAATGCTTACATCACCAAGTTTTGTTGAAAACGCAACATACGGTGCGCGAGTGTCGTACTCGGTGTCGTAATCGCGCTGACAACAGTTACCCCAATAAGGCGTGCCGTATGCGTATAAACCGTTTTCTGAATACTCAGTTCCATCGGCTGCGGTTACATTTAAAAGTGCCGCATTGTCGCCTTTAAGCTCCATTACGTAAGAGTTCCATAACCACGACATAGCAATATTTTGCGTAGAGGCAAAGTAACCAAAGGTTAGGCTAGTGTCATCACTAAACGATTTAGTCAGTTTAAAGTCGTTAACAATAGAGCCAAAGTCGTTAAGCGTTACATCAAAAGTGTGAATACGCATGGCAAGTTCATCATTAAATGCTTCACCTGTGTTTGCGTTACTAAGTGTTGCGCCTACACCGCCTATACTTTGTGCAATAGACGATGCGCTGCCAACCTCAGCAGGAATAAGCGAGTTAAAGTTACCGCTAATTGATGACTTACGAAAACGGTTTTCGATACGCCAATCGTTATCTAAATCAAATACAGCTTCAAAACCTACCGAATCCACTTTAGGGTTCATGCCGTCGCGTAAATCGCCACTGCTAATTTGGTTTTCGCCATTTAGGCGCACTGTTTTGGTAAATAATGCTGAATGAGGGGTATCTGATTGCGCATCAAACCCGGCAATAGAATCACCATTTGAGTACATTGGCATAGGAAGGTAGCCAACACTCTTATCGTCTAAGTGTTTGTAATAAAGGCGTACGTAGCCGTTTTCAAAATCTTTAGTAAGGTTTGCTTTAATTTGGCCACCTTTATTTGATGTGTAGCCTGTTTCGCGCGGGCCTTCGCCTTGGCGTACAAAACCACCTACATGAAAACGCACGCTGTCGGTTAAATAGGTGCCGTATTCAAAGTCGGTGCGTACACTGTCGTAATCTAGGCCAACAGTAGTAGATACGCTACCCGATTCGTTTTCGCCATTTTTAGAAATAAAGTTAATTATGCCGCCAGGTGCATTACTGGCTGATGTAGAGGCTGAGCCACCACGAATAGATTCGATTGTTTGCACTGTGTTATCAAGGCGCATAAAAATATCTGCGTTACCAAAGGCAACATCACCAAACTGCATTACAGGCAGACCATCTTCTTGCAGTTGTAAAAACTTGGCGCCACCCGATGCTACAGGTAAGCCACGCACTGCAATATTTGCATTACCTTCACCGCCTGTTGATTCAGCGCGAACACCCGGGATAATTCTAAATGCTTCAGCCGTTGAGCGTGGTGTTGATACCTCAACTTGCTCAAGTGATAAACTGCTTACTGATGAACTCGATGCCATAATAGTTGTGCGGCGAGGTACACCGGTTACAACAATTGTTTCAAGCCCTTGCTTAGCTTGCACTTTGGTTTCTTGCTCGTCTTGTGCATGAACGCCTTGGCTTACTGCAAGTGCTAAGGCACTGATTAAATATAAAGGTGTGTGGTGTGTTGTCATGTTAACGCCTCATTGTGTTGTGTGAGTTTGTTATTTTTACTTAATCGATTAAGTAAAAATAACAAAGTTTTTACAATATGCAAATTATTTTTGTGTGTAATTTGCACTTTTTTTGTTTTTATATTGATTTTAAAGGTGTTTTTTATTCTGGCTTGAGCAGCCATTTATGCATTTTTAGTTAATGCTTTTGCCGCAGGGTCGCGGTAAAAGTTATAAAGCATGGCTAAAAATAAGATCACAGCAAAGCCGGTAGCTAAGTAAAAACCGTAGCGTACGTGGCCAAAGTAATCACTTATCATGCCCATAAATAAAGGCGCAAGTGCGGCCGAAAGCGCGGTAAAAAATAAAATAACACCCGCTACTGCACCATGTTGTGCAACAGGAAAGCACGATATACCTTTAGAGTTTAAAGTAGGGTAAACCATCGACATAAATAAACCCGAAAGCGGAAGTAAGCCTACCGCCCAATCAACTCCGCCTACCAAAGTGCCCACATAACACAGTGCGATGCCTAAACTTAAATAAGCCATAACCCCTTGCCAGCTAAAGTGATTTAAAAGCCATACAGCAATAAAGCGTCCAGCAGCACGTAATACAAAAAATATAGTAAGTGCGTAGGTCGCAAGCAAAGGCCACGAGCCTGTGTAATCTTTTAAAAGTGTTGGCATCCACACGTAAATAGCAACCTCGGTAGCCACATATAATGCAATAGCCAACGAAAAACCAAGTGCATACGGGTTTTTAATCATTTTCATGGTGGTGGCAAGTGAAGCTGGCTTTTCTGTGCTTTTAACAACACTTGGGTAGTCGGCGCGCCATGCCATTAACGCTAAAATTAAACACATAACGCCGGCAATAATGTACAGATAAGTCCAGCTCACGTTTTGAGTAAGCAGTACGCCTACCAGCGCAGGGCCAACTATGGCACCAATACCAAAAAAGCCTTCTACTTTGTTCATGGTTTTAGTGTGCTCTGCGTTACTTGCAGATATGTCGCCAAGTAGCGCTAGTGCGCCGGTTTTAAATAAACCAATGGCAAGCCCTATACAGCACAGCAAAATTAAAAACACCGAAAAGCTATTGCTAAAGGCAAACAAAAAGCAGCTGAGCGAAAAAATAAGTAAGCCCAGCATTATGGTTTGTTTACGGCCTAGGCTGTCGGCTAAAAAGCCTAAAAACAAGCCACTAAAGGCAATGAGTGCCATAGGTGCATAATGAAAAGCACTGGCTTGGGTCATGCTTAAACCAAACTCTGTGATTAGTTCAGGGATGATCATACCTACCGCATCTGAGGTCATCGCAAACATAAAAAACATCATGTAAGTGAGTATTCGTATGCGCTGCATTGGGTCGCTTTGGGTGTGTGTGTGTAAATTTGTCATGTGATTTTTCCTCGTTGTGGCTCAAGTTATAGTAATAACTCAATCACTTACTCTAATTAGTATTACCTTTGCCACAACTTTTGTATGTAAAATATTTAAAAATTACTTGTAAAATTGTACGTGCTAGTTAAAGATATATCTTAATCGATTAAGTTTCAACTTGGTAATCACACATGATGAAGAATAAAGTTCAATTGATCACATACGCTGATCGAATCACAGGGCAAGATATAAACGCACTTACTACGCTTTTAAATGGCCAACTTAAGGGCGTTTTTGGTGGTGTACACCTTTTGCCGTTTTATAATCCGATTGATGGCAGCGATGCAGGCTTTGACCCGATTGATCACAGCGAAGTAGATTCTCGCATTGGTACATGGGCTGATATTCAAGCACTGGGTGAAAACCATGATCTAATGGCCGATTTAATCGTTAACCATGTATCGGCGCAGTCTTATCAGTTTCAAGATGTGCTAGCTAAAGGTAAGCAATCAGAATTTTGGGATTTGTTTTTAACAAAAGAAGACGTTTTTCCAAATGGAATGAGCGAGCAAGAGCAGCAAGCCATTTATCGCCCGCGCCCCGGTAGCTGTTTTACACCCATGCAGTGTGGCGATGGTCAAACGTATGACTTTTGGACTACGTTTACCGATAACCAAATTGATATAAACGTAAAAGTTGAAGCGGGTATAGCGTATTTAAATAACGTATTAACTAAGTTTTCTGAAAATAACGTAAATATTATTCGTTTAGATGCAGCGGGTTACGCAATTAAACAAGCCGGTACTAACTGTTTTATGCTAGACGAAACCTTTGGCTACCTAGATAACCTATCAAAGCAAGCAAACGAGCTTGGCATGGAAACCATTGCTGAAATTCATAGCCACTACCAAACACAAGTAGAAGTAGCAAAGCGTGTAAACATGGTTTACGACTTTGCATTACCGCCGCTTATTTTACATAGCTTATTTAATAACGATGTAGATGCACTGCTTAAATGGTTACAAATTTCACCACGCAACTGTTTAACGGTACTTGATACGCACGACGGCATAGGCATTATTGATGCTGGCCCAATGGGCGACAAGCCAGGGCTATTAAATGCACAGCAAATAGATACGCTTGTAGAAACCATGCATGCCAACAGTAACAACCAAAGCCGCCAAGCTACGGGTGCTGCTGCCAGTAATGTTGATTTATACCAAGTAAATTGCACGTATTACAATGCATTAGGTGCTAACGATTTAGATTATTTGATTTCGCGTGCCATACAGTTTTTTGCCCCCGGTGTGCCGCAAGTGTACTACGGTGGTTTATTTGCCTGCGAAAACGATATGGATTTACTTGCGCGTACCAATGTGGGCCGTGATATTAACCGTCCGTATTTAAATAGTGAAACAATTGAGCACGCACTCAATAAACCTGTAGTAAAAGGTTTAATAGAGCTCATTAAATTACGTAATGAACACCCCGCTTTTGCAGGAGAGTTTAGTGCTCACGGCACCCAGGGAATATGTTGTTTAACATGGCAACTTGAAGATAAGTCTATTGCATTAAGTGTTAATTTTAAAACGCGAGACGCGCTTATTACCCAAGTAAATGGTGATGAAGAAACAACGATAAGTTTAAACGCATTGTTAGCCTAACAGGCTATTAAAACAAAAAGCCAAGCTCAAAAGCTTGGCTTTTGTTTACCCAGTCCTTTTTAACATAACCTATTAACCACTTGCGCCAATATCTAGCTCGTAACTTACATCACATATTTTTTCTTCTTTTGATATAAAGAGCTCGGCGGCCATTACGCCTTTTTCTTGGCTGTTTTGATGAATAGTGGTTAGGCGCG
Source organism: Pseudoalteromonas sp. S2893 (assembly GCF_005887105.1). NCBI lineage: Bacteria > Pseudomonadati > Pseudomonadota > Gammaproteobacteria > Alteromonadales > Pseudoalteromonadaceae > Pseudoalteromonas > Pseudoalteromonas sp. S2893. The sequence goes on along the minus strand of NZ_PNCY01000008.1, from coordinate 274,553 downwards.
GCACAAAACGAGCGGCTTCGTCTATTCCATCAAAGCCGACAATACGCAGTTCTTCATCTATTTTTATGCCTTGTTTTATCGCTTCTCGCATGGTGGCAAGGGCAATTAAATCACTCATACAAATTATAACGTTAGGGCGAGGGGAGGCACTTAACACCTCTTTAGCGGCAATGTTAGCAAAACGCTCGCTGCTCTCAGGTATATTCCAAATGCGGTCATCAGCTACGGTTATATTTGCCTCACTTAAAGCACGTTGATAACCCCGTAAACGTTGGTGCGAAATAGATTGCCCTGTTTCAAATTCGTGGTGCTCATATACGCGGCACAATACGTTTTCATCAAGTAATCTTAAGCCTAAAATAGCGACTTTATCACTTGGATTTTTTAAAACATGCTTGGCTATTTCGTAACTTGCTTGCTCGTTATTAATATTTACAGAGGCATTGCGGGCTATATCAAAATCAATAGTTACCACATGTTTAGAGACCGTTTTTAGCTGCTCTACTAATGCGTTATTACGAGGGCGGCCATAACAAATAAAGCCATCAACAAAGTCGACCACACTGTTAAGGTTATCGCTATTACCAGAAAACAATAAAACATTAATGCCGTTTTTTTCAAGCACCGAGGTTACACCCCGCATAAAGCTACTGGCCACAGGGTCCGACACCATATATTCCACGCTATCGGGCAGCACTAACGCCACAATATTAAACGTACCACTGCGAAGCGATTGCGCGGCTTTATTGGGCCCGTAATAGCCCAAGGTTTTACACGCTGCAAGAATATCGTCTCGGCGTTTAGCCGATAGCTGATCAGGGCGATTAAACGCATTAGAGACTGTTGCGTTAGATACACCTAACTCTTTGGCAATACTTTTTAGGGTCCAGCGGGTTTGCTTACTCATACCAATTCTTTACTCAATACTCATGTTAATAAACTAACATATTCAGGGCGTTAGCAAAGTAAAAAATAAGGTTTTAGCCTTAATGCCGGCACTCTTTAGGCGCAATGCCAAAGGTTTGTTTAAATACACGACTAAAGTGGCTCGCGCTATTAAACCCAACATCAAAGCACACTTGGCTAATTGCATGGCCTTGTAGTAATTGATTGCGGGCTTTTTTAAGCCTTAATTGTTGCTGCCAAAGGGCTGGGGTAGTACCAAATGCCAGTTTAAACTGCTGATAAAATTTACTGCGGCTCATGCAGGCTATTTTGCACAAGGTATTTATATCGAGCGTTTCGTTTAAGTGCTCTTCCATATAAAGCAGTGCATCGCTTATTTTTGTTTTAAGGCGTGGTTTATCGCTATTAGCGAGTAATAAGTCGCGACTTTGTTGTTGTAGCAACCGGGTGATCAATTCGTTTAATGACAAGTCAATTAAGTAATGTCGCTGTGCGCCTTGTTCGCTAAATAAATGCACCATGCGCTCTAATAATTGCTGTGTTTGGCTATTATGTTGGCTGTGTACCAATTGTGGAACATACTCGAATAAGCCGCCATCGTGTGCAAAGCTTTGCTGCATGTTAAGCGCATTCGCCACAGCGTTTATTTTATCTTTGCTTATTTCAATTGCTAAACATGTGGTTGGGGCGTGCATTGATGCCTGTGGAAAATCAATTAATACACCTTGCTCTGGCGCTAATACAAACGACTCGTGGGGTAAAAATGCTTTATGGTATTGGCTACTTTCTACGTGCATTACTTTTTTACCGCTGAGCATGGCACAAAACAGTAACTCCTTTGAATGCAGTGCCACCTTTTGTGCGCGTTGGTACGTGTCGTAAATGCTCAACTCGCTGTTATCTGCTGCAAATGTCACTTTATTTTCTATTAAAACATCAAGTTGTTGGCGTTTTTTGTTTAACGGAGATGTGTGCATATCAATCCTTTTGGCTTTTATTAGTGTGGACTCACAGACAACTTTTGTGGACAGCTAATCAAGTTTTTAGGTGCTCGTTAGGCTAATGTCAAACTAAATATAAAGCATTTTGTTTTATATAAATGTTCGACCTTTAGCTAACAACAATAAAGAGAGCACACACATGATATATGCAAATCCAGGTAGCGACGGCGCACTCGTAAACTTTAAACAACAATACGGTAATTACATTGGCGGAGAGTGGGTAAAACCTGTAAACGGCCAATATTTTGATAATATAAGCCCAGTAAACGGTAAGGTATTTTGCCAAATACCTCGCTCCGACAAAGACGATATAAACCTAGCACTCGACAAAGCGCATGCAGTGCGAGAGCAGTGGGGCACAACCTCGGTGACCGAGCGCAGTAATATACTGTTAAAAATAGCCGACCGAATTGAGCAAAACCTAGAGCTACTAGCCGTTGCCGAAACATGGGATAACGGTAAAGCCATTCGCGAAACACTCGCGGCTGATATTCCGCTCGCGGCCGATCATTTTCGCTACTTTGCAGGGTGCCTGCGCTCGCAAGATGGCAGTATTGGCGAAATTGACGAAACCACGGTGGCGTATCATTTTCACGAACCGTTAGGTGTGGTGGGGCAGGTTATCCCGTGGAACTTCCCTATTTTAATGGCTGCATGGAAACTTGCCCCAGCTCTTGCTGCAGGTAACTGTGTGGTACTAAAACCAGCTGAGCAAACACCGGCCTCTATTTTAGTTTTAATGGACATTATTGGTGACTTACTGCCTGCAGGCGTGCTCAATATTGTAAATGGGTTTGGTAAAGAAGCAGGCGAAGCACTGGTCACAAGCAAACGCATTGCTAAAATTGCATTTACAGGCTCTACACCTGTCGGCTCACATATTTTAAAATGTGCTGCTGAAAACATTATTCCCTCAACGGTAGAACTTGGCGGTAAATCGCCCAATATATTTTTTAGTGATGTAATGGAAAAAGACGACGCGTTTTTATCAAAAGCCATAGAAGGCGCCGTACTTGCTTACTTTAACCAGGGCGAAGTATGTACCTGTCCATCAAGATTGTTTATTCAAGAAGATATATACGAGCAATTTATTGAGCGCATACTCGAACGTACCCAACAAATTAAACGTGGCAATCCACTCGACAGCGAAACCATGGTGGGCGCTCAAGCTTCAAAAGCACAGTTTGATAAAATACTTAGTTACATAGACATAGGTAAAAAAGAAGGCGCTGAAGTACTCACCGGCGGAAACGTAGAGCAGCTAAATGACGATTTAAATGGTGGTTATTACATACAACCTACACTGCTTAAAGGTACCAACGACATGCGTGTGTTCCAAGAAGAAATTTTTGGCCCTGTTATTTCTATGTCGACCTTTAAAGATGAAGCCGAAGCACTCGAACTTGCCAACAGCTCAGAATTTGGCTTAGGCGCAGGGGTGTGGAGCCGAAACATGAACCGTGCTTATACCATGGGGCGTAAAATTGAAGCTGGCCGGGTGTGGACCAACTGTTACCACATGTACCCAGCACATGCTGCATTTGGTGGGTATAAAAAATCAGGAATAGGGCGCGAAACGCACAAACTAGCACTCGATCACTACCAACAAACTAAAAATTTATTAGTGAGCTATAGCGAAGATCCGCTCGGTTTTTTTTAATAAAACAGTTCAAACTTAAACACAACAACCATTAAGTAATGAGGGCGCTGCATATTTGCAGCGCTTTTTATTCACAGTGCTAACAACACTATTTTAAGCGTGTTGTAATATATAAGTACAATACCAGCCGCGTTTAAAGCGTTAAAACCTAAGCGCGTTAAATAGGCCATTACGTGCGTTAAAAACGATTTTACGATATTAACTTTTTATAAAAGCTGCTCTAAAAATGTGCAGTGATTTATGCATTGTCGGATATTACTGATCTCCCCCATTTGGGTGCATTACAGCATTTACGGAGATTTCTTTGTAGTTAACTAGTTGTTTACAGGTGGTTATTTGCTGGCTAAGATAAGTGCATTGTAATATAGGGACATTTGTCGGTTTATAAAACGACAAATGTCGTAGACAAAGTTGTTAGTTGTACTCAATAAACTCAAAGGAATTACCCTTGGAATATGTTAGAAAAGTTTGGTTTTGGCTTACTTTAATTGTTTGTCCTATTTTAATTCTTTGGGCTTTCTATACCATTGGAAAGTTAGTAGGCCATGCAGTGGTTTCACAATCTAGTATGCCTGCTATTAATAGCACTCATTTGGTACCAATTTGTGGTGGCATTTGTGCTTTGTCTGTTCTCTTAAATACTTTACGTAAAGCAAAAGTACGCTTTGCACGAGCAAACAACTAACAAGTTTATTAAACATCATTACGGCCAAAAAACGGCCTCCACTGGACGCGCAAAAAACGCGCGCCGTTTATAAAAAGCGTTATAAATAAAAGGAAGTTTCGGTTATGAAAAAGAATATTGGCATTCTAATCACTACTCTTATTATTGGTGGATGTGCATCAACGGAAGTAGATAAAGAGTATTCGCACTTATCAGTTACTCACAACGAAATACAATCTTCAAAATGGAGTCAATTAAATCGGTTTCCAGCTAGGTATCCCAAACAGGCTGTAATGAAGTCTATTGAAGGTTGCGCCACCATTGAGTATGTAATCACACCACAAAATGAAGTAAAAGACATAACTGTTATAGCTTCGACAAATAAGCACTTTTCTAAAGCGGCTGAAGATGTAATTAAAAACTGGAAGTGGTCAGAATTACCAAAAAATATCATTACTCATCCAGTTAAAACGCAAACTCGGTTTGATTTCTGTTTTGATAAACCAAATCAACCTTGTTCAACCATAACACCAAAATATTCATGTCCAAGCAAAGATATAATATACTCTACAGGCAAGCGTATAAAGGTAAGTGGTTAATCTATTTATAGCAACATGCCCTTAGGTGGACGACTAGTAAAGCTTAGCTATTAATTTAAAGTGGCAGCTTAATTTGTGTTGGTTATTTCGCAGTCCACACCAAGAATTAAACTAGACACCGTATTAAACTAGACACCCACCTTAAACTTCCCTCTTTAAAAAGCCTAGATTCTAATAGGCTAAATAAAGTGGGTCCCATCATAATTTGTTAGGCCCCATTATAATTTGGTGCCCTGACATAAATTAAAAATTATTCGTAAAAGTGACCCATTAATAAAAGATAAATTCTGAACCTGTATGGCAGATTTAGTTGCACAGTGTTGTTTGTTTTATTAAGGTGACTGCCTAGTTTGTGTGATTCAGGTGGCTGTTTAGTTTATATGATTATTAGTATATTCAGCACCTTAAGTAGAGGGAAATATGTTTTTTGAATCGTGGAGTGAAATAGCGCGCATTGTTACCACAACCTTGATTATTTATCCCTTTTTAATCCTAGCGACGCATTTATTGGGTAAACGCTCATTTGCTAAAATGAATAACTTTGACTGGATAATCACCGTCGCGGCAGGCTCCATCTTAGGTTCTGCTATCTTATTGAAAGACGTGGTTATAGTTGAGGTTTTAGTCGCGGTAAGCTTGCTCCTATTTTTACAATATTTACTCACTTGGATCAGCGCACATTTTTCGATGTTCGACAAAGTAGTCAAAACCTCTCCACAATTAGTTTTTTTCGACGGTGAATATATAGAGGCTGCTATGAAAGACACTCGACTCACCAGCACCGAAGTGGAAGCGAGTGTTCGAAAAGCCGGTTTTGGTGATTTAAGCACAGTTATGGCGGTGGTTTTCGAGGCGGATGGTGAATTAAGTATTGTGCCGAAAAGTAAAAACTATGATCAACTGATTGTGAAGTTACGAAATGTCCCAGATTAATTGAAAAATTTTTAGTGGCCGAAGATTACCTTCAAGCACCAAAATTAATTGGCATGGCTTTTTTACTGCATCATACACATTGCTCACCTACTAAATTAGGTTGGACGATTCTTAAGTTTTTAACTTAGGTGCCAAGTATGTATTTACTTATGTCCCTTAAATCGCTTTTTTAGTATGGTTAATGAACAATAACGTACCAGTAATTTATTTTTAGCTTAAATGGATTTTCATGACTATAAAAACAAAAATAACCAATTATGTATTGCTACCAATTTTACTACTACCAGCAGTTGTAAATGCCGCACAAGAGCCGATTATACCTACTACAACTGAGCAGTGGCGCAGTATAACAGAGCGCGATATTGAGGCAGCATATAGCATTACCGCACAAAATCATCCCGGTATGTTTGATGTTAATAATCCAACGTTCCCTGACTTATTAAAAAAAGCAAAAGCAGAAGCACTTACATTGTCGGCTCAAGCGAGTGGGCCGCAGGTTCATGTAGCGGCAATTTCTCGTTTTAGCACTATTTTACAAGATGGCCACGCCGGTGCGTTTTCAAGCGTAGATAGACCCGCGCGTCGCTGGCCGGGCTTTAGAACTGTGTGGCGAGGTGATGCGCTAAAAGTGTATTACAGTGAAAACAAAAATATTAGCAAAGGCGACGTTGTAAGCCAATGTGATGGGCAAAGCACCGAGACCTTAATACGTGATAGAGTGTTTAAGTTTTATGGGCAAGTTGCACAACCTGGCCATTGGTGGCAACAAGGTTGGCGGTTACTCATTGACGAGGGCAATCCATTTTTAACTCCTTTAAAAGAATGCGAATTTGTTAAAGCCAATGGCGATACCTATACACACGTATTAAATTGGTCTGTAAGGCCTAAGTCAGCCAGTAAGCATTTAGAAAATGCCTACAACGGTGATGAACTCCCCATTGATTTAACCTGGCCTGAAAAAAATATTGCGTGGATTGCTATGCCTAGCTTTTCATCAACCGAAAAGCAAACTGCTGCCTACAATAAAGTGTTTGAAAAAATACAACAGCAGCGTAGTAAGTTACTTACTGCAAAAGCCGTGGTGTTAGATTTGCGCCATAACCAAGGTGGCTCATCTTATTGGAGCTCACAAATAGCCAAAGAACTATGGGGCAAAAAAATAGTAGAACAAAAAGTAGATAATACTTCTCAAAACACGCAAGTGTGGTGGAGAGCATCAAAGGATAATACCGACCATGTAGTGTCTTTATTAGAGGTTGTAAAAAATCAGCCTGAATTATTGAAAATATTTAAAATCACGGCTGCGGGTATGGCTTTATCACTTAAAAGTGGCTCTACATTTTATGTAGAGCAAGAAGCTAATATGCCAATTAACATACCTCAAAAGCCTTTAACTAGTGACTTTAAAACCAAGGTGTTTGTTATTGTTCCACCGCAGTGCGCCAGTGCTTGTTTAGATGCGCTTGATAAGTTTAAGCTTTTTGAAAATACAACGTTATTCGGTGCGCCAAGTAGTGCTGATTCTATGTACATGGAAGTACGCTTAGCTGATTTACCTTCAGGGTTGGGGAAAGTGATTGTACCTAACAAAGTATACGTAAACAGAGCGCGTGGGGCTGGGGATTTTTATAAGCCCGATGTGGCATATAACGGCATTGATTGGACAACTAATGTATTGCTTGAGCAAATAAAAACGTTATAAAAAAAGCCGCTTGTTAAAACAAGCGGCTTAACTATTCTAACTAGGGAATAGTTTAAAACGTGTAACGGGCACCAATTGAGTAGCGTGGGCCGTACTGATTAGCAAATAAAAACTGCTCTTCGTAACGGCCGTAGCCTTCTTCGGTGGCATTATTTAAGTTTATGCCATCAAAAAATACGGTTACGTTTTCGTTTACATCGTAGTTAACGCTCATATCCCATTGGCCGTAGGCTTTAGCATATTGCGGTGGCGCATCGGCTGAGCCTTGTGCTTGGCCTACACCAATTAAGTACGAGTCGCGCCATGCGTAAGTAATTTTGATTGATAGGCCGTCTTTTTCGTAAAAGCCTTGAAAGTTAGCAGAGTCACTTAAACCTGTAAGCGGCGCTTGTTGGTCTAGGCTTTCGCTATCAAATTCTACATCGCCATCTACAAACGTGGCGTTAACACCTACACCAAAACCAGTTTCGCCAATTAAGTGCTGAACAGCCACTTCAAAACCATCTACCGATTTGCTGTCGGTGTTTTGTGGTTGGCTTATGTTCCATACCATAAGTGGGTCATCACTATTTGGCTCAATGACGCCATTCGCATTGCCATAACCATTGCTAATCATTTGCGCAAAAATAGCATCGGTGGTTGCTTGCTCGCCGCGCGATTCAATATCGCTAACTGCTTGTAAGTAACGTGGGCCGTTTAAAATGTCGTATAGGCCTTCAATCGTGGTTTGCGTAATGGTGGTTTGAATAAAGTTATCTACGTCTTTTTTAAAGTAACCAACAGAGGCGTAGCTGCCTTCTGCGTAGTAATACTCTAATGATAAGTCGAGATTGGTTGATTCAAACGGCAATAAATTTGTATTACCTTGGCTACCCGTGCGCGAGCCAGGTTTTGGGCTGCCTGTTAAGCTACGGCCACCGGCTAAATCGCCCAGTGGTGCACGCGACATAGTTTTACCCCATGATACGCGGGCTACAACATCTTCGGTTAAATCAACACTTACATCGATTGACGGTAATAATATGTCGTAATCGCCTTGCTGCTCTAAGAAGTTATCATCGCCGCCGGCAGCATATTGCATTATCCACTCTGAGGCGCTGATCCAGTTTACTTGTTCTTCAACACGTTGGCGTACTGTGCTGGTTACATCTGTTTGCTCGTAGCGCAGGCCTGCGTTTACTTTTACGTAGTAATCGCTTACATCAAACTCCCAGCTTGATTGAATATAAAAGCTGTTTGTAATTTCTTCTACGTAGCTTTCGCTATCAATACCATCCATGTAAGCATTGGCTGCGTATGCATCGCCACCAGTTACATCAGAAGTTAGGTAAGCCATTTGGCGAGCAACTGCTTCGTCAAAATCGTAGGTGTAGTAGTAACCTGGTTGTAAGTTGCTGCCGCCACCATCAAATTGATCTAAAAGGCCCGACGTATCGTGGCGAGTAAACATGCTGTCTGGGAATATTTCTGTGTACGATGGGTTAAAACCAGGGCCACCTACTAAACCACTCCATGCAGTGTAACCACCGGTGTTTTGCTCAGTGCGCGATGCACCAAATTTTACTTTAACTAGGCCAATATCAAAGTTTTCATTGTACCAAGTGGTATGTAATTGTAATTGCTCAATGTTTGATTCACCCGGCGAGTGCGTAAATTGGCTAAAGTTAGAGTCAATTTCGCCTGGCGTTAATTCGCTTGTGCCGTTTAACCAGTTAACTTGAGCACTTGGGATTTCGCCTGTGCGGTAATCGTAAATTTTATTTGCTAGCTGATCAGAGCCTAAAATCACTTGGCCGGTACTGCCTAGCCCGTCATCGGCGCCGTTATCGGTTTCATTTTTAGAGTCATGGTAATCAAGTTCAACGTGCCACGTGTCGTTAATTTCCCACTCTAGGTTTAAACCAATAGAGCGTGCTTTTACTTCTGTGGTGCCTTTGTTAGCTGTAAACGAGGCATCGTTACCGCTAATATCGGCATAAACAGCGGTGCCGTTTTCATCAAGCTCGTAGCCATTAATATTGCTACCAAAGTCGTTCCAGATACCCCAACCAATACTTTCAGAGCCCGTAACCGCTTTACTTGCTGTGTAATCTAAAGTGGCTACAAAGCCATCAACCGGTTCAAATTGAAAAGTAACTTGGCCGTTAGTACGTTCACGCTCTACATCTTCAATAGAGTAGTTCATGTCTTTAGGGAAGTAGTAGTTACCTGATGGGTCAGTACGGTTATCAACAACGTTACTGCTATCTAATTCAGGTAAATCAACATTGGCTTGCCAACCTTGAATATTGGCGCGTTGTTTTTGAAAGTCGCGTTCTTGATGCGAAAACGAAAAACCAAAACCAAATCTGTCATCCGCAAATGTATTGCTATAAACAGCAGAAAGCTCTGGGGTTACATCATCACCGGCTTCGTTTGACGAGTCGTGATTTGCTTTAACCGTGGCTGAAAAATTTTGACCTGGCTTTTGAAAAGGGCGCGCAGTAGAAATATTAACTGTTGCACCTAAACCACCGCTTGGTACATCGGCGCGCGCTGTTTTAAATACTTCTAGCGCACTTACGCCCTCTGAGGCAATGTTTTCAAGGTTGTACGAACGCGTATAACCTGTGCCAGGCATTTGGCGGCCGTTTAGCGTAATTAAGTTAAACTCTGGGCCAAAACCACGTACGGTAATTTGGCTACCTTCACCGTTTGCACGGCTCACCGATACACCGGTAATGCGTTGTAATGATTCTGCTAAATTGGTATCTGGAAATTTACCCATTTCTTCTGCTGAAATGGCATCTACTACGCCCGATGAATCACGTTTCATATCCATAGAACGAATAAGTGAACCACGAATACCTTTTACTTCAATAACTTCTACATCAGGAGATGCTGCAGTGTCTGCCTCGGCAGCAATGGCCGTATTTAACGTGCTTGCAGCAATGATAAGAGACACAGAAGCCGCAAGTTGGCTCTTTTTAAAATTGAATGTGTTCATAATAGCTCTGCTTTATAAAATGTTGTTGTGTAGCAATAGGCGCCATGCGCCTATTGTAGTGTGTTTTATGGATTCGCGATAATCACGTTATCTATGCGGTATAATGCGCCGTTGCCCATATCCCACGTAGGAAATACCATGAGCACGTTTATAGCGCTAATATCTAAGCCCGCATCAAATAGTTCCTGAATAGGGAAGGTGTATGTTTGCCATTCGCCTGTAACAGGTGTTTGCCCTTCATTGCTTTGCGTTAATGCCAGCTCTACTGCGCTTGAAGCGCCAATTGATTCAATTTTAAACAACCATTGTGCATCCACGTTTGAAGGTGCTGTTATTACTTTTAAATCAAACTGTACAACGCCATTTTCTAACAGGGCTGATGCATCAAACGATACGTCTTCATCGGCTAAAAAGCCCATTACAGTAGGTGTTGCACCAATGCTAAACTGAGCCACTGCGCCGTGCTGATCATCGTCGGTTTCTGTTGTAGGTGTTGAACCACCACAGCAATCCCATATGCTCCACTGATCGGCGACTGTATCTGTAAATACGTTTAGCTCACCAGAGGCAACGGGCGCTGCATTAGGGTTGTAAATTTTAACATTATCTACACGGTAAACCGCGCCTTCACCTGCGCCCCATGCCGGAAAAATCATAAGTACATCAATTGCACTTACATCAAGGCCTGCACCTGCGAGATCTGATAACTTAAATGTATAAGTTTGCCACTCGCCAGTCACTGGCGCTACACCTTCAACACTTTGCGTTAGTTCAAGTTCTGCAAATGAAGTTGCACCATTTGCCTCTACTTTAAATAACCACGCAGTTGAAGGGTCGCTAGGGGTAGACGTTACTTTTAAGTCAAACTGAATAACGCCTTCATCTAAAATGCTGCTTGCATCAAATGACTCACCTGCACCACCTACTTCAACACGGCTGTTAAAGCCCATTACTGTAGGCTCTGCACCAATACTAAATTCAGCGGTTACACCGTGCGCTTCATCATCTACCACTTCGATAGGTGTTGAGCCACCACAACAATCCCACATTGGCCATGCTAGGTTTTGCTCATCTTCAAAAATAGTTAGCTCTGGTGATGCGCCTAGGTTGTCTTGTGTAATTTCAACGTCGTCAATTAAAAAGGTTGCGCCTTCGCCCGTGCCCCACTCAGGAAATACCATAAGTACGTCAATTGCGCTGATATCTAAATCTAAGTCAGCAAGGTCAGAAAGTAAAAACGTATAGGTTTGCCACTGACCTACTACAGGTGCTTGGCCTTCAACGCTACTTGTAAGCGGCATATCAGCATCGGTTGAGGCTTCTGTGCTTTCAAGTTTTACAAACCAAGGTGTGTCTGACACGCTTGGTGCGCTGGTTACTTTCATTTTAAAGCGTACGTAGCCTTCTTCTAGCATAGGTGATGCATCAAAAGGTGTTGCAGCGCCGTTTTCGTCAGTAATAAACGCATCGCGGCTAATAAAACCAACCACTGTAGGCTCGCTGCCTATTGTAAATTCAACAACGTCGCCTTGCTCTTCATCACTTACAATTGCAGGTGTAGAGCCACCACAACAATCCCATGCTGGCCAGTTAGGGTTAAAGCTGTCGCCAAAAATAGTTAACGGTGTAGCAATACCTGTAGATGGCGGGCTAGGAATAGGCGCTTCGCCCTCTAGCAGGGCATCGTCTAGGCTATCGTAACCTGGGCGAATAGTTTCACACCCTTTGCCGGTATCTGGGTTTGATGCACATTGATAAACACGTACGTAGTCAATTGCAAATGTTTGGCCGTTTTCAAATGCGCTGGCATCTACGCCTAACTCATTTACGTTTTCAGGCCAGTCGCCGCCTACTGCTAAATTTAACAGTAAGTGAAAGTCTTTATCGTAAGGAGCGCTATCCCAATGAGTTTCTAGCTCGCCAGAACCTTGTTCAAAATACTCTGCAAACCAACCGCGATGTTTTAAACCTGCGGCTTCGCCTTTGGAATTATATAATACTTCTGATTGGCGCTGTGTGGCATATAGGTAGCCATCAACGTACCAGCGTATTTCACCTTCTTGCCACTCTACTGCGTAAGTATGAAAATCATCTGCTGGGTTGCTATCTTCAGGAAATTTGTACTCTTGGCCTGTGTAGCTGTTATCTGGCCATGCACGGCCGTAATGCAATGTGCCATGAATGCTTGATTCAAAACCGCCATCTTCGTCAGCGGTTTTTAGGTTTACTGATTCTAAAACATCAATTTCGCCTGAGCGTGGCCATGTACCGTATTCTTCATCGGTTGGTAGCATCCAAAACGCAGGCCAGCTGCCTTGCCCCGAAGGGAGCTTTGCACGTACTTCAAAGCGGCCATAAGTAAAGTCAGCATTGTAACGGGTATTTAAACGCGCAGAAGTGTAGGGCTTTTCAGCGCCTTCTGTTGCGGGTAGGGCAACAATGTTTAACACACCGTCTTGTATAAAGGCGTTTTCTTCGTTATCGGTGTAACATTGTTTTTCGTTGTTACCACCGCCATCGCAGTTTAATTCAAAGTTCCACTTATTAGTATCAATGGCAGAGCCGTCAAACTCGTCGCTCCATACTAGTTGCCAATCTGAAACTGGCTCAGAAGCGTCGATATTTTCAAAATTAGATGTTGTGGCTGAGTCGCCACCACAGCCAGCTAAAGACGCTAACGAAATAGCAGCCAGTAAGCGAGCAATGTGTGTTTTTTCAATGTTCATAGCTGAACCCCGGTTTCACAGATTGTTGTCAGAATGTGTGTTTAAACTTATTAAAAAGAACCATATTTATTTTTGTAAGCGCTTACATTTATCATGTGTTTTTGTAAGCGCTTACAAATAATATTGCGCACTACGTAAATGGTCAACATATTTGTGTGTTTTATTTACATTTAGTTTACGGTAAGACCAGTTTACCAGTTGGAGTTATTAACTAAATCACTAATAGATTTAACAGCTTACATTATTTGTAATGTTGCATTTTTAATACATCTATTAATACTTTACTTAATTAGTAAATATTAAAGTGACCTGTAGCAATTACATTTAGCGCTAATTGCGATGATTTACCCGTATTAGGCTTACTATATGGCGTGTAATTTTGCTTTTTTACAAAAACGAAAGTTAAAAAAAGTGAAAGTGGTATAGCATTCAATAGGTTAGTAAACCCTTTAAAGTGCTTAGCTTGTAAAGGTTAAATTATAGGGAGTAAGGCTTTGGCGGGGTTTAATAAGGTAAATGTGTAAATTTAAATACGCATTTACCTCTTAATTTATTATTTATTTTAATAGTATTGTAGCCACTTGAAATGGCAGCTTATTTACGTTTAAACGGCATAATTAGCAAGCCCCACAGCGAGGCGTTTTGCTGCGGGTTAGGGTATTCTTTTAAGCCTATATCTATGTCGTTATCGGCTTTTTGCGCTTCATTTTTGTAACTACCAAACAGTTTATCCCACCAAATAACACTAAATCCATAGTTTGAATTGGTTTCGCTCACTCGTTGACTATGATGAATACGGTGCAGTATTTGGGTCATTAATATGAGCCGAAGTGGTTTTTCTATGGCATTGGGTAAACGTATATTGGCGTGGTTAAACAGCGCTAATCCATTAAGTGCTATTTCAAATATTAATACTGCAATAGCAGGTACTCCTAAAGCGGTAACGGCAATCAATTTTATAACTATACTGAGCACAATTTCGATAGGGTGAAAACGCAAACCTGTGCTGGTATCTACATGGGCATCGGCGTGGTGCACACGGTGCAAACGCCACAAAATAGGCACTTGATGAAACAGCCGGTGCTGCCAATAAATAACTATATCAAGTAGTAATATGCTTAAAATAATAGCAACACTACTTGGTGTGGCTATTTGATTAAATAAACCGATACCGTGCTCTTGGTTATAAAACGCTACGGCAGTTAAGCCTATTGGCACACTTAAGCGAGCAATTAATGATGAAGCAAACACCAGTCCAAAATTGGCCAACCATCGGGTGGTGCTTTTTATCGGCGATTTACGGGCAGGCATACGCGATTCTAGCAGCATCATAATAACCAAAATGCTAAAAAAGAACCCTAATCGCCACCAAATTTCATTACTCATTGGTTTGTTTAACCTCATCAGCTTCTTGGCGTTTAAGCGTATTATAACCACCATGTATACGTGTAAAAATAGTAATAGCGCACGCAGTGGCAAAAATACTCGCCATTAGGGCAAAGTGCTGCGGCCAAATACAAAAGGCAATAAACAGCGCGATGGTTTCTGTGCCTTCGGTTAAACCATTTAAATAGTAAAAGCTTTTGTATTTAAACTGGGGTTTTTCGAGCTTAAATTTTTCGGCGGCTATGGCAAAGGCTAAAAAGCTTGAGCCAGTGCCTATAAAGGTGGTCAGTAATATGCTACCTGCAATGGCGTTTTGCTCAGGGTTTGCCAAAATAAAGCCAAGCGGAATTGCCGCATAAAATAAAAAGTCGAGGGTAATATCTAAAAAGCCGCCAGCGCTTGAACTTAAATTTGCATGGCGTGCCAATGCGCCATCTAGCCCATCTAAAATACGATTTAAAGCAATAGCCGTTAACGCTGCGTACCACATTTCATACGCAATTAATGGCACAGCTAATAGCCCTATTAAAAAGCCCGCCACAGTAAGTTGGTCGGGTGTTATGCCGCGCTTGTGCATTAACGCTACAACAGGGGTTAACAGTGGCTTTATTACTGGGGTGATGTATTTGTCTAACATACTTGGTGCCTTGTGCTTTTTGTGCGTTTACTTGGCTAAATTTAAGGTGATCAGTTTGCCGTTTGCAGCCTCTGCATCGCTATGATCGTGAGTTACCATAATAGCGGGCAATTTATGCTCGCGTATTTGGCTAAATACCAGCTCGCGCGTATCTACTCTTAATTGGGTATCGAGCTTGCTAAAGGGCTCATCAAGTAAAATAGCTTTTGGCTCGCTTAATAGCATACGCAATAAAGCAACGCGGGCTTGTTGCCCACCAGAGAGGTTGTCGGGGTGGCGATTAGCCATGCCTTTTAACCCTACTTGTTCAAGGGCGTGCTCTATTTTTTCAAGGCGCTGTCTTTTATTGCCTTTAGGCATAGCAAAGGCAATGTTACCGCTTACCGATAAATGCGAAAATAATAACGCATCTTGATAAAGCACGCCTATGTGGCGTAAATGTGCGGGCAAGTTATTAATATTTTCGCCGTTAAGCCACACTTCGCCATTTGCGCTAAAACCACTGGGTAATGTGCCGGTAAGCCAATTTAATAAACTTGATTTACCACTGCCTGATGGCCCCATAACCGTGAGTATTTCGCCGCCTTTTACCTGCTCGTTTAAGCTAAGTAATTGCTGGTTTTGACGATAAAGCTCACAATTTTTAATCTCTAAAGATGACTGCATTAAAAACCTTTTAATTTATGGGTTAGCGATGGGCGCTTTTAAAAAAGTACTTAGGTAACACCCACGCTAGTATAAAGCCAATGAGTGGCAATGCCATTTGCATAATGGCATACACCGCACTGGTGCGCCTACTTGCGCCATTAGCAAGGGTAACCGCTTCGGTTGTGATGGTTGCTATGCGCCCGCCACCGGCTAAAAGTGTAGGTAAATATTGGCCAAAGCTAATGGCTAAACCAAGTGCCGCCGCAATTAAAACAGGAGCAAATAACTGGGGTAATTTTACTTGTAAAAACACTTTGCAGGGCGTTGCGCCAAGGCTTGCTGCTACATGAGCAAAGCGAGGATCTAAGCGCCTATAACTGCTCGCAAGCGATAAAAATACATACGGGAGTACAAACAATAAGTGGGTAAATACCACATTAAAAAACGCGGCCTGGTTATTTACTAGTTGTTGCAGCCACACTAGGCCAAATAAAAATGCAATACTTGGCACAAGCAGCGGTAAATAAATAATTAAGCTGGTAAAGCGCGACATAGGTTTGGCACTTAACTGCTCTGACTCTAAGCACAAAAGCGTAATAATAATGGCAAATAACGTAGTAACTAGCCCTATAGCAAGGGTATTAAAAAGCGGGTTTTGCATTTGCATTAGCGCACTTTTAAAGTGAAGTAGCGTGAGCTGCTCGGGCAGTGCCGCCGGAAAACGCCAAAATCCGGCAACCGACCACATAATTAAGCCAGTTAACGAGAGCAAAATAAAGCCAATTACAAATACCGTTAATACGGCTGTTATTTTTTGCCAATAAACGCCGCCATATTCTCGCTCGCCATTGGTGAGTAAATCACTAAATAATGCTTTTATCGCTTTTTCGCCTCCAAGCCAAAGAGCTAGTAAACCGCCAGTAAGTACAAGCTGTAATAGTGCCCCCGCAGAGGCTTTAATACGCAGGTTTAAATCTACATCGTTAAACCAGTGCATTATAGCAACAGCAAGCGTTGGCGGGGTATTTGGCCCCAAAATAAGTGGCATTTCTACACTTGCACTGGCATAAGCCAATACGGCTAAAATGGGTAGGCGCAGTAATGGGTAAAGGCTTGGTAATACTACTTTAAAAAAAGCCGTCATAGGGCAGTAGCCCAAGTTAAGCGCTACTTTATGTTGCTGGCGCAGCTTTTTGCCAAGCTCAGGTTGGGCAAGTACACCTAGCGCCATTAACAGTAAAAAAGGCAGCTCTTTGAGGGTTAAGCCTAAAATTATACTAATACCAAACGCGTCATGCGGAAACATGCCGTTAGGTGCAAGTTCCCACCCACTAAACCAAGGCGATACTAAGCGCGAGATCATTCCCGAAGGCGCAATTAAAAAACCAACCGCTATAGCCGCTGCCGCGTGGGGAATTACCAGTATCGGGCTCAATAAACGCTGAATACGGTTAAGCCACGGGCTATTAAAAAATGCCGCTAAAATCATTAATGTAATGGTAAAGGCTAGTAAGGTACTTATTAATCCGCTGCCAACACTTAGCATAACCATGTGTGTTAGGCCGGGTGTTTGCATGAGCATAGTAAAGCCATGTAGGCCAAGTGTTGTATGCTCAAGTACCGGCTCATAACCAAAAGCGGGCAATAGCACGCTAATTAAGCCGCCTATTACCGGCAAAATAAGCAATGCCAGTAAAAATCGTGGGCTCAATGTAACTAATTTACTAAACATATCGGCGCTTTTATGTGGTTTAAGCGTTGAACTCGCTGCTAGCTTATTTGATACAACACTCATTGGCTTACTCCAAAACGCGCTTGCCAACCTTGCAAAATAGCGTTTACCCAGCTTGGGTGAGGCTCACTTAGCGTGCGTTTAATACTATTTAAAGGCAGGGCGCTTGGATGCGGTTGCGTTGTTTTAAATAAAGCTTGCTGCTGTGGTGCTAGCGTTGATTGAATAAGCACGCTTTTATCGCCCCATATAGGTGCTTTTTGTTTTTGAGCTTGCGCCTCTGGGCTTAATAAAAAATTAGCCACTAACTGCGCACTTTGTGCATGGCTTGCATTATAAGGTATGGCTACAAAGTGGGTGTTACTTAAACTGCCATCTTGCATTGCATAACTGCGAATACTTTTTGGTAAATCATAACGTTTAACGGCTGCGGGCACTTCGGGTGCTGAAAACGTAAACGCTATGCTTAGCTCGGTGTCGCCTACTAAACGGCGCATTTGTGCACCACTTTGCATAAAGTGTTTACCGCCGCGCCAAAGTGTTGGGTGCAGCTTATTTAAAAAGTCCCATAATGGGTTTAATACTTGGGCTGTGTTTTGTGCAGTAGCTGGCTGATTTAACTGTGCTTTAAGTGTGTCATCGCTTTGTTGATGTAGCATAACAAGCGCGTATTTTAAAAAGCTCATGCCTAAAAAGTCAGGCGGCTTTGGGTAGCTAAAGCGCCCTGGATTTTGTGCGCTCCAGCTAAGTAATTGGTTTAGGGTTGTTGGTAGTGTGTTATTTGCAGTGCCGTCGATTGCTAAACTGTCGTAGTAAAAGGTGAGCGATGCTTGGCCCCAAGGTGCTTCCATTCCATTAGTGGGTATTCCAAAATCAAAATTAACAGCAGGGTTATTACTAGGGTCGGTGTAGCTAAAATTAGGCAGCTTATTAGCCCATTGTTTAAGTAATAACGAGTGCTCGCTCATGGTTGCAAAGTTAGCACCGTTTATCCAAATTAAATCTACGCTGCCTTTATCGTTATTGTTTGCTGATTTTTCGGCAAGTACCCGGCTTACTGCTTCGCTGGTATCACTGAGCTTTACATGGACTAAGTTAATGTTGTATTTGGCTTTTACTTGCTGCGCAGCCCATTGAATATATGCATTTATTTGCGCATCGCCGCCCCACGCATAAAAATATACGCTTTGGTTTTTACCTAAGCTTTCTATTTGTTGCCAACGGCTTTGTAGTTGTGTACTTGCTAGGCTTTTAAAGCTAATAACAAGGCAAATGCAAAACGCGACACAGCAAAAGCTGTATCGCGATAATGTTTGCCAACATTTATTGGCGAGCATTTAAATCCCAGTTGTAGTCTAAAAATTTAACTTGCATGTTGTTATTTTTAAGCGCTTTTTGCTGAGCGGGTACCAGCTTTAGTGCTTTAGGGTATTGCATAAAAAACTGCTGCAATGTGTTTGCGCCTTTAAAGCCTTTTTCAAAATCCTCGCCGTACCACTTAAATATTGAAGATACACTTAGCGTCTTATCTTGCGCTATATTGCGGGTTGTATCTGATAAAAAACGCACCGTTTGCGCTTGCAATTGGCTTTCTAAATCAGTGGCAGTGTAGGCTTCTTCACGTAGGGCTGGGCAGCCAATACTTGCGCAATTTACAGCAAAGTGAATGCGTGGGTCGTTGTACTTACCACTGCCACGTATTAAACCATGTTCTATATCATCAAGGCTGCGCGTTTTACCAAGTAATGGCACAAACTCTTTGCTCCACGGTGAGCTAAAAAAGCTGCCTAAATCTTTAATTGATTTAAGGTTTGGGTATTTTGTTAATATTAGCTCAACAGTAAAGGCGTTATACGCGTTGATTAAAAACGCCAGTTGCTTTGGTTTTTCCCATGTATCAAACTCATTTTGCGTAACAGCCGATAGCGAATCTAAATAGGTTTTAAGCTCGCTGTGCTTAGCTTTTATTGCTGCGTAATCAACCTCAGTGCTGTGGCCATTATTAATAGCTACAACATGGTTGTTTAATAATGCGTTCCAGCCCTCGTGCATGTTTTGAGCTTGGGCCGAAAATGACGTTGCAAACGATGTTGCAAGCAAAGCAGACCCTAACAATAGCGCTTTTAAAGGTGTTTTAAACATATTAGCCTCTGCGCCATGTGTGGTATTTTTCAAGCATGTTAAGTACTTTTTCAGGTGCGTGAGCGCGTTTCCACTCGCCTGCTGCGTACTTGTTACCTTCAGCCCAAGTAGGGTAGCTGTGAATTGTGCCTAGTATTTTGTTAAGGCCTAAACCGTGTTTCATTGCTAGTACAAACTCAGCTATTAAATCGCCAGCGTGCTCAGATACCACAGTAACACCGAGTATTTTGTCTTTGCCTTTTGGTGTAATTACTTTAATAAAGCCTTTGGTGGCGCTGTCGGTAATGGCGCGGTCTAGCTCTTCAAATTCAAAGCGAGTGATTTCATAGTCAATGCCTTTATCAATAGCGTCTTGCTCGTTTAAGCCAACACGTGCTACTTCAGGGTCAATAAACGTAGTCCACGGAATAACACGGTAATCTACTTTAAACTTTTTAAGATTACCAAATAAGCCATTTACTGCTGCGTACCAACCCTGATGAGCGGCTACGTGCGTAAATTGATACGGACCTATAATATCGCCAGCGGCAAAAATGTTAGGGTATAGCGTTTCTAGGTATTCGTTAGTGACTACAGTACGATTAGTTTCAATACCGAGTTCTTCAAGGCCGTAACCTTTAAGGCGAGCGCTTCGGCCCACAGCACATAGTAGCTCATCGTATTCAATATCGATTTCGGTATCATTATGTTTTACCACAATGAATTTTTTACCGTCGCGCGCTTCACAGCGCAGTGCCTGATGCGAGGTTAAAATGTTTACGCCGCTCTCAATAAGCGCTTCGTGGGCAAAGGTAGACACTTCTAGGTCTTCTTTGATCATGATGCGTTCAGCCATTTCAATTTGCGTAACATTTGAGCCTAAGCGTGCAAAGCTTTGTGCAAGTTCACACCCAATTGGGCCACCGCCAAGTACAACAAGCTTTTTAGGGGCTTCTTCAAGCTCAGCAAATTTAGTCCATAATGTATCGCTTGTTACGTAGCCTGTTTCTTCAATACCAGGAAGTGGCGGTACAAATGGGCGTGCGCCTGTGGCAATAACAATAGTACGGGCTGTGAGTGTTTGCGTGCCACCGTCGTTAAGCTTAATTTCTACAGTCCACGGGTCTAATAATTTACCATAGCCTTTTACTACATCTACGCCTAGGTTAGTGTAACGCTCAACACTATCGTGTGGTGCGATGTCGGCAATCACTTGGTGTACACGTGCCATTACTTTTTTAAACGAAAACTGCGGTGTCGCGTTTTCTAAGCCATAGTGTTCACCGTGGCGAATTTGCTCAGCAATTTTAGCGCTTTTAATCACAGCTTTACTTGGCACACACCCGTAGTTTAAACAGTCGCCACCCATTTCGCCGGCTTCAATTAGCGTTACTTTGGCTTTAACTGCTGCTGCAATGTAGCTTGTCACTAAGCCGCCAGCACCTGCGCCAATAACAATCATGTTACGGTCAAACTTTTTAGGTTTAGTGTAGTTTTTGTATACGCGACGTTTTTTAAACACGTTTAAGATTCCTTTAGCAATAAAAGGGAACACACCCAATAAAGCGAACGATAAAATAAGATCGAGCGATAAAATGCCTGATAAGCTTTCAATTTGCGCAAGTTGCGTACCCGCGTTTACAAATACAAATGTACCCGCCAGCATGCCTATTTGGCTTACCCAGTAAAAGGTCCATGCTTTAATTGCGGTAACACCCATCAATAAGTTAATTAAAAAGAACGGAAATACGGGTACTAATCTAAGCGTAAATAAGTAAAAGCCACCTTCTTTTTCAACGCCTGCGTCAATAGCGTCTAAGCGCTCAGGAAAACGTTGTTTAATTGTATCGCGCAATAAGTAACGTGATACTAAAAAGGCAAGCGTAGCACCTACCGTAGAGGCAAACGAGGCAACCAATAAGCCTTCAACTAAGCCAAATAACGCACCTGCGGCTAGTGTTAATATAGCCGCCCCCGGTAATGAGAGAGCCGTTACCACTACGTATAATAAAAAGAAGCCACCAAAAACCAATAATGGCGATTGCTCTTTATATTGGCTAAATTGATCCATCGAGCCTTTTAAGCCTTCAAGCGTAAGTAACTGGTGTAAATTAAAGTGAAAGAACAAGCCTATAGCCGCTGCTGCAATCAATACCAAAAATAGTTTTTTAATCATGTTCTCTCAACCGCTCTTAAAAATTATGGGTTAGTGTTAATTTTGCGTTTATTGGCAGTTCTGGAAATGCCAATGTTGCGCCAAAGTAACCCCCTTCAAATACTGGGCGCCAGTTTTTTTGATTAGTGACATTGTTTACATCTAATCGCAACTTAGTGCTAGGCGTAAATGCGTAGCTAGTATTAACGTTTAGCGTGTATTGATCACGAATTTTAACTGTTGCTAAAAAGTCTAATGGGTAACTCTTTGTATATAGACCGGAAAAACCCATTTGCCATTTCGAATTAATTGAATAATTTCCGTTAAAACTGAACGACTGCTCAGGAATGCCCTGAACTTGGCGGTTTGAAGGTGCAAACGCGGTAAAACTTGGTGCGCCAACGCCGGTTCCTGCAATAATATCTGGGCGTGAATTGTCAAACGCATCGATTACTTGAGCAGAATCTTGACTGCTTGCAGAATTGTCGTAACGAGCGTCTATGTAGCTGTAACCCGCACTTAGCCAATAAGGGTAGGCATCGTAAAATACTTGGCTTTCAAAACCTGTAGTACGAATACCTGTATTGCTGCCGTCGCGATTACGTAAACTACGGCGCTGGCTAAATACCGCGCCATCAGCGTACCAGTCGCTGTCGGTCGGGGTGTACTTTAAGCCAAACTCAACTAAGGTGTTTTCGGTAGCAAAATTTTGTGCGCTAATTGTGTTATCGCCGCCAAGTGATGTACCGCCCGCCATACTGTTTGATGTTGCTTCGTTATAACTTGCTGCACCATAAGTGGTGTAATCACTATTTAATTTGTAATTAAAGCTAACTTGGCCTGAATGCAGGGTTTCGTTAATGCTGTCGCTTGCGGCAACTTGACCTTGTGGCGCAATAGGATCGTTTGCTTCTACATCGTAAAAGTCAACGCGGTAACCCACGCTAGTATGAAGTTTATCGCCCCAATCTGAGTCTTGCTGAATAGCAAGCCCTGTTTGCCATGAACGTGAGTCGGTGGTGTCTGATAAGTTAAAATCGCCGCTGCCATCGTTATCTAAATCGTATTGACCACCAGGCGATACAAATACACCTGGGCTTAGCTCTACTAAACGCGCTTTTTGTGCATCGGTTAAGGGTATGCGGCGGTTTGAAAGTGGGCCAGTTAAATCAATAGGTAAATCGGCTTCGGTAGTAAATTGGCTGTAGCCAAGTACTTTGTTGTAGCGTACGTCAAAAGCAAAAATTGTTTGTTGGTCGCTATTCCAGCGGTAGGTAAGCTCAGTGCGGTTTTGCGCTGTATCAGCGCCGTCTATAATTTCTACAAAGCTGTTTTGGGCTATTTCTTCACGCTGTAAATGCTGAAAATACGTAATGTTTTTAAGTGAGGCATTAGCACTTAGCTCACGCTTATAAATGCTGTGAATTAAATAAGTGGTTGCTTCGTTTTGGTTATCAGGGTCGGTAAGTACGGTGCTACGATCTATTTTTACTTGCCCAGTAGGCGAAACAATAGAACCCGCTGCTGGTACGGTACTACCATTTGCTTGCACGCCTTGGCCGGTAATATAAAGGCCATCATCAATTAAAGCTTGGGTAGGGCGGTTAATACCGGCGTTATCGGTAAATTCAACTTGGTATAGCTCAAAGTTAATATCCCAACTGCTTTTATCATCGGGCAATATGCGTAGTGATGCAAATAAACTATCGCTTTTAGTGCCTGAGTAATCGTAGTAGCTGCCTTCATCAAGGTGCTCGTAACTTACTCTAAGGCCCACTTTATCTTTTATAATGGGGGCAGTGTAATCTACTTGCGCACTGTATTGATCCCATCGCCCGGCTGAGAGCTTAACTTTACCTTTACTTTCATCTGTAGAGGCAGTCTTTGAGTGTAAATTTACAAAACCACCGTTACGTTGGCTTGAACCAAATAAAACCGGCGGTGCGCCTTTTACTACATCTATTTGTTCTACAGAATTGAACGATAACGGCACGCCAAAGCCATTATTACCTGCTTGGCGGCGTGTACCATCTTGAAAAAGCTCACCTAGCTGGCCACGAATAGTAGGTAAGCTGGGTGCACCAAAGCCACTTGCAGAGTATGTGTTTGGACTTACGGCTAGTACGTCTTGTAGGGTAGTAATATTTAGTTGCTCTATTAACTCGCTTGAAATAGGCGTTACTGAGCGTGCTATGTCTTGCAGCGCAAGGTTGTCGCCGAAGGGGCCATTAATAGTGGCATCTTTTACAGAAAGCCCTTGAGATTTAATCGTTTGGCCTGCTACTTCAATACGTTCAATTGAGTCGGTATTAGCTGCAGATTGTGCCGCATGAGCATAAAAATTAGGTGTGAGTGAAGCGGCTATAAAAAGTGCCAAATATGAATGTTTCAAAAGGGTTCTCATTTTGGTTAGTGTGAATGTGGCAATAAAGACCTGCAGCTTTGTGAATAACTTTCAGTAAATATTAATTCTTTTTATTTTTTAGAATGAAACGTTAAAAGTTTAGCACATTGCTCAAAAGCGTTATTCAGTTTTAGGCACTATGTTTTTGTTTTACAAATACTGTAGTTAGTTATTGCCATGATAAGGTCGTAATTTATAAATAGCGGTTTTATACGCAAACAAACGTAAAGCAGGGCACCGAATTTATTAAAAAATTATACATTAAGATGAAATAAAATATGTGTTGAGCGGTCTTGCTAGTTTCAACATTAAATTATTTAGTTTTAAGGAAATTTTATGACTGGTACAACAGGTACTGACTTTCAAAATCGTTTGCAGTGGTCGCTTTTTTCGCTACGCCTAGGCGTGTTTATTGTAATGATTATGTGGACGTTTGATAAGTTTGTTAACCCTGGGCATAGCGCACGAATTTTTGAGCATTTTTATGGTGTTAGCGGCTCTACTGATGTGGTTGCTTATGTACTGGGGGCGTTACAGCTTATTTTAGTGTTGGCTTTTATAGCGGGTATTAAAAAGCGCCTTACGTATGGCGTTATATTTGTAATGCACGGCCTTTCTACGCTTTCATCTTATAACCAGTATATTGATGGCTTTAATAACTTATTGTTTTTTACAGCGTGGCCAATGTGGGCAGCGTGTTTTGCACTGTATGTGTTACGCGAGCAAGACGTTAAATTTACCATTAAGTAGCGCTGCAAAAAAAAATGGTTATAAGCCATACGGCTTATAACCAATAAGTACACAAGGGAGTGTATGGAAGTCGGTTTAATTAATAACTAATGCATGGCATCGTTATACTGTTTAGCTAGGCTTTCTTTTTGCCCTTCGGTTAGGGCTTTACCCGCTAATTGAAATACTTCATGTTCTTCTTCACTTAAATGATGATGCACTAAATGGTGCAATTTTTTAGCTGCAACTAACCAAGCAGACGAGCTCATTTCGGTGTCTTCAAGTTGTTCTATTAATTCGTCAATTTCATGGTGCTCTGCAACGCTGTGGCGTGCTTTTTCGTGCGTTAAATCGTCAAACATAAGTGGGTTATAAAAATAACGCTCTTCAAATTTTGCGTGATCTTCTAATTCGGTTTTTAGCTCGTCCATTAGCTTGTGGCGCTGCTGTGTATCGCCGTGCGTTTGAATGAGGGCATCTACTAACTCGCGTTGTTTATCGTGGTCGTGACGTAGCGCTTCAAAAATATTCATAACACTTTCCTTGCTGTAATTACTTTATAGACTTTTAAAAGCAAGCGCAGTGCCAGACTTTAATGTGTTGATATAGTTGACTTTAATGTACTTTTGGCTGGTTTGGATGGAGTTGCTCTGTAACTTTTACACATAAACAGCTGCAATTTTTTCAGATTAAAAGAGGTGATTGCTTTTGACGCTACATAAGCTTACATATTTTTACTGGTAGGGTATTTTATTGAGATGGTAAAGTAGCGCATTATTTGGGTACAAGCTGTACATACTTGCCTTACCTATATTTTTATAAAACTTTAGATATTAGGATAGTTTAAGGATGAACTTAAAAAGCCCCACTACAGCATTATTACTGTGCGCGTTATTAAGTGCATGTAGTACAGCCGTGCATTCTGAACGACGTGTATGCATACAAGAGGCAGAAATGACTGAGCTAAGTGGCGCTAAAACAAGCTCAGAGGTTTACAATGAATGTGTAAGCGCTCAAATAAAAAAGGATGCTAAAGGCGACACTTTTGTTGATGAAGTTGGTGTGTTTTTTATTGATCTACTTGTTTTAATAGCCGACTAAGTAAGCAAACTTACAGCTATAATTTAAAGCACAAGGGTGCGTAAAATAGGGTTGAATATGAAAGCGTTTTTAATTGTATTCTTACTGTGTATATTTTTAACTGGCTGTGCGGCAAAGCCTTATGCGGGCTCTGCACAATGTATGGAGCAAGCTGATATAGCTTATGAAACCAATATACATAAAAATGAGCCGCTAGATAATGAATGCAAAGCTACAAAAGTAAATACGCCTAATAAAGAGTTTGAGAATCATAGTATTGTTGATAGAAGTCTTTTACAGCTCATTGTTAGTTTTTTAAACGGTATATTTAGATAATTAAAATACAATTAAATAAGGTATGTATGCAGGAAGAACTAAAAGCAAAAATTATAGCTGTGTGCGATAAAAAAATAGCAGCCAAAGGCGAAAACGTAGGCCTTTCTTTTTACGCTTTTTTTGCAAATAAAAACGACAATCCAGAGCTGCTGATGCAAGCCGCTACATGGTGGATACACATCCATAAGTTAGATCACTTTGAAAAAGCGATAAAAATAAAACAAATGATTATTGAAGGTGACTAATAACATATATTTACGCGATTGCTATTTGGTTTCTGCCATTTTCTTTTGCTTTATAGAGTTGTTGGTCTGCACGTTTAATTAGCTCGCTAAGTGAGTCGCTTTTAGCATCACTTATTGCCACGCCAGCACTAAAGGTAACGTGTGTTTTACTTGGCAATGCCTCAATATGACTGCAGTACTGCGTTAACTTATTTTCAAGATTTTCAAAAAAGTTGTTTATTTTATCGCGATTTTGCGTTTTTAAAACAAATAGCCACTCCTCGCCGCCATAGCGTCCAAACTTATCGTTAGTACTTAGTGTGTCTTTTGCTGCTTGAGCAAATTTTATAAGTACTAAATCTCCTATATCGTGGCCAAATTTGTCGTTAATAGCTTTAAAGTAATCTAAATCAACGATGGCTATTGCTAGGCTCTGCTGGGATAAACACTCATTTGCTTTTTGCAAAATGCCACGCCGATTTAAGCTGTTAGTTAGGTAGTCGGTTAATGCTATAGCATGGTATTTTTTTCGTTGGCGCATTTGGCGGTAAAATAAAAATAGCGACACGATGACTAAAATAAAGGCGATTGAGGCACTTAAGCGCCAAATTATTTTTTGCTGGTGTTCTTCTGTTGCCTGCAGTTTGTTTATGTCTTTTTCGTATTCTAGCTGTAAAATTTTGTCTTCTTTTTCTTTTACTTCAAATTTAACTTGTAAGGTTTTTATATTGGTTTCGCTGGTGGCTTCGTAGTGTTTTATTGTATAAGCAAGCTCATCTTCAATAGCTTTAAATGCATCTTCGGTGAAGTTAAGCTGGCGCTTTAATTTATAGCGTTTACTTAAAAAATCAGCCTTATAAATGCTGCGGCTAAATTTATCTAGGTTTAAAAATACTTCGTCGTTTACTTGGTTGGCTTTATTTAATAAATTTTGTTTTGTGTAGATGTCTGATAATAAAATCATTGATGCTAAATGCATGTCGTTAATGCCGGCAGAGCTTGCAAGTGCAATGTTTTTGTTTACAAGCATTAAAGCCGTGTCGTAATTACCCTGCAGGTATTGAATATTTGCAATAGAATATTGAGCGAAGGCTAAACCTTTTTTCATATTAACTTTGCTAAAATAAGCCAGCGCTTTATTTAAGTATACAAGCGCGTTTTTAGGCTGACCGACCTCAAGTAATACGTTTCCTAAACTCCAATAAGCTTTAGCAGTAAATAGGCCGTCGCTTGTTTGCTCGTATGCATCTACCGCTTTTTGGGCATAATAAATGGCTTTTTCTTTATCATCTTTGTAGAGGTAGTTGTAAGCGTCGGCAATTTTTCTAAAAAAGTAGCCCTGCGAGGCTATGTCTTCTTCTTTTATAGCAAGCTCTAAACCTGTTAACGCCGCACTTAGCGTTTTTTTAAGTTCGTCGGTTTCGGTGTAGTAATAGGCTATAGCCCGAAAAACAATGATTTGTTCGTTAGGAGAAAGCTGTTTTACCTGCGTTTGCAGTTGATTAGCAAGCGATTGCGCATTACTTAACTCTTTGTTAATTGCGAAAAGCTTAAGCTGAGCCTCTAAAAATAGTAGGTGGCTGTTTTTATATGTTACAAGCTCAGTACTCTTTAAATACATTAGCAAATGGGTACTTAGCGCGGTGTATTGTTCTTGTCGAAAAAGTAGCTCTGAATATAAGGCAGCCGCTGCAAGGTGCAACTGTTTATGCTTTGTATGTTTAGTGACATTATAAGCGTGGGTTAGTTGTTTTTGGTGTAAAAGGTAATCTAGCTTGTTGGCTTTAATATCACTAAGCAGGCTTTGGATTGATTTTATATCAGATGAAGTTAATGAAGAGCTACTGGCAAATGTAGCGCTACTTGTTAGTAAAAATAACAGGAGCGCAAAAAAGCGAAACCACACCATATTGATTTTTATTATTATATTGTTCGTCATTTATTTTTACTGAATCAACACCTAAAACGATATAACTAACTATAGCATTACTTGTAAATAACAAGTTAATACTTTATTGGGAATACACCACCACATCCTTTTGAAAGTTCAATTTCTAGTAAATAAGTATGAAAAGCATTATTAAAATAATGATGACATCCATTTAAAACATAACTATGACTCCCATCCTAGATTCTAATTGGAAGTGCACCACCTAATTCATTTCCTCATTTGTTAATTTTAAGATGGGTGTCATAGTTATTAATAGTTATTATTTTGTATAAATCTGTATTGGTTGACATGTAGAATGAATGCTCTACTATGTTGGGTAGAGCATTCATTCTACATGGGTTAAATATTATGCTAAAACAAGATATAGCTGCTGCGCTTGAGGTGGCCTTTAGTCAACATGGCTTTGCTGAGCCTAGTGTGGCTAAGCTGCAAAAACTCAGTGGCGTTAGTTTGCGCACCCTTTATAAATATTACCCGTCAAAGCAGGCAATGATCATTGCTGCGCTTGAGTACCGCCATAATCGCTATATTAATTTTTTACTTAAAGGTGCACCTGCTCCGGGAGTTGAGGCGGTTTTGCACATGTTTGATCAACTAAAAGCGTGGATGGTGCAATTTGCGCCTAATGGCTGTTTATCTATTAATGCGTTGTCGGCGTTTCCTGAAGATGAAGCTATTAGCCTTGCGGTGCAAACACATAAAAATGACGTAAAAAAACTGCTAGGTGAGCAAGGTTTAAATTCATCGTTGGCCAGTAGCTTGTTTTTGCTGCACGAAGGAGTGTCGAGTGCATGGCCAGTTATGGGCGATGAGGCGGTTACATCAGCAAAAAACAGTATTCTTAAATTAATATAATGGAGCAACCAATGGCAAATTTACCTAGCACAATGCACGCTGTACAGCTTACCGAGCATGGCGATTTTGATGTGTTAAAGTATGCAACTAACCTACCGTTGCCAGCGCTTGCACAAACCGATGTACTTATAAAAGTCATGGCGGCAGGTGTTAATAACACAGATCTTAATACCCGCACGGCGTGGTACGCTAAAAAACAAAGCAGTAAAGACGATGCAAGTTGGTCTGGTGATGCGTTTGTTTTTCCTCGTATTCAGGGGGCAGATGTATGCGGCGTAATTGTGGCTGTTGGTAAAAACGTAGATCAAAGCCGTATTGGTGAGCGCGTTATTGTTGAGCCATGTTTAATTAAAGCTAATGGCGAAACGCTTAAATCGCCATGGTATTTTGGCTCTGAGTGTGATGGTGGCTTTGCACAGTTTACCCGCGTTGACTCTATTCACGCTTATAAAATCATTAGTAACTATAGTGATGAAGAGCTGGCCTCTTTTCCGTGCTCATATTCTACGGCCGAAAACATGCTATTTCGCTCAAACCCACAGCAAGGGCAAACTGTTTTAATTACAGGCGCTTCTGGTGGTGTTGGCTCAGCGGCAGTGCAATTAGCTAAAGCACGTGGCGCTTTTGTTATTGCCATTACGAGTAAAAGTAAGGCGCAGCAGCTTAAAGAGTTAGGTGCCGATAAAGTTATATTTCGTGAAGATGATTTAATTCAAGCCTTAGGTAAAAACAGTGTTGATGTAGTCATTGACCTTGTTGCCGGTGAGCAATGGCCTGCACTGCTGGAGGTATTAAAACCAAAGGGGCGTTATGCGGTGTCGGGCGCTATTGGCGGGGCATTAGTCGAGCTTGATATACGTACTTTGTACTTAAAAGATTTAACTTTTTTTGGCTGTACAGTTATAGAGCCTGAGGTATTTAAAAGCTTAGTTAACTTTATTGAACAAGAAAAAATAAAGCCTATTGTGGCGCAAACATTCCCATTGAGCGAAATTGTTACAGCGCAAAAAGTGTTTGCACAAAAACAACACGTAGGAAAAATTGTACTCACTATCCCCCATAGCGAATAACGCGTTAAACAACAAAGCCCGTTACAAAGTAAGCGGGCTTTTAAATGGTAACAAGCTTATAAGCTTTTTTTAGGCGGTAAAGCCACGTTTGCAAATATGAGCCCTGCTACAAGCGACATAAATATTAAAAACGTTTGCTGGCCTATATGCTCGGCGTAAACAAAGTCTTGGCCTTCAATAAGCGAGTTTAAGCCAATATACGTTTTACTGCCGGGTACCAGTACAATTAAGCCTTGCATGGCAACAATGGAAGCTGGCGCATTTGCAACGCGATTAAATAAGTTACTAAACACTCCAACCGAAAGCGCACCAACAAACGTGCCTAACGTGTAGTCAAGGTACATAGCCGAACCAATACTCGTGCCATAGGCTATAAAACCAGATGCGATTGACCATCCAGCATGTTTAAGTTTGGTTCTAAATATCACTATTAAGCTGCTACAAAGTAAAAATATAGCCAGCCACGCAGTCCAGCGCGGTAGTGGCTCGGGCTGTACAAAATCGGTTTGGCCAAATATGGCAAAGCCAATGCCTATGCCAATAAAGGCGCCAAAGTACAGTTTAAATAACAGCATAAACGAGTCCATAACCCGCGCCGTACCCGACACCAAATGCCTAGCGGCAAGCTCTGCTAAACCAAGCGCTAGCGCTAAACCAGGTATAAATACAATAATGGCTGAAAGCACCACCAACCGTATATTTATATCGGGCGAAATATACACACTTATTGCACAAGCCAGCACTGCCGATACTATAGCAACAAGGGGCTCAAGCATGTGAGCAACCCGTTTTGAGCGCCCCGACCACAGCACAAACACATACACCACTAAAGTAAGTAACGCAGACCAAATAACGTCTGTCCAGCTGGTACCCATTAGCATGGCAAATGCCCCCCCCGATGTTGCAAAAGCAATACCGGTAACAAATTTATTGTACGGGTTTGGCATGTCGTAAATGGCATCAAGCTGAGCATCAACCTCTTGTAAGGTGAGCTTGTCGTCGAGCATTTGATTAACTAAGTCGTCGGTGTCGGCAAGTGAGCCTAAGTCGTGATCGCCTGGGTCTACGCGTGCCACGTGGGTGTATTCGTCTTCGTGGCCATCAGTCCAAATTACAAACGTTACCGAAGTTGGCGACATAACAAAAGACGATTTAAGTCCTAAGTAAGTGGCCACTTCCATTAAGTGTGCTTCTAGGCGGTACGCAGGGGTACCGTACTTATGAAGCATTTTACCTAATTTAACGATAAATTTGCGTTTTTCAGTAAAGGTTGCAGTTTTCAAATCTTGTATGGACCAGTGTGTAAATAAATTAGCTAAAAGTATAGGCTAAAACGCCCATTTGTAATGGGCGCGATTTTAAACACAAATCTGT
Source organism: Pseudoalteromonas sp. S2893 (assembly GCF_005887105.1). NCBI lineage: Bacteria > Pseudomonadati > Pseudomonadota > Gammaproteobacteria > Alteromonadales > Pseudoalteromonadaceae > Pseudoalteromonas > Pseudoalteromonas sp. S2893. Next base: position 242,674 of record NZ_PNCY01000008.1, on the reverse strand, counting down.
AGGAGTCTAGTCATTTTTAATCTAATTTTTTATTTTTTTCAGCAATCCATTGCGCCATATATTGCGTACTGCGCATAGTATGGTGTTTTAACATTTGTCCGGTGAAGTTTTTTTCCCTATGCGCTTTTAAATCGTTGCTTATAGAGTCAATTTTATTAATTAGCGCCGCGCTTAATTTTACTTTGTCGTACACGGTATTAAGTAGCGTGTTGCCAGCTTGTTGCGCGTGTTCAAAATCGGCTTGATTGGTGTAAAGCTCAACGGCTGCATTTGCAAAATCGTCGGTATTATTAGTCACTTTACCAGGCCATGGTAGTTCGTTGTGCATGCCCTCACTGCCTATATTGGTAGTTACACTGGGGGTTTGCATTATCATTGCTTCTAGCAGCTTGCCTTTTATACCTGCGCCAAAACGAAGTGGGGCTAAACATACGCGTGCGCTTTGCATTACCTCATAGGCGTTATCGGCCCAGCCTTTTATTAAAAAACCGGTTTTAGGGTTATTAAGTGCTGTTGCTTTTGGTGGCGGGTAAGAGCCATAAATATGCAGTTCTGCTTTTGGTAATTGCTTGCGAATAAGCGGCCATATTTTTTGTAAGTACAGCACGGCATCCCAGTTGGGGGCGTGTCTAAAGTTACCTATGGTCATAAAGTGCTCACGTTGTTCAAACGATTTAGTTTGCGCAGGTAAAGCAGTTAAATCGACCATAAAAGGGAGATGATGTAATAAACTGGCTTCTACGTTAAATACACTACTAAGTAATTGCACTTCAAAGCTTGAAATAATTAAGCTTAGGTCGCAGCGCAATATTGCGGCTATTTCGCGTTTTGCTATGTCTGAATGTAAATCGCTGGTGGTAAATTCTCGCTCGCCTTTGTGCGCTTCGTGGCGCGCATTACGTAGGCATTGTAAATCTTCGGTATCGAGTATTTTAATGGCATTAGGGCAATGTTTATCTACACGCCAGCCAAATTGCTCTTCCATCATAAAGCGGTCAAACATCACTATGTCTGGGTTGTACGCTTTAACGTACTCATCAAAACTTTCGCAGTTTAAGGCAATGCTTTGACTGGTTATACCAAAGTGATCTAGGTTTACCATGTGCTCGGTGCGCTGTGCTGGGGTGGCAAATTCTACTTGCCAATTTTGCGCTTTAAACGCATTTAATAACGACATCATGTGCGTACCCGCAGCAGACGAATTTGGCTCTGGCCATACGTAACCAATTACCAGCACTTTTTTCATTACGGTGTTTCTCTAATTTGTAGGTTTACATTTACCAGTGTTTTTACTGGTGCAGTGTTTGTTTGAAGTTGTTCTTGCAGCACTAAAATACTGCGCTTAGCAAGCTCTTGCGTGTTTATATTGGCGCAAGTAAAGCGAGGTTGCATTTCGGTAATATCAGGAATATGTAAGCAGCTTACTATATTGTTTTTTAAATGCGGGGCGGCGGCTAAAACGCCATGCGCAATTATATTATTAGCGCATACAACCGCGTCAATACTCGGATTATTAAGTAATGTGCTACTAAATATTTGCTTAGCATGTAATGGGGTGCTTTTTGAGCACGTAATAGCTGGCTCAGGGGTTATATTGTGTTTTTTACACGCGCTATTAAAGCCACTTAATAAACCTTGTGCAGATAAGCTTTCATCACCCATAAACAGTATGTTTTTAGGCGAATCATTTATTAGCTGCAATGTTACTACATGGCTTGCTTTAGTGTAGTCGGGTAAAACACACGGGGCTGAGCTGTAAGGTACTTCGTGCATTAGGCTAATAACATGGTAGGCAGCAGCAAGGTTGTCGAGCCACTGCGCACAGGTACTAGCCACAGGGCAAATTATAAATGCAGCCACTTTGTATTCTTTTAAATTATTTATTAGCTGCGTTTGGCGCTCTACGCTGTTGTTACTACTAACAATAATGGCCTGAAAAAAAGCTTCGCTTAAAGCCTGCTCTATATTTTTAGCAAGCAATGCCATAAGCGGGTTTGTTAAATCGTCAATCACTACAACCACTAAATTAGAGCGCCCTGAGCGCATAGCCGCTGCATCGCGATTATACACATAACCTAGCTCATCTATGGCTTGTAACACTTTTTGTTTGCTTTTATCGGCTACTTTATTGCTGTGTGTAAGCACCAGCGATACGGTCGATTTAGACACCCCCGCACGGTGAGCAACATCAAAAATAGTGACCGATTTAGCTTTGTTAGGCATGGTATTTTAAGCGCGCAGTAGTGAGTAAATAGCTGCGTAGTGTAGCGTATATAATGCGTTTAAGTCATCTTTTAGCCCTGTAATTTAAAGCTTAATACTTTATGAACAGAGCAAAACATGTTTATATACCTTTTATAATCTTAAAAATAACAAAAGGATAAAAACATGAACGCATTTAGGCTGTTAGTTGCCTTTATTTGTTGTGTTGTAATAATGCCAAACAGCTATGCTGAGCAAGGTTATCAAACACCTTCGCCTGAGCTAGCCGCTGTGGTAGATGCCAAATTAGCACCCACTAGTTTTTTATCGAGCGATGGCCAATGGCTTGCTTTATTTGAGCGTAAGCGCGTAGAGACGCTTGACGAGCTTGCTAAAGATGAGCTTAAACTTGCGGGTATAAAGCTTAACCCTGCTAACTTTTCGCGTTCGCGTGTTAGCGCTAAATACAGCGCGCTTGAGCTTAAGCATGTGCAAAGCGGCACCGTTATTAATATTAATAATTTACCAAACGGTATTATTCGCTCGCCTAAATGGTCATCTAACAGTAAATATTTAGCATTTGTTGTAGAGCAACAAAACCAAGCAAATTTATGGCTTTATAGTGTAGAGACAAAGCAAGCAAAAATGCTCTCAAATGCAGCGCTTAACTCAGTTATTACCGCTACGCCTTACCAATGGCTACCCGATAGCAGCGCACTGGTTGCAAATTTAGCGGTTAATATAGGTAAACCCGCGTTAAAAAACAGCAGTCAAAATGTAGTGCCTGTAATACAACAAAGCACAGGCGAAAAAGCCCCCGCGCGTACCTATCAAAACTTATTAACCAGCCCGTTTGACGAAGCACAGTTTAAATTTTACGGCCAAGGGCAATTAGCTTACGTAACGCTTGATGGCAATACACAAGCCATTGGCAGCCCTGCATTATTTAAATCGTTTTCGGTATCGCCAGATTCAACCAATATATTAGTTGCTGCGATAAACGAGCCGTTTTCGTATCAAGTACCTTACAGCCGTTTTGCCAGCACTTGGCAAATATGGGGAATGCGCGGTTACGCATTAGTCGAACTTGTAAAACAACCGCTTGCCGATAACATTCCACAAGGCTATGACAGTGTTCGCACCGGCCGCCGCGATTTTGAATGGCGCGCGGATCAAGGCGCAGAAGTTATTTGGGCCGAAGCGCAAGATGGCGGCGACATGAAAACCGATGTTAAGCACCATGATTATATTTACAGCTTACGCGCGCCGTTTAAACGCGAGCCTAAACTGTTTGCTAAAGTAGAGCGCCGCTATGCAGGTATTGTTTGGGGTAATCAAAATATTGCCATACTTAGCGACTGGCGCTTTAGCGACCGCCAAGTGCGTACGTATGTTATTCAGCCACGCAATGCAGATAAAAACCGTGTGCTTTTTTCTGAGCGAAGCTATAACGATGCGTATAAAAACCCAGGTAGCTTTATATACGAGCGTAACGATTTAGGCGCCAACGTTATTAAAATTGTTGGCGGGCGTTATATGTATCTGCGCGGTAACGGCGCGTCTGAGCAAGGTAATATTCCGTTTTTAGACCAGTACGATGTAAAAACGAATAGCAGCAAGCGTTTATGGCAATCACAAGCGCCATATTACGAGCGTGTTCGTGCATTGCTTGACGACGAAGGCGAGCGCTTTATAACTGTGCGAGAGTCTAAAACCGAGCAACCTAACTTTTTTATTCGTGATTTAGATAACGATACTCTTACGCAGCTTACTAATTTTGCTCATCCGTACCCAGCATTTAAAGGGGTTACAAAAGAGCAGTTACGTTACAAACGTGATGACGGGGTTGAGCTTTCTGGCACGCTTTATTTACCACCAGGTTACGATGTAACCCAAGGCCCGTTACCTGTACTTATGTGGGCGTACCCACTTGAATACAAAGATAAAGCCGTAGCATCACAAGTGCGCGAATCACCATACGAATTTACTTACATTGGTTATTGGGGCCCTATGCCTTACCTTGCTAAAGGTATTGCCGTATTTGACGACCCTAAAATGCCTATTGTAGGTATTGATGGTAGCGAGCCAAACGATAACTTTAGAAAGCAGCTAGTTTCAAGTGCACAAGCTGCGGTTGATGTGCTGGTTAAAAAAGGCATTGCCGATAAAAACAACATTGCTATAGCAGGGCACTCGTACGGTGCATTTATGGTGGCAAACCTATTAGCGCATAGCGATTTATTTAAAACCGGCATTGCCCGTAGTGGTGCTTACAACCGTACCTTAACGCCGTTTGGTTTTCAGGGTGAAGAGCGTGATTTTTGGCAAGCACAAAGTGTGTACGCTAACATGTCGCCGTTTTTCCATGCTGAAAAAATTAACGAGCCAATGCTGATGATTCATGGCAAAGAAGATCCTAACTCTGGAACTTTCCCAATGCAAAGTGAGCGCATGTACGCCGCCCTAAAAGGCTTAGGTAAAGACGCTCGCTTAGTTATGCTCCCTTACGAGGCACATGGTTACCGCGCTCGTAAAAGCTTATTGCATGTACTGTGGGAACAAGAGCAATGGCTAGATAAGTATTTATTAAGTGATACCGCAAAGCCAGTAGAGGTCATTACTCAGCCAGTGGCAAGTACTGAACAATAGTAGATAATAGGTAACCAATAGCGCGGCTACTTTAGCCGCGTTTTTTGCCTTTAATATAGAGAGAAAAAATGATTGATGTTGCAGCGCTTGCCGTTTTTATTCCTACCTTCTTTTTTGTATCTATCACACCGGGTATGTGTATGACCCTTGCCATGACATTAGGTATGAGCATAGGTGTAAGGCGCACATTATGGATGATGATAGGTGAGCTGTTAGGGGTCGCAAGTGTTGCTATTGCTGCGGTATTAGGTGTTGCAAGCGTAATGCTAAATTACCCTAATGCGTTCGATATTTTAAAATGGGTAGGCGGTGCATACTTAATTTATATAGGTATAAATATGTGGCGCGCAAAAGGTAAAATGTCGATTGATACACATAGCCCAAGTGATGTAAGTCGCCAGTCGCTATTTACGCAAGGCTTTGTAACTGCCATTGCTAACCCAAAGGGCTGGGCGTTTATGATCTCTTTACTACCGCCATTTATTAGCGTTGAACACGCACTCGCCCCGCAACTGTTAGTGCTTGTTTTAGTTATTATGATAAGCGAATTTATTTGCATGTTAGCGTACGCCACAGGCGGTAAAAGCCTACGTTTATTTTTAAGCCGTGGCGATAATATAAAATGGATGAACCGAATTGCAGGCAGCCTTATGGTGCTAGTAGGCATATGGCTGGCATTAGGGTAATTAAATAGCAGTTGATATTATCAATCAATTTGATATAGTTGATTTTGTCATCTATTTTAAGAGAGATACCTGTTTAATGAATACGCCTGCTTTAGTAAATTCTGCGCTCGTAGAGCCTAAAAAAACACCGATCATTTATAAAATAATGGTGATGGTAAGTATTATTGTTTTTGTAGGCGGCAGCTTAACAGGCATTATGACTTACACAAATGTAGGTATAACTGAGCATTTTTATATAGATTGGTTTACTTCGTTTTTAAGTGCGGTGTTGGTTATGGCCCCTGTGGGGTTAGCGATGACAGCCCTTATGAATGCCTTGGTGGCTAAGTTATTACCAAAAGCAAGTGAGCTAAAACGTAATTTAGTGATTAGTGTTTTTATGGCGCTTACCATGGAGTCGCTAATGGCGTTTGTAACCGCTACTAACAATATAGGTTTTGCCAATATGCGCTTATTTTATACCGCGTGGGTAGAGGGGTTATTAGCCGCGCTACCCATTGGTTTAACATTAATGCTTGTTATGTCGGTTACTGTAAAACCTAAATTAGAGCGGTTTTTAAAAAGCTAAATTGCGCTTTTTAAAAACGTTGCCGTGCGGCTATGCTCAGATTGAGCCACATCTTCTGGTTTACCTTGAGCAACAATTAAGCCGCCTTCGTCCCCCGCTCCTGGGCCAATATCAATAACCCAATCGCTGTTACTGGCTACTTGCATATCGTGCTCAACCATAATAACGGTGTTGCCCGCATCAACTAAGCCATTTAACTGCGCCATCAACATGGCTACATCTTTTGGGTGTAGGCCGGTGGTTGGTTCATCTAAAATATACAGCGTATCGCCGCGCTGCGCACGTTGCAGCTCTGTGGCAAGCTTTATGCGCTGGGCCTCTCCGCCCGATAGCTCAGTAGCAGGTTGCCCTAAACGTAAATAGCCAAGGCCTACTTGTAAGAGCGCATTTAGCGCACGTAAAATAGCGGGTTCATCGGAAAAAAATGTATGCGCTGACTCCACCGTTAAATTAAGCACATCGGCAATGGTTTTATCTTTATAGGTAATGTCGAGTGTTTTTTGGTTGTAGCGCTTGGCGTTACACACAGGGCAAGGCGAATACACGCTTGGTAAAAATAACAGCTCCACGCTTACAAAGCCTACGCCTTCGCAGTTGTCGCAACGGCCTTTTTTCACATTAAACGAAAAACGACCAGCATCGTATTTACGCGCTTTTGCCTCTTTGGTACTGGCAAACAATTTACGTACGTGAGCGAACAAACCAGTGTAAGTAGCAAGGTTTGAGCGAGGCGTGCGGCCAATGGCTTTTTGATCAACCGTTATTAGGCGCTTTATATGCTCAAGGCCCTCGGTAATTTTGCCATGGGTTGGTGTTTGGAGTTCTTGATCAAGCAAGTCGGCTTCATCGGTAGGCATTGGCGGCGGCGTTTTTTGTCCTAAAGCATCTTGAATAAGCTCGACTAAGGCTTGGCTTACTAAGCTTGATTTACCTGAGCCAGAAATCCCCGTAACACTTGTAATAACCCCAAGCGGAAATTCGGCACTGATGTTGTGTAAATTGTTACGCTCAATACCACTTAGCTTAAGCCAGGCTGCTGGAGTACGTTGTGTTTGATGATTTGGCTTTGCGTTATTGTTATGCTTAAAAAGATGCTGACTTGTATGTGAGTTGCTCACTTGCTCTAAGCCTTCAATTGGGCCGCTGTAAACAATATTACCGCCATGCGAACCCGCATTTGGCCCTACATCAACCACCCAATCGGCGTGGCGAATTACACTTGTATCGTGCTCCACCACAAATACTGAGTTACCAGCCGCTATTAGCTCATCTAGGGCGCTTAAAAGTGCTTGCGTATCGGCTGGATGTAAACCTGCCGAAGGTTCATCTAGCACATACACAACACCAAATAATTTTGAGCGAATTTGCGTTGCAAGCCGCAAGCGTTGTAATTCCCCAGCTGATAACGATGGCGTAGTACGCTCAAGCGATAAATACCCTAAACCAAGCTTAGTGAGTGCTTCTACGCGTTTGATAATGTCGCTTGTGATGCGCTTTGCCACAATGTTTTTTTCGGGGTTGGCTGCGTTACTTTTAGCGGGGTTATTGGCAGCAATGCTGAGTTTTTCTGCCAGCTCGCCAAGTGTTAATTGCGAAATTTCGCCTATATCAAGGCCTGCTACTTTAACCGATAACGACTCTTTTTTAAGTTTTTTTCCTTCGCACTGTGGGCATTGTGATATTTGCATATACTGCGACACGCGCTTTTTTGTGCGCGGACTTTGAGTGCTCGCAAATGATTGTAAAACAAAGCGTTTAGCACTTATAAAGGTACCCATGTAGCTGGGGCTTTCTTCATTTTTAATAGCCGCTTGGGTTTGCTCAAGCGTGTACTCGGGAAACACGGGTACTGTGGGCGTGTCGTCGGTAAACAAAATCCAATCACGGGCTTTTTTGGGCAGGGTATTCCACGGTTTATTAATATCGTAACCTAACGAGGTAAGAATACGGCTTAGGTTTTTACCTTGCCAAGCTGGCGGCCATGCTGCAATGGCGCGCTCTTTAATTGATTTAGTAGGGTCGGGCACTAACAGCTTTTCGGTTACGTTAAATACGCGGCCAATACCATGGCACTCTGGGCAGGCGCCTTGTGGTGTATTTGGCGAAAACGCATCGGCATACAGTATACCTTGCCCTTTGGGGTATTCGCCCGCGCGTGAGTAAAGCATTCGCAGCGCGTTAGAAATAGTGGTTACGCTACCCACCGATGAACGTACCGAGGGTGCACCACGCTGTTGTTGTAATGCTACCGCGGGTGGCAGCCCTTCAATCGAATCTACATCGGGCTCATCTACTTGGTCTATTAATCTGCGCGCATAAGGCGATACCGAATCAAGATAACGATGCTGTGATTCGGCAAATAATGTTCCAAAGGCGAGCGATGATTTACCCGAGCCCGATATACCAGTAAAAACAACAAGTGAATTACGGGGCAAGTTTACATCCACATTTTTTAAGTTATGAACACGCGCACCTCGTACTTGAATGCTGTGCTCTGGGTTTAATAAAGCCGATTGCGCATTACTAACCTCATGTGAATTTTTAGGTGTGGTTGCCATGTAATTTACTCCTGTTTAATAACCATGTGTTTATTAACGTGCCGCAAAGTATTAATACTAATGGGGAGTCACTGAATGAGCGCTTAGTTAGTTTACTGAGCGTTTAATAGAGTGTTTACATAATAGGTAAAAACTGCGAGTATAAATTTCAATCAATCAATCAAGCAAAGTCGAAATTTAAAAGGACGTTTAATTGTGGCAAAAATTGTAGTTAGCTTTTTATTTTTATTAGTACTTTGCGCCAATGTGTGTGCAGCGCAAAATAATGTACTAAACGTTGACCGAGCCATACCAAATAGCATGCACTTGTCGTTTCCAAACGATAATAATATAACGCCTAAAAAGTCTGACTTTTCTATTGCAAACTATGTACTTATGAGCAACGAAATAGGAGAGCGTTGGGCGGTTATTACCCTTACTAATTTAGCCTCTGGTAAGCGAGAGCTTAATCAAGAACACGTATTAGCGCTGTTTGCAGATGGCAGCAGGCTAACACCAAGTGAATTTAAATTAGGCTTTAAAGGCAATCAAACACAGTCGGTAACGGTATCGTTTACTGAGCATACGTTTCCTATTTTAAGTGTGTATACCAGTAATGATCAGTAACATGTTTTTAGATAAGTTAAATATGTAGCAATTGCTTTAGTTTATCGGCACCGGCTCTGCTGGTGCTTAGCTCAGATTTAATATTATCATTTACAATCACCATTAGCTTGCCGTTAAACCAACGCTGTATTTCTTTAATGTGGTCAACGTTAACCAAATAACTTCGATGAATTCGTACAAAATTATGTTCTGCTAAAGCAAGTTCAAGCTGATCGAGCGTATCGCTTAAATGATGAAATGTATCGCCATTCCACGCCAAACTATTGCCTTGCTCCGATTTAATAAATTTAATGTCACTTGGGGAGAGTAAAAATATCCGCTCACCGTTTTTACTAATGAGCTTATTTATGGTGTTTTTGGTTAATGTAAAGGTTTGCTCGTTGGGTTCATGATTGACTAGCGTATGGGCACGTTGTTGCTCTAGTTGCTGCTGCGCTTTAGCGAGAGCTTTTTTTAGCCTAGCAATAGGAAAAGGTTTGAGTAAGTAGTCAGTTGAGGCCTGCTCAAAAGCTTCAATTGCAAATTGGTCATACGCGGTTGTATAAATAATAATGGGCTGGTAGTTAAGTAAATCAATAAGCTCTAAGCCATTGATTTCAGGCATTTGGATATCAAGTAATACCACATCAGGAGTCAGCTCATTTATTAAGGTAATGGCCTCTTTGCCATTTGTGGCCATACCCACTACTTCAACATGCTCCATTAAACTCAATTGATGGCTTAATTTTTCGCGAGCGGGAAGCTCGTCATCGGCAAATAATACGCGCATTTTAGTTACTGTATTTGGCTGGTTTTTGCTGCTCATAGTGTTAGCTCCAACGTAACCACTGCACCATTATTATTGCTCAGTAGTACCTTACTTTTACCAAGTTGTTTAACGCGTTTTAGTATGTTTTTCATTCCTACACCACTGCCATGGCCGTGTTTTATTACCTCGCTCGAAAAACCCTTACCGTTATCGCTAATTTGTATTTTAACGCCGTTAGGTAGCTCACTAAGCGTTATATTAAGTATTAACGACGTTTGTTTGGCGTTATGTTTAATGGCGTTTTCAATAATTGGTTGAATAAGTAGCGGGGGCAGCGATATGTTTTTAAGCGTATTGGGAATGTGGTAATTAACTTTGAGTTTATCGCCAAAGCGGGCTTTTTCAATATTTAGGTACTTTTCTATTATTGTAAGCTCTTGCTGTAAAGGTATTTGTTGTTGCTCTGCGGTGTCGAGGGAATACCTTAAAATATCAGCCAGTTCATGCAGTACTTCATCGGCTAAATCAGGGTTTGTATGAATATAAGCCGAAATTGTATTTAAGCTATTAAACATAAAATGTGGGTTTAGTTGGTAGCGCAATGTAGCAAGTTGCGCTTGTTTAAGCGCGTGTTTTTCGGCTGTTGCGCGTTTTTTGTTTTCAATAAAAATACTGGTAAAGTAAATACACGAGCCCCAAAGTAAGCCGTTAAAAACAACAAACACCCCCATCGATTTGTGCCCATCAAAAAGCTGTGTGAGTACTATATCGGTAACTACATTACCAAGTGCCATAAATACAACTGCTATTAACCATTCAAACGCTATTTTGTTAATGTGTTTATTGCGCAGGTAAAAAATAACCGCTGCCGCACTCCAAACAGGAACCCAGTAAAAAGTAACAAACCACACGGTAGCAGCGAGTGCACTACCCGCAGTAAAGGGCGCAGAGTTAGCAATTATGAGCCCAAGGGCATAAGCAATATCTACAACAAGTAAAATAAAAAAGCTGTATTTATAAAAAGGATGTTTGAGCATAATATGTGCTTCTTTTTGTAATTGATTAAACCATAACAAAAAACAGTCAAAACCCAAAGAGTTTGTGTTTTGACTGCTACTCTTTTAAAAGTAAGTTAGCTCTTTGATTTGTAGTGTATTTTTTAATGGTTCATTGCTTGCGTCTGGCATTTTACGCCACATTAAGTTTACTCCAGTTAATTCTTTGGCCGACCACGTTACGGGGCTACCAAAGCCAAATTGTTTAAATGTAGTGAAAGGAATATCAAGTGTTGTCCACTCATCGCGCGGCTTTAAAAGTACACTAAAGTGATCCCAATCTTTTACATCACTATGATAAACAGACAAAGCAAAAGGCGTGCTTGAACCTTTATACGTTAGTCGAATACCTTTAAATGATGAGGCATCAGCCGGCGATGTAAATTTTATTTCAGCGCCTGCCCACGCGCCAAAGCTGGTTGGCTGTGTAATGGTTGTATCAATAGTTAAGCTGTTTTTATTTGTGGTAAGTGTTGCCACAGACTGACCACCCATTACCGAGTCGCTCAAGGTTTGCCATGGTGTATCACCGGTAAAATCATCAATAATATTCTGCGCTTGGCGGCTTTTAACTTCTTCATTACAAGTGGGGCCTTGTGGTGTTATAGCCTTGTTTTGCGCAATTAAGGCTGGGCGGTCTACTTGTACTCCTGCTTTATAAACCTCTGAGATAGTATGAATATGGTTTATATCATCAAGTGGGTTTTGCTTAAGCAGTACAAAGCTTGCCTCAAAGCCATTAGCCAGCTTGCCAATGCTCTCGGCTTTATTAATCGCTTTTGCGCCGTTAACTGTGGCTGCATTAATTATTTCACCATTTGTTAAGCCTGCTTTTTTAAGCGCATCTAGCTCGTTATGTAACCCAGTACCGTGCAGCGTGTAAGGGTTTCCGGCATCAGAGCCTGTGCCTATAGTAATATTAGCTTTATGTAGCTTTTGTATATTTGCATAAGCGGTTTTTCGCTCCTCCCACGCGTACTCTTTCCATTTTGAAGGTGCAGGCACGTTATCAAACAAACACCCTTGTAGCTTTTCTGGGATGGTTTTTAGTAACTCGCTTTGTGAGCTAATAGTATGGTTATGCTTTTCATCGCTATGGTTATGATACACCGCAAGGGTAGGAATGTAGGTTACTTTATGCTGTTTCATTAGCGTAATAAATTCATCGTCAATCCCTTCGCTATTAATACCGTGGGCTAAAGCCGTTGCACCGGCTTTAATAGCGCGTTTAGCATCATCTAGTGTAGAAACATGCACAAAATACGGTAAATTAGCCGCTGCAGATCGTTTACCTAGCTCGCTTAATTGGCTATCAGTTAATGATTTACCCACACCGCCAAAGGTTTCAATAACCGCTTTAGTTACATGTGGCTTAGTGCTTATATGTTTTTGCCATAGTGCTGCTATGTCTTCATCTTTTGCAATTTCGTATGCGTGGCCGCCAAACTGCGTGCCGTGTCCGCCAGGGTTAGTAAACAAAGTACCCGCATAAAAAAGGTTAGGGGTTAGTTGGGCTTCTTTTAATTGCGCGGCTTCGTTTAGGGTTTGCTCAAACGAAAACAAATCAACAATATTAGTTACGCCTAAATACAAATTAGAATTAAAGTGCGATTTAACCGGCAAATACTGAAACTCAGTAAAGTTACTACCCGATGAACCCAAATGTACATGTAAATCAATTAAACCAGGTATTGCATATTGGTTGTTGGCGTTAATTGTTTTATCTGCGTTTTGTAGTGGGTCAGTCGCTTTAGTAATACTTACTATTTTACCCTCGTCAATATACAGCGAACTCGGCACAGAAAAGCTTTGCGAACTACTTTGGTATAAACGAATGTTGTCGACCCGCAGGTCAATGGCATACGCACTAAAGTGGCTTGCTAAACTCAGAGCTATAACTGTTTTTGTAATAATGTTCATGACTATATTCCTTATCAATAAATAGGTATTTGGCGTTTTGTTGATAAGAAATTTAGCGAGCTTTTTAACCTGCTTCATTAATGTTTATCTGAATCGACATTATTAGAGGTTGAACCGACATAAAAGTAAATAAGCGTTGTGGTGGGGTACTCAGGCTAACTAAATTAAGTTTTTAAAGGGCCGCGATGAGCGAGAAGCAGTAACTCAGTTGAGTCGACATTAGTTTAGTAATAATAGGAGGAAACTCTCCTCTTATTTACATGTTTATATAAGCTACATAAAGCATAATATTTATAGTTGGCAATAGCTTACGCTATTTGCTATTAATATAAGTACATAAAATAAGGACGTTTTGGCGCTAAAATAAGGAAAGTGTCCTCTGATAAAGTTGTTAGGTTTACATGAAGTATTTATTTTTAATCTCACTAATCGTGTCTTTTTCTTCACTGAGCAACGAAGTAGTCAATAATCAGATTGAAAATACCATTAAATCTTACTTGGAAGTTAGAGAAGGTTACGTGGTAAAGAATAAAATTAAAGGAGTTATTGATGGTTATAGCAAAGAGATAACTATTATTCAGTGGTCTATGCTTGGAGCAACATATTGGCAAGATTATTTATCAGTTTTTAGTGCTGATAATAGTGAAGTTTCAACTATGAAGCTTTTTGGTATTGTTCAAAATGTTCAAGTTAAAGCAGGAATTATTCGGGTTAACATTAAGCAAAAAATGCCTGATGATCCTCGCTGCTGTCCTAGTGGTGAAGAGGAACAATTTTATCATCTTAAAAATGGGGATTTAACTCGTCTAAAGTAAACCTAACAAGGCACTAAAGTAGGACGCTGCTCCTCACCCGTTTTAGTGGGGCGTTAGCTGATTGGCGCAAATAATAAGAACAACTCAACAATTAAATATTTTCTAAAGGAGTTCGAAATATGCAAGAAGACACTGTTAAGTCGACTATAGCAACCATTCAGAATGGCGTGGCTAAAGGGGATGGTAAGCTCTGGGTAACTGAAAGCGAAGTCAACTTTGAATCGTTCCACAACGGCGCCGGACTTGGGTCATACAAAATTGAGCGAAAGTCAATTTCAAAAGTAGACAAATGTTTGGGCAAAGGAGCAGGTATTATTCCTTTAACATCGGATGCCATAGAAATTTCGTTGCAAGACGGTAGTACATATCAATTTATCGTGTCGAACCCAAGTGAATGGATAAGTTTACTTAACAAATAATCAGCAAACAAATTGCTTAAATTGAAAAATAACTGCTGGCTATCGCTTCGCGATTGTAGCCAACCATTATCTTCCGTTTAAAAAGGCGTTATGCGCAAAGGAGGTTAGTTACATGGTAAGTTCTATCCCTTTAATTTTTATATCTATACTTATTTTTGTTCAAATAAAAAAATTCAAAGATCTGTGTAAATATTTATCTTATACCTACCCAGAAGAATGGAAAAAATTATCCCATAACTCTTTAGGTAGCTCTCAATGGTCTGTTACAAATGCAAATTTAAGTGAATCACTTAAAACAGGTTTTTTTTCAACTGTAGTCGATGGAAAAATAAGACAGTTTAAAAAATTTAGATTATTTAATATGTACTTAATGGGGGCGGCGGTATTGCTACAATTAAACCTAGTATATCTGCAGTAGTGTACGCTTAATAAACTGTTAATAGTGCGTTAGGCTCATAGTTAATAATCTACTATATTTAAATTTTAATGAGTAAAGGAATATAAAATGAAAAAATATCTGTTTTAATTTCAATGTGCTTTTTAACTGCTTGTAGTAATACTAACGATGTATCAAGCAACAAAAGACTGCGGAGCTGCTGCTATCGTTGCTAATATCAGAGAAGTTAATAACTGGAATACTAAATACAGAAACTCAAAAACGGCTCCATTACATAAAGCATCAGCACCTAGAAAAGCCTCGTGTAAATAAGCGTAAAAAGCTAATCAAGTGGGACTGTGCTGCTAAAGCATGGCTCAGCTCAACATTATAGCCATGCATTACCTGGTGCGTTTTTTTACTTCAAGTTTAGAGCGTTAATGGAATATTTATGCCAATAAAAAAGTGGATTGTCCAATACGCAATAGCTCTACCAATTATTTTTGTTCTGCTAACTAGTGTTCAATACTTAAAAGGCAGAAGTCTAGAATACTCTATTGGATTTGGTATATCGTGGGCATTGGTGTCGGTAACTATTTTTGCTATTAGACGTTCTTACAATTATCGCAAAAATATTAATTGTGCTGTATGTAATGATTTACCTAATAATAACCAAGACTCTGATAGTAAGTAAATATAACAACAAGTGACTAAGGTTACGACCGTCCGCTCATTTCACTCTTAAGCCACTCGACAACATAAAATGTGATAATAATTGGCAAGGTATTTTACTGTGTCGGATGGCACTTCGCTTATCCGACCTACACTTACACAAGTCGCTTATTTGGATTCACCTACTACCCAAAATAAAACGCTCATTCAACACTAATACCTTGGCTTAAAAGGTACTCCACAGCTGTATTAGTGTGGGGTTTAAATGCCTTCCAACGGCCGATTGCTTTATTGTTAAGTGGTTGGCGTACCTGCACTTTACTTGCAGTAGATACCGGCGCGGTGTTTAAGTGAAAGTCTATACACTGTGCTTGCCACTCTAAATTACAAAAGCTAACTAGCTCTTTTATTTGCTGCTCGGGCTGGGCGACTAGTTCTTCGTATTTTACTAATTTTATATTGCTATGCAGGGCGCTAAAGTGCTGCATGAGTTTATAAAAGCGGCTATAAAATTTGGCTGTGTCGAGTAAATCGAGCGAGTACGCGTAGTAGGGGTTATTAATGGTAAATAACTGGCGATAGTTACCAATGCAGGTGTCCATTGGGTCGCGTAGCATGCAAATAATTTTCGCGTTTGGCAGGGCTTTGGTTATTAAGTCGATATAAAAAAAGTTAAACGGGAGTTTATCTATAAAGTGCTTATGGCTGCCGGTGGTTACGCGGGTGGCGTTTAAATACGTTGTCCCAAGCTGATCAAAATTAAGCTCATACGCTTTAGTGAGTGTTTGAGTATCGAGTACATGCGATGTTTGAGTTTGGCTTAATTTTTTAACGCTTAGGCCAAAGTCTTGTAATTCACCGGCTGATTGTACGTCGCTGTGGCTCGATAAAATACGCTCAACCAATGTGGTGCCAGAGCGGGGCATACCTAATACAAAAATAGGCTCTTGCGTTGGGTTGCCGTGTGTTAGCGCGTGTTTATGCTGCTCACTTAAATGTTTAATGTGTTCAAATAACTCAGTTGAGCTTTTATGATCAAAAGGCTGCATAGCGCGTTTAGTGACTTTTCCTTGCTCTAGGCTGTTAAACGCATCATCAAACTTGCCTATGTCTTGGTACTCTTTTGCAAGTGCGTGGCCAATGTGTAATTTTGCATCGGGGTGTGTTACTTGCTCAAAGACGTTTTTTAAGCGTTCAATATGGTTATTTTGCAGCGTGGCTTTGGTTAAGTCGCTTAATGCGAAATGGCTTGCATGGTGAAGTGGGTTTAGCGCAATGGCGCTTTCAAAGGCATTTTTGGCTTGTTCAAATTGGCCTAAAAATTTAGCGCTTACCCCTAAATTATAATAAAACTGAGGTTGCGGTTTATTTGCATGGTTAGCCAGTTCAATAGCGCAGTTAAAGTAGTTTAGTGCCTCTTTGTGTAGGCCTGCTTGCGTAAGTGCAACACCTAGGGTGTCGGCATCAAGACTCTTTTGTATTTGCTCAACGGGTATCGCTAAAGCGGTGTTTTTGGCTTTGGTAAGCTCACCTGTTAATGCGTAACACTTTGCAAGCTGCGCGGTGTATTCAATGCTTTTACCAAGGCTAAGGGCCTTTTCTATTAGCTTTATGGCTTTGTGAATTTGCCCTACGCGTAAATTAACCATGGCCAGTAAAAAGTAGCCATCGGCAAAGTCGCTTTTTTGAGTCACTAATTCAACGAGGGCTTTATGGGCACGTTGTATATTACCTTGGTTTAAATACTCAATGGCGCTTTGATGAAGTTGCTTTAAGTTTGGCTGCATGATGTTTGTTTTATTTATGTGTTAATAAAGAAAAAAGGCTCAAATAAATTTGAGCCTTATAACATTGTTTAAAAGTGACTATAAATTATATTTCAAATTTGTAGTTAAATTTAACGCCTACTGTTAGTGGGCGATTAATATAGTGGCCGTAGTTACGTTGTATGTCGGCGCCATTTGCTGATGTTATGTCTGCATCTGAGCGACGTACTGATGTAAATGCATATTTGTCGAATAGATTATCAACATAAAGAGTTGTTGACCACTCATCGGCTGTTAACTTAGCAGAAATATTACTTAAGCTGTAACCTGGCAGGGTTTCACCGTTGTCGTGCAGGCCTACTCTTGTGATTACATCGCTTTGGGCGGTTAAACCGTAGTTAATATCAAGGGTTTTATCGCTAAATACATCTGTTTGATAGTTTACACCCATAGAGAACTGGTGCTCTGGCGAGCCCGGTAAACGGTCGCCGTCTTCTGCGCCATCGGTGCCATCGGCATTAAATAAAAATGGGGCGTCTGAGGTTAGCTCTGCTTTAGTGTATGCGTATGTTGCGTACACGGTAAATGAGTCAGATAAAATAGCACGGGTAGATAGCTCAATACCTTTTGCGTTGGCAGAGCCTGCATTAGATAAGTACGGTAATTGGCCTACATCTGTTGCGCCTGCAATTTGCGCATCTTCCCAATCTACATTAAATAAAGCGGCGTTAAAGTGTAATTGGCTTCTAAACCAGGTGCTTTTAAGGCCTAGCTCGTAGTTTGTTGTGGTATCGGCATCGTAAAGCATTTCTTCTGGGCTACCACAACCTGCTTGGTTAGCTGGTAATGGATCAGGACACGGTGCTAAACCATTTGAGCCACCAATTCTAAAGCCTTCACTTACCGTTGCATAACCCATTACTGATGGAGTGAACTGGTATTTAGCGTTAAATTTAAATAGGCTGCCGTTGTCGTCTGCTTCATTTTTTTCAAAATTTAATGAAATCGCATCAGGTGCTGCGCCATCAAATAGGGTATTAAATAGCGGGAAGTCGACAGCTGACTCAGATTCAACGTCGTATTGGTATAAACGCATACCTAAAGTTACGTCTAGTTTTTCTGTTACTTGGTAGCCTATTTCGCCAAATAAAGCTGATTCTGTTATTTCGGTACGATCTACCGAGAAGTACTCAAGTTGATCTGGACGAGATTGCGATGCGCCAAAGTTTTCTACGGCAAAATCACCAAAGCCTGGGGTAAATTCTTTACTTGAGGCGTCTGTTTCTATTTTGTTGTAAAACGCGCCTACAATCCAATTTAGGTCGCTGTCGCTTTGCGATACTAAACGAAGCTCTTGCGTGAAGGTATCTTCTTCGTCAATTTCACGTGTGTATGATGAAAACGCAGGGAACTCTTCATAACCGTAATCTAGGCGGATAAGTAAATCGGTTTGGTCACGTTGGCCGTCGGCATCAAAGCTTGAAATACCGGTTGCCGATACAAGCTCTGCAAAACCTAGGTCGGCTTTTAGCTCTAGGCTTAGTAGTTGATCTTCTTTTTCGCGCGGCTCTTCATAACGATAAGCCGACTCGTATTTACCTACAATATCGCTTAAACCGTTATCATCGTTTAGGCTGTTGTAATGAACAATTGAACGGCCTTCGCTGTCTTGATTTTGGTAAAAGTAATTAAGTGTCCCTTCAAATGTTTCGCTTGGTTTCCAACGTACAGAAATACGGCCTGTGGTAGTTGTTTCGCCGTTAGCATCTTCAACATTTTTAATATTGTTGTTTACTTCGTCGGCGTTACTCCAATCAGGGTCCGGTAGCGATACACCTGGCTCACGCACTGTGTAAGCATAATCAATAAAGCCTGGGTCTTCGTATACGTTCAAGCTTGCACGTACTGCAAGTTCATCTTCAATAAGTGGCAGGTTTACTATAAAGCCGCCTTCGCCGCCTAACGAGTCACTTTCTTGGGTTTGAAACATATCACCAAATATTTCTACCGTCGTAAAATCAAGCTCTGGCTCTTTAAGCATGTAACGAATTGCGCCGCCTAAAGTACCAGCACCATAAAGGGTACCTTGTGGCCCAATAAGTACTTCTACACGCTCTATGTCAACTAAACGCATATCAACTGACACTGGAATTTCGTTAACGTATGTGGCTACGGTGCCGCCATCTGATGATGGACCCGACGAGTTAGTGTTTAAACCACGAACTATAATCGGTGAGCCTGAGCGACCACCTTGATCGGTAATTGTTAAACCAGGTACCCAACGCGCTACATCGGCTAATTC
The DNA here is from genome assembly GCF_005887105.1 of Pseudoalteromonas sp. S2893. Taxonomy (NCBI): domain Bacteria; kingdom Pseudomonadati; phylum Pseudomonadota; class Gammaproteobacteria; order Alteromonadales; family Pseudoalteromonadaceae; genus Pseudoalteromonas; species Pseudoalteromonas sp. S2893. The sequence continues at coordinate 223,332 of NZ_PNCY01000008.1, read as the reverse complement.
GCCAATGTTTTGATCTTTCATTACATCGGCATCAAGTGCGGTAATGTTTAGCGGTGCATTTTGTACCGATCCGCTGCGTCTTGTTGCTGTAACTTCGATTACTTCGAGTGATTTGTTTTTAGCGGTGGTTTCTTGTTGTGCCACAGCCGAGTTAGAAAATAAAAATGCGCCAGATACAGCGCTCGAAATAGCCAAGGTTAGCAAGCTTGGTTTAAACATAAAAAGTGATCCCCAGATTCAAAATTTAACACCAGTTAATATAAGTTAACCAGTTTATCAGGGAGTTAAAGTGGTGGGAATATTAAAATTGAATTTTAATTCACTTTTTTGGAATAAATATAGCTAGTTACACAACAAAAAATTATATAAATATGTATAACATCCAAGTAATTGGCTAATTAAGGTACAAGGTAGCATATTTTACTCGTTGAGCAAATGTAAATAGCCATTCATATTAGTTAATTACCTAAATGTATTAATACGGTTAAAAAACCTATAAGGCCCTGTTGAATATTTTGCTCAACGGTATTTATTCACGTTTTAGCACTATAAAAGTGAAGTTTGATCCCCATTAACCCTTCATACCGTAAGCTATAGCATTTCGTACTAAAGTACGCGTATTTAAGGAATATTTATGAGCCAATTATTCTCACCTTTAAAGCTCGGTGAACTCACTTTAGACAACCGCATTATTATTGCGCCTATGTGCCAGTACTCAGCAAATCAGGGGTCTGCCAGTGATTGGCACACTATTCATTTAGGGCAATTGAGCTTAAGTGGTGCAGGGCTATTAATTTTAGAGGCCACCGCGGTAAGCCCTGAGGGGCGCATTAGTTACGCCGATTTAGGGCTTTGGAATAACGAAACCCAGCAAGCACTGGGCAAAAGCTTAAAAGCGCTTAGGCAATACAGTCCTATGCCTATTGGCGTTCAGCTTGCGCATGCAGGGCGAAAAGCATCTACTGAAAAACCGTGGGATGGCGGTGGTGCAATTGCACCTAGCGATGAAAACGGCTGGCAAACACTTGCGCCTTCAGCCATTGCCTACGATGACAGCGCCTACCAACCAAAGGCTATGACAAAATCGGATATAACCCAGCTAATAAACGATTTTGCAAGTGCAGCAAAACGCGCTGATGAGCTAGGGCTTGATTTAATTGAGCTACATGGTGCGCATGGTTATTTGTTACACCAGTTTTTATCGCCACTTTCAAACAAGCGTGATGATGAATACGGGGGCAGTTTGCAAAACCGTATGCGCCTTGTGCTTGATGTGTTTAAAGCACTAAGAGCTGAATTTGCAAGCCATAAACCGGTAGGTATTCGTATCTCTGCTACTGATTGGGTAGAAGGTGGCTGGGATTTAGCACAATCTATTGAGCTTGCTAAAGCATTAGATAAGCTTGGCTGCGATTTTATTCACGTAAGTACAGCAGGGCTAAGCCCAGAGCAACAAATACCGGTTAAACCTAACTTTCAGGTACCATTTGCAACCGCTATTAAAGAGGTAGTAAGTATGCCGGTAATAGCCGTAGGTTTAATCACTGAGCCACAACAAGCCGAAGATATTATTAGCGAACAGCAAGCCGATGGCGTAGCACTAGCGCGAGGTATTTTGTATAACCCGCATTGGCCTTGGCATGCTGCAGCGCAGCTTGGTGCAACCGTTAATGCGCCTAAGCAGTACTTGCGATCTAGCCCACATGGGCAGCCTTCACCTATTAAGTAACTTACATTTTTACATTTACCATGGCTACCCACTGCAGTTATATGCAGTGGGTTTTATTATTTATAAATTAGAGTTATTTATGAACCAATCACGTGCACAGCCAGTGCAAATAAGTAATACCTTAGTGAGCATTATTGCTCTGTGCTGTGGCCTTATTGTGGCAAATATTTATTATGCCCAACCTATTATTGAGCTATTAGCGCCCGATGTGGGTTTAAGTGCGCACAGCGCCAGTTTTATTGTGTCGCTTACACAAATTGGCTATGCAATGGGACTGTTTTTTTTAGTGCCATTGGCTGATTTAGTCGAAAACAAACGCTTAATGCTCATTACCTTAGCCATAACATTTTTAAGTTTAATAGGCGCAGGCTTGGCGCAAAGCCCAAGTGTAATGTTGCTATTATGCTTATTGGTGGGGGCGAGCTCTGTATCGGTGCAAGTATTAATACCGCTTGCTGCGCATTTATCGTCAGATGAAAAACGCGGGCAAGTACTGGGTAATATAATGGCGGGGTTGTTACTGGGTATTTTATTAGCCAGGCCAGTTGCAAGCTTGATAGCCGATCATTTTGGTTGGCGAGCCGTATTTTACTTTGCCGCAGGCTGTATGGCATTTATAGCCAGTGTTATATATTTTGCAATACCGAGCAGACAACCGGCACACAATACAACGTACTTTAAGTTATTAAAATCGCTTAAGCAGCTAATAATACAGCAGCCAGTGCTGCGTCAGCGGGCATTGTATCAAGCGCTTATGTTTGCCTCTTTTAGCTTATTTTGGACCAGCGTACCGGTTGTATTAGCCAGAGAATATGGCTTATCGCAATCGCAAATCGCCTTATTTGCTTTAGTAGGCGCAGCTGGTGCTATTGCAGCCCCTATTGTTGGGCGTTTAGCCGACAAAGGTTACACGCATCAGTTATCGTTACTTGCAAAAGTGATTGCTGCTGCGTGCTTTTTACCCAGTATATTTGAGCTTCCGCACGGTATTATTATTTTAGCGCTTACGGGCATGTTTATTGATTTTGCTGTGCAGGCAAATATGGTGCTGGGTCAGCGGGTGGTATATTCATTAGAGCCGCAAAGCCGAGCTCGCTTAAATGCCATATACATGACCAGTATTTTTGTTGGCGGAGCGCTTGGCTCGTTAATGGCAAGCCCACTATACGAAGCTGGTGGCTGGGAAAGCGTGGCGTTAGTGGCAGCGGGTATGCCTGTTATATCACTAGTCGGCTATTTAATGACAAGTAAAAAGTAGCGCGATACAAGTTACATAAAATTTTGTTCTTTAAAAGGCCAGCGCAGTTATGTGCAGGCCTTTTTATAGAGGCGATTATTGTTTTTTAACACTCGAAAATGAGCTACCCACCGAGGCTATAATCACCAATAATATAGCCAACCATTGCCACAAGGTTAATAACTCGCCAAGTATAATAAACCCAGCAAGGGCGGCAAATGCAGGCTCTAAACTTAGCATAATGCTAAACCCTTGAGCGGGCATATTACGCAGTGCAACCATTTCAAGTGTATAGGGCAGTGCACTTGATAAAATGGCAATGCCAATGCCCAGCGGTATAACACTCCATGTAAATGCACTGCTTTGTAATATGCCGCCATAAGGTACAAGTACAATGGCTGCTACGGTCATACCCAGTGCGACCGTTGCGCCGCCCGAGCTTTGCGTGCCGGTTTTTTTGCCAAATAAAATATAGGCTGCCCAGCAAGCACCGGCACCTAGCGCGAGTATTACGCCAATTGGGTCTAGGCTTTCTTGGCTGCTCATATCGGGCAGTAACAGTAAAATACCCGCAATTGCACACGCCACCCAAAATAAGTCGCGCTTAGCGCGTGAGCTAAATAACGCCACCGCTAATGGGCCGGTAAATTCAAGCGCCACACCAATTCCTAAAGGGATACGTTCAATGGCGTAATAAAATAAAATGTTCATTCCGCCTAGGCTTAAACCGTATACCACAATTGATAACCGATTACCTTTAGCTGGTAGGTGTTTCCACGGTTTAAATATTAAACACAAAATAAGTGCAGAAAAGCCAAGCCTAAGTGCAGTAGTGCCTTCGGGGCCAACAACCGGAAATAACTGCTTAGCAAATGAGGCACCAGATTGAATTGTGATCATTGCTAAAATAACGCACACAAACGCGAGCAAAAAGTCTTTAGTGGATGATTGCATTATTTTCCTTGGTAACAATCGTCTAGTTTTGCGCAGTGTATCTGTTTTTTATTGGCTAAGTAATAGCTTGTAAGGCATACACATTAAATTTGGGAGGGAGTGACTAATATGTGCGATGAATTAGCGTAGCTGATTATGCATAACTAAAGGCAAAAGCTGAGTGCCTTAAAATAAAAAAGCCAGCGAATAGATCGCTGGCTCATAAACGTTTAGGTCGTTTTAGTGTGTTTTGCTAGCACTTTTAACTAGGCCATCTAAAGAATAAAGGCCACGTTTTTCATCATTTTTACGTTTGATTTCTTCAAGCGCACGCGCTTCTACCGCGTCAAATAATGCATTAATTAAACGGTTAAAGTGTTTATGCATTGCGGTACGTGCGGCGCTTGCGTCGTGTGTTTGCAGCGCATTATAAATAGCGGTGTGCTCATCCATTACGCAATCGTTATTGTTTTTACACACACTGCCATAATCAGCCACAATTTGTGAATTGTTTAAACGTAAATCCCATAAATTTGCCACTGCATACTCAAGGGCTTTGTTACGTGTAGCACGCGCTATAATTTCGTGAAACTCGCGGTCTGCTTGTTCTACATATAAGCCTTTTTCCATGGCTATTAGCGTTTGCTTTAATTGAGCTAGTTCTTCATCGGTGATTGATTGAGCGGCAAGTGCGGCTATTTCACCTTCAATGAGTGCGCGAGCTTGTGTTAGCTCAAAAGCGCTGATCTCTTTTGTTTTTACAGATGTTTCTTGTTGTTCTATTACATAAACGCCTGAGCCGGTTTTGACCTCTACGCGGCCTCGTACTTCTAATGCAATAATAGCTTCACGAATTGTTGGGCGGCTTACGTCAAACATGTCGGCAAGTTCTCGCTCTGGTGGTAAACGACTCCCAGCAGAAAACTCTCCTTGGTTTATCAAAGCTTCAACTTTATCAACAATGCGCCAAAATAAGCGACGGTTTCCCATATTCTACCTTTATTACCTTAAGGAATAGCGGCTAATAGGCTCAAATAGCCTAAACCTACTGTTATTAGCAGAGGTTACCCCAAAATTCACTATTATGTCAAAATTCTAAAGTGATGTAACGGTCATATAATATTATAAATAAGTGTTAACCTATTTATGTTACCAATTTAGTATAAATTTTAATAATTGGCTAGCTTGATTGGTCATGTTTTTGTGTGCTAAGTTAACTTTGCTCATTTATATAAGCGTGCTTAGAGCAAGCTAATTTTAATGGATTGAAATGTGTGCAATCTAGGCTTGGGTTAATGGTGGTGCTAGGTGAGTAACCTAGTGCGCCTAATAGCTGGCGCAGCCTTGGTTGAATGGTGAATCGATTTATGCAAATTAAACCATTAAAAATCTACACGCTTAAATAAAGAGCCTGTGTAATTTAGCTGTACCTAATAAAAAATAAGTAAGCACATAATTACAACTAGGCTCTTGCCTTGATTGCCCACGGATGGGGGTCAACTTTAGTCCGCTGCTGCGTTTTTATCATTAGGGTAAACTACCCCAAGCTGTTTTCTTGCGGAATCAAGTACGTTCATTACGTCGCGGGCAAGCTGATGTGTATTAACATCTGACTCTCGCTTTTGCGCGTTTATGGTTTGCATAAAGTGTGCAACTTCGTACTTCATAAAGTGCTCATCAAATTTATCAGAAATAACCTCAACCTCCCCGTTATTAGCAACAAACTCTATGTGTTTTAACTGCGACACGGCATGTATTCGTAAGCGTCCGCGCTCACCTTGTATTTCGGTGATGTTATCGCCTTGAGAAATTTTAGAGTAGCTAATAACGGCTTGTTTATCATCGTAATTTAATAATACGTCGCCTGCACCATCTACGCCTGTATCTAATAGTACCCCACTGGCACTCACGTGCTGTGGAGCGCCCCAAAGTGCTATAAGTAGGTAAAGCGGATACACACCTAAATCAAGCAAAGCGCCATTGGCAAATTCGGGTAAAAAGGTATTTGGGCGTTCGCCGTTTTTGTATTTATCGTAACGTGATGAGTACTGACTGTATTGGCCAATAAACTTACGGGGTTTACCTATTTTACTCAGCGCATTTTTAAGTCGCGCAAAGTTTGGCAAATGCGTGGTCATCATTGCTTCCATGTATAGGCGTTTATTGGCGTTAGCTGCAGTTAAAATAGCATTTAGCTCTTGGCTATTAGCGGCTGAAGGTTTTTCGCCTAGTACATGTTTGCCTGCTTCAAGGCACATTACTGCATATTGCTTGTGTAGGCTATTTGGCGCTGCAATATACACCGCATCAACATCGGGGTCTTGGCATACCAGCTCAATTGAGGTGAAAATTTTTACATCGGTATTGGGGTGATTAGATAAAAAGGCTTCGCCGCTTGATTGTTTGCGTGAGCACACACCGTATAAATTAAATGCAGGTAACGTATTTGCTGCGCTTAATAGGGTATCACTAATAAAATTTGTACCGACAATGACAAAGTTCATGCCTGCTCCTTAGCTTAAATAATAAGAGCCGTTACTTTAACATTTTTTTTGCCCTGTATGCGCGTGGAGAATACCCAAACCAGCGTTTAACACTTGCGCATAAGGTTGCCTGTTCGTGATAGCCTAAAAGCATTGAAATAGTGCTGATAGAGTATTGTTTCTGAAGCAAGTAATGCGCCGCTAGCGCCCTACGTGTGGTGTCTTTAAGTTTTACAAAGCTGGTGTTATGTTTAGCCAATTCACGGTGCAAGGTACGCGGGTGCATATTAAGTGCCTCGGCAATAGTTTGGTTTGAACACTGATAAATAGGCAGCATTGGCCTTATGAGTGCGCTTACTTGGGCAGGTAATGACTGACTGTGTTCGTTGCGTTTAGCTAAAAAATTAAAGGCCGCGTCGGTTTTATTAAGGTTATTGTGGTTAAGCTTTATCGATAAGTCGGCTTTGTTTATTACAATGCCCGCACTGTTGCGGTGCTCTATTACTTTACAGCCAAAATAGGTTTTGTATGCGAGTGTATTAGTTGCCAGCTTTTGCGGTAAAAACACAGTGCGAGGCTTGCACTGATTATTACTTAATTTTTTAATTATGCTCATGGCTAAGCCAAGCGTGAGCTCTATGGCTTGGTTTATTTGTGGCAGGGGCTTTAGGTTAAATTCAAACGATAAAAATAAGCTCTCGTCATTATCTAATGAGTGCGTTGTTAAGCACAATGCGGGGCTGTGTAAGTGTAAATATTTAACCACCCAGCTAAGCGCTTCTTCTAAATTAGTCCCACTTTTAGCGGCTATGGCTATGTGGCCTAAAATATCAAAGTTTTGTTTATTTGCTAATTTAAGCCCAAAGCTTGGGCAGTTAAGCGTGTGGCTGCAGTACTCTAATAAATTTGCATAGCTCAAATAGGGTAAATATTGGTTTTCAAGGTTATTAAAGTCGACAGTGACCTTACAGGTTTCCATTACGCTTGCTGGGTCTGCGCCAAGTTCTTTAATTAACGAGTCTATTGAATATAAAGAGGTGGCACGTATTGGGCTGCTCATAAACTGGCGCTGTAAATTAAAGAGGGTGTCTAAAAATATCAAGTTTTTACGATTTAATCTATGCACTATAGAGCGAATAGCACGCTGCAATAAAACTGCTTATTTACAACTGCATGGATGCACAAAGCAGAAGCAGCTACCAATAAGAACTAAATAGTGATGATGCAAAGGCACCTATGAGTAACCACACGTTTGATTATATTATTATTGGCGCAGGCAGTGCAGGTTGTGTGCTGGCAGCGCGTTTATCAGAAGATCAGCATATAAGTGTGTGCTTAATAGAGTCGGGCGGTAGCGATAAGAGCGCTTTAATACAAATGCCTGCGGGTATTGCGGCCAGTGTGCCATACGGTATAAATAGTTGGCATTACAACACGGTACCGCAAAAGGCGCTTAATAACCGATGTGGCTTTGTGCCGCGGGGTAAAGTGCTTGGTGGGTCAAGCTCTACTAATGCCATGGTGTATATACGCGGTAATAAATACGATTACGATAACTGGGCACAAAATGGCAACCTTGGGTGGGACTACAACAGTTTATTACCCTATTTTATAAAAGCCGAAAACAATAAAACGTTTAATAACGCGTTACATGGCACAAAAGGGCCATTGCATGTGCAAGAGCTGACTAAGCCAAGTGCGGTAAACTCTTGCTTTTTAAAAGCGTGTGTTGAGCAAGGGATACAGTTAAATGACGATATAAATGGCGCTGAGCAACATGGAGCACGGCTTTCGCAGGTTACGCAACATAACGGTGAGCGCTGCAGTGCTGCAAAAGCGTATTTAACACCGCACTTAGATAGGCCTAACCTTAGCGTGTTTACCCACAGCCACGTTAATAAAATCATAATCAAAAATAAGGTTGCCCACGGCGTAGAGCTTGAGCGCGGCGGTAAAATTATTACATTAATGGCCAAAAAGGAGGTGCTTTTAAGCGCCGGTGCAATTAACTCTCCGCAGGTGTTAATGCTTTCAGGAATTGGCCCTAAAGCGCATTTAGCAGCGCATAACATACCACTGGAACATGCACTGGAAGGAGTAGGGGCAAATTTACAAGATCACTTAACCGTGGTGCCTTTGTGTAAAGCAAATACTGCAAAAGGCACCTTTGGGGTAAGTGTAAAAGGCGCTGCAAGTATTATTAAAGGGTGTGCGCAGTGGTTTAGTAAACGCAGCGGAATATTAACCAGTAATTTTGCTGAGTCACATGCGTTTATTAATGTGTTGGATAATTCGCCTGCGCCGGATATTCAACTTGAGTTTGTAATTGGGTTGGTGGACGATCATAGTCGCAAAGTTCACCTTGGCCATGGCTATAGTATTCACAGTAGTATTATGCGCCCCAAAAGCCGAGGGACAATAAGGCTTGCCAATAGCAATCCACGCAGTGCGCCGCTTATCGACCCTAATTATTTAAGCCACCCAAGTGATTTATCGCTTATGCTTGCAGGGCTTAAAAAAGCGCTGCGTATTATGCAAAGCCCCGCCTTTGATAAAATTCGTGGCAACTTTGTTTACCCGCTTGATGTAAATAACGATTCCCAGCTTATTGAGTTTATTCGCCAAACTGCCGATACCGAATATCACCCTGTGGGCACCTGTAAAATGGGCACCGACAATATGGCGGTGGTTAATAGCAAACTACAAGTACACGGGATACGCAGCTTAAGGGTTATTGACGCCTCAATTATGCCAACCATAGTAACAGGTAACACAAACGCACCTGTTATTGCTATTGCTGAAAAGGCCGCTGATTTAATTAAATTGAGCTATAAAACAGGGTTATAAAGTGTGGTTGTAAAAGTCAGTAAGCCACGCCTGCCAGTCATCTTCTAGTTTAAGCATTTGTTGGTGCTTTTTAGCGTTAAGGTGTTTGTTTTCATCTTCGGTGGCAATAAAAGGGCCTACCCGACAAAGCGAGCAATGATTTTCACCTAAATACGCAGGCTTTGTAAGGTGAGCGCTTAGTTCGTCAGATTGCGCCAAGATTGCTTTAGGCGTAAACACATAAGTGATGCCACTGGTGTCTTTTACGTGTTTGTCACGGTCTACGTTTCTTATTTTGTAACCATCAAACTGGTTAATATCAAAAGGCATTTGGCCCGCGTACTTAGCCTCAAGGCCATTACTTAAGCTGCCTTCAATATTCCACTCGCGATAGGGTTTTACATCTTTTGAGGTTATGTAGCAAAGCATAGGGCCGCTTTTGTCGAGTGCGTATTTGTTAGCGTATTTAATAAATTGATGTAGTAACGCGCGATTAAGCACGTTCATGCTGGTTTTTTGAGTGTTGCTTTTAAATGCTTCGCGCCCTACAAAGGCTGGAATAAGCGGAAACTGAAAAATAACCACATCAAAGCTGTGCTGGTGCACAGCTAATTTTTGCCAACATAAAGGGGCAGTTACATCAAAGCAATTAATAACCTCAACATGACACTTTTTTAAACTACTTAGCGCATTGTGTTGGTATTTTTTCTCTATGGTTTCGGCGCTATCATAAGTAGATGCGACTAACTTTGCCGGTTTTATATGATTAACCACCGCATTAGAGAACGATAGATCGCCATCGCCTACGGTGAGAATTCGCCAATTAGGATTTAAATACATAACTTAATTAGATTTGTGAGTGTTTTGATCTGCACTTTGAGTATTTTGCGCTTTATTAGCACCATGCAAACGATGAAACGCAAGGCGTGTTTTAAGCCCTTCAATGGCTATTTGTTTTAAAATTAAATTAAAGGTAATTAAAATAGCAAACACAATATGAATAGGGCCATGTGTAAAACCCGCCTCTGGGTTATAAAGCGTAAGCCCAAACAACATAAATAACACCACTAACAGTATTTCTATTAATTGGTTTGAGTAAAAGCTGAGCCGGCCTTCATTTTTGTGATCTTTTTTAATACTAATAGCGCAAAAAAACGGAATAACTTTAATTTTAAAAGCGGCGTTTTTTTCTACGTAGTTTTCGCCAAGCTCGTTAAGCTGCTGGCGTAATGTATCAATCATGGTGCGTCCTTAAATAGCAGTGCGCGGATGTTACACTATTACGCCTAGTAGGTTAAGCAGCACAAGGTTATTTTGGGTAGAGGCTCATACCAATGGTGAGTATGTGACACACAAATACCACTGAGGTAAGAATAAAGCGCATTTTTTGATAATCGCGATGGTAGGTTTGCCATTGTGGTGTGGCTTTTTCAAAGATAAGAACTAACCAAAAACTAGCCCCTAACCAGGCAAGCGCCCACTCCAGCGGAATAAACGATAAAAATGGTACGGGTATAACAGGCACAACCGCTTTAATTGCATCGCTGTAGCTTTGCATCCCAGCACGCCATAAATTGCCCGCCATAAATGCCAGTATAGCAATGCTATAAAAAGTAAAAAACTCCAAGTTAACGCTATTACTGCCAAACATAAGCGGCCACGCTACACAGCCCAAAAAGGGTAGTAACCCCAAATAGCCAAGTTGAATATGATTAACAAATTTTTCCATTACAGCATGCCTTATGTTGTGTGTTTTTTAGCGCGGCTATTGTAGCAGTATTCTTAGCACTTACAGGTAATAAATCGTTTACGAATAGAAGAGCTGGATAGTTCAATCTTAAAAATCGATTGTTTTAATCTAAACAATCAATTTTATTTAGTTTATCAATGGGCTTATTGTATTAATCAAGCCAACGCGAAAGGCCACACATTTTGGCTGCGTTGAGTAACTTTAAAACACTTTAAATATAAATGAGGAATACTATGAGCACTTCATTGATCAACACAAAAATTCAACCTTTTAACGCAACTGCATACCACAATGGTGACTTTGTAGAAGTGTCTGAAAAAGACGTACTAGGTAAGTGGTCAATCTTCTTCTTTTACCCAGCAGATTTCACGTTTGTATGTCCTACTGAGCTTGGCGATGTTGCTGATTACTACGAGCAGCTACAAGAAATGGGTGTAGAAGTTTACTCAGTATCAACTGATACTCACTTCACGCATAAAGCATGGCATGACACGTCAGACACTATTGGTAAAATTAAATTCCCAATGATTGGCGACCCAACTGGCCGTATTACTCGCAACTTCGGCGTTATGATTGAAGATGACGGCCTTGCACTTCGCGGTACTTTTGTAATGAACCCAGAGGGCGAGATTAAAGTAATTGAAACGCATGACCTAGGTATTGGCCGTAGCGCTAAAGAGTTAGTACGTAAAGTACAAGCTGCACAATACATTGCAACTCACGACGGTGAAGTTTGCCCTGCATCTTGGCAGCCAGGTGAAGACACACTTGCTCCTTCACTAGACCTAGTTGGTAAAATCTAAATACAGGTTTACCCACTTTTATGAGGGCAGGTAACTGCCCTTAAACCAACATCATTTCGTTTGTTGGTGCCTCCTATCTCAACTCGGACTCATTAGCACATGCATTAGTTGGCATGGGAGGCTTGCTGTTTAAATTTTCCTAAAAAGGGTTAAGCCATGTTAGATAACAACATTAAAAATCAATTAAAAAGCCATTTTGAATCGCTTACTCAACCTGTTGAGCTGCTTATTGCCTTGGATGACAGCAAAAAATCAGCAGAAGTAGAAAGCTTAGCAAACGACTTAGCATCATTAAGCGACAAGTTTACGGTAGTGAGCAACCCTGATTCGAGCGCACGTCGCCCATCTATGGTTGTGCATTCACCCGAAAAAAACACCCACATTACGTTTGCTGGCGTACCTATGGGTCACGAATTTACAAGTTTAGTGTTAGCGCTTTTACACACTGGCGGACACGCAAGCAAAGCAAAAAGCGAAGACATTGAACAAATAGAATCACTCAATCAAGAACTTAATTTTGAAGTATACATAAGCTTAAGTTGCCAAACATGCCCGCAAGTAGTGCAGGCGCTAAATACAATGGCAGCAACAAACAGCAAAATTAAAGCAACAATGATTGACGGCGCACTGTTTCAAGACGAAGTAGAAGAGCGCAATATTTTAGCAGTACCAGCTGTGTACTTAAATGGCGAACCGTTTAGCCAAGGTGCATTAAGCCTGACCGACATTTTAAATAAAGTAGACACTAAAGGCGCTGCTAAGCAAGCTGCAGCACTAAGCGAAAAAGACGAGTTTGATGTGTTAGTAGTCGGTGGCGGACCTGCGGGTGCCTCAGCCGCTATTTACTCTGCTCGTAAAGGGTTAAACACCGGTATAGTCGCCGATAGATTTGGTGGCCAAGTTGCCGATACGTTGGCTATCGAAAACTTTATTTCGATTAAAGCCACTGAAGGTCCAAAGCTTGTTGCTCAGCTTGAAGAGCATGTTAAAGAATACGATGTAGATGTAATGCATAACCAACGCGCAGCAGGGCTTGGTCGCGGTAGTAATGGTTATGAAATTACCCTTGAAAACGGGGCTACTTTAAAAGCTAAATCGCTTGTTTTAGCAACCGGTGCACGCTGGCGTGAAATGAACGTACCTGGTGAGCAAGAATATCGCGGTCATGGCGTAGCTTACTGCCCACACTGTGATGGTCCGCTATTTAAGGGTAAGCCTGTTGCCGTTATTGGTGGTGGTAACTCGGGTATAGAGGCGGCTATCGACTTAGCTAACATTGTAGAGCATGTAACCGTGCTTGAGTTTGCTGATACGCTGCGCGCTGACGAAGTACTTATTCGCAAAGCGAATAGCTTAAGCAACATCACTATTATTAAAAATGCGCAAACCACTGAAGTAGTAGGCGATGGTAAAAAAGTAACCGGACTTAATTACACTGACCGTGTAACAGGCGAGGAAAAGTCATTAGCACTTGCAGGTATTTTTGTACAAATAGGTTTGATCCCTAATACCGAATGGTTAAAAGAGAGCGACCTTACACTAAGCAAGTTTGGCGAGATAGAAATTGACGCTAAAGGCGCAACCTCATTACCGGGCGTTTACGGTGCGGGTGACGCGACAAATACGCCGTTTAAGCAAATCATTATTGCAATGGGTAGTGGTGCAACAGCAAGCTTAGGGGCGTTTGATTACTTAATTCGCCATAGCGAGCAAAGCAACCAAGACCAAAATGCAGCTTAATAGGCAAACCTTCTCTTGATGTAACAGCAATAGGTACACCCAAAAGCTGTTTGTTAACCCAAGCCGCCCTCTCCAAAGGCGGCTTTTTTAACGACTTTGAGAACTTAGTTAGGTATTCGTTCTTCAAGCCAAACTCTAAGGCTTTTAGGATCTTTGATGAAAGGTATCCTAACCCAGCTTCCATAAGCATATAAGTGGATTGTAGAGTAACCAAAAATACGGCCTAAAAATGTTGTTACTTGTTCAACATTTTCGACACTTTTGAAGCCTAGCTTGTCTTCTCTTCTTGTTAGTATTCCACTAAATACGGTTATCGAGTTATCTATAGCAATAACTTTTATGAAAACTGCTTCCAGAATTTTATGAGAATCTTTTAAGACATAAATTGCAGGTAAGACGACTAAGCTTAGTAGAACATCATTTTTGAACTGCTCACCTATTAATTCTTGCCCTATGAATGAGAAAATTAGATAGACTAATCCTAGGCCAAGGATTCGCGTACAAATTTCTCCAAATGCTTCAATAGAACGCCAGAATTTAGCAATTTTAATTGTTGGCAAAATACCTCCGTTCTACAAAGCTTTAATAGGCCGCTTTAAATTATTAATCACAGCCACCAGAATCCCCACCGCAATCATTATTAGAGTGTGAGTTATTACTAGCATAAATTGAAGAGTCAGTGCTTGTATAAGCTGAACGGCCTTGTGATGCCTTACCACTGATAAACGTAACTAATAGCAATACGCTTGATACAATAACAACGGTTATTGATGAACCCCATTGCCCTGTAGAAATGCCTTTAAATATGGCTAACAGCAGTACAGTAAATAGTAATGTTCTTATTATATTTTTCATTTTATATCCTTACTAGTTAAAGCGAGTTTACTTTAGCTGTATGCTCTAAGGCATTAGAAAGCGCTTTTTCGATATGCGGAAGCTTAAACGGTTTAGAGACAAACATATCCATGCCTGCTTGCTGGCAAGCTAGTTTATCTTGCGACGATGTATTAGCAGTTAGCGCTACAATGTAGGTGCTTTCGCTAGGGCAAATACGTTGCGCTCTCAGCGTTTTAGTGGCTTCAAAACCATCCAGGATTGGCATAATGCAATCCATAAAAATAAGGTCGTAATGCTTTTGCTTACACTTAAAAATAGCGTCTTGGCCATCAATGGCGCAGTCGGCTTTTACGTTTAACTTATCAAGAGAGGCATCAAGCACACGGCGGTTTATATCGTTGTCATCAACAATAAGTACACTGAGCGAGTGGCTGTTTAACTCAATTTTTGATTGAATGTCGTCTATTACTTGCTCTTTACCAAGCTCTAGCGGAATATTAATGCTAAACGTTGAGCCTTTTTGTAGCTCACTTGTCACCTTTATTGTGCCGCCCATGTATTCTACAAGCTCTTTTATAATTGCTAGGCCAAGCCCTGTGCCCCCTTTATTATTTTTAGCGTCAACCTCTTGTGTAAACGGCGAAAATAAAGACTCTAAAAAGGCAGGGGTCATTCCGCGACCAGTGTCAGAAACAGTGATACCAAGAGATAGTGCATCGTTATTATTTATGAGCTGTGTTTTAAGTTTTACATGGCCTTGCTCGGTAAATTTTAACGCGTTACTTAATAAGTTAGAGGTAATTTGGCTCAGGCGTGTGCTGTCGCAAAAGGCCCAGCAGCTATCATCAATTGTATTTTCTATGATTAATTCAACATGGGTTTCTTTAAATAACGGGGTATATAAAGAGGCTAAATCACTAAATATGGTTTTAAGCAGTACATCGGTTGGCTCTAGTTTTAATTCACCATGATTAATTTTAGAAAAATCGAGTACTTCGTTGATAATATTTAATAAAATATCAGCGCTGCGTAGCGCTATTTTTATTTTTTCGTCTCGTTTTTCAGTGTCTTTTTCATCTATTAGGGTGGTGAGCATGCCGGTTATGCCATTTAGGGGGGTGCGTAACTCGTGGCTAATTTTAGCAAATAGCATACTTCTATCTTCTAACATATGCTCTGCTTCGGCTTTTTTCTTTTTTAGCGCTTCTCTAAGTAATATAGATTCGGTAATGTCTTGAAATGTACCAAATAGCCTTATGCAATTACCTTCGTTAAACTCTGCTTCTCCAAAAGTCGAAATCCAAATTTCTTGGTTTTGTGCAGTGATAACCTCAAGCTCTAAATCCCATTTTTCACCTTTGTTTATGGCGTTTTCTACCGCTTTATTTATGGCTTCTCTGCTGGGGCCCTCTTTGTAAAACTCAATTGCGTTATCAACTATTGGCTGGTAGTCATCGGCTACCTGATGAATGCGTTTAGTTTGCTTACTCCAATAAACTTTGTTCTCGATTAAATCGACCTCCCAAGTGCCGATATTAGCGATGTTTTCGAGCTTTGAAAGGGTGTAGCTATTTTTTAAAAGTTGCTCTTTCGTGTCTATTTTTGCAAATTCAGATCCTAACCACTGAGCAAATAGCTCAATGTAATCGTAGGCTTCGTCGCTAAATGCAGTTGACTCGTTAGGCGATGAAAAGTTAACCGTGCCAAAAGTTTTATCGGCTACTTTTATAGGTGCGCCAATGTAGGACTCAAGTTGAAAATTTATGTAACAAGGGTGAGTTGCAATCGTACTTTGTGAGGCTTTATGAAACGATAGCGCCGAGCCCGCAGATAACGTATGGACGCAATAGGTGCCATCTAGCTCAAATTGTGTACCGGGTAATAAGGCGTTATCGGGTGTTAGAGCATGTAATACTGTGTACGTATTAGCATCAATTTTACTAATTATTGCTACATCAAGGCTGAACACTTCTAGGCCAAACGCGAGTAGGTTTTTAATTTTAGAATTAAAATCCAGAGTTTGGTCTGAGACTATATCGTGAAAGCGCCTTAAAAAGTTCACCGCAATTACCTTAATTGTATTTTATATCGTTATGCGTATCGGCAGATAGGCACATTTATTTATATGTTTTTAACAGTTTATACCAACAGTCGTAAACCGTTGAGCAATATATTGAGTAATGGGTGTTAGGCTATCAACACGCGAACTTAATTGTTTTGCTCAATTAGCAAACTTTTCCCATTAATAGGTAGAATTAGGCGTGTATTCTGGGTTTATGTCGCCGCCTACTTCTTCTGGGTCTACATCGTTTATAAGCAACACTTCGCGCACGGCTTCAATATGATCAAGCACCGTTTGATAGCGCTCGCCATATTCGTACTTTGTTACTTCAATTGCTTGCGGCATGTAAGTAAATGCAATTTTTAGTGCGTGTAACGCGTCTGGATTGATTTTATCGCTCATAAATTTCTCTCATTTTATCAATGTATAGTGATTTGTTTAACAGCTGCAAAAAGAGCCTGCCTAGGGACAATTAGCTTTTTGCATATGCCTTAACAAAATAACAATAATTATAGAGTTTGTTGACTGTTAAAGTTAAAAATTTGCCTGTTTAGTCGTTATTTTAATGGGCTAAGCAGTTAAGCACTGATCAGTATGATAACGCAGTTGTTTTTGGGATTATTTAAAAACAGTTTTAGCTCATCATATTTGCCTACCTAAATACCAAGTATGCTCAAAAAATGTAATTTTATAAATAAACAGGCATTGATTGTGCGAATAAAAAGGAGCTTGTTAGCTTATTAAGTAACGATAATATGTTGCATAAATTTACAAATGCGCAATATAATGCAAATAGTTGTTATTTGCATATGCAGATGTGCGCGCCTGCTATTTATTAAAAGAGCTAAAAATGAATAATAAAAAAACCTTTAGCGCTACAAAGCGTCGCCATTTAATGGCGTGCGTATTGGCATTGGTAACCGCTACGGTGATGATCACCGGGATGACTACCTATTTGCCCTTACAAATGAGTGAACAAATTTTACTGCCTATTTTACTGTTTCCAATTATTTGGGTTGGGCTTTTTATATATGCCTACATTAGCGAAAAAGCATGGCAGCCATTTTTACTCATGATCACTTTGTGTTTAGTGCATGGAATTTTAAGTTATTTTGCATTAATGCAGGGGCAAGGATGAAATCAATTACTTTAAAAAAGCTATTTTTATTACATAGTTGGGTGGGCGTAGTAACCGCCGTTTTATTGTTTGTTGTGGCATTTACCGGCGCGTTAGCAGTACTTGCAAGGCCTGAGCTAAAAATTTGGGCCAACCAATCACTGCAGCAAACTCAACATATTCCTAATAGTGAAATAAGCACATTAGTTAATACATACCACGCTCAAGTGCCCAAAGAGTTTGGTGAAAACATTCATGTGTTTATGCCAACAGGGCATAATTTTCACTTATTGGCTTTAGTATTTGAATCGCACCATGGTGATGAAAATTACCAGCAAGAAGTACTTCGGGCATTTGAATTTGACCCAGCGAGCTTAGCGTTGGTAAATACCTACTATGGCCCCAGTAAGCAATATTATGCCAATAGAAAAACAGATGCAGCCAGCTACATTGGTGAGTTTCACGCTGACTTACATTTAGGGCGACCTATAGGGCTTATTTTAACTGGGTTTTTAGGTTTAACATTATTAGTAAGTACGGTAACTGGCTTATTTATACATCGTAAATTAATTAAAGAGCTGTTCACCTTTAGGTGGCTTAAAGGCTTTGATGTAACCATAAGTGACGGCCACAAAGTAATGGGCATTTGGGGCAGTATTTTTAATATTGTAATTGGCTTTAGTGGCGCATTTTTAGGGCTCGCAACCGTAATTTTACTACCTGCAGCAGCCTTTGTTAGCTTTGGAGGCGACCAAGATAAGTTGATAGAAACTTTTACAGCTATTCCTGAGCCAATAATTAGTTATGTAAATCAGCCAACTAACATAACCGCTATTTTAAGTGATGCGCAGCAACGCTACCCACATGCAGTTATTTTAGATGCCACGGTAATGGCGCATAACGATGCTAACACACAAGTGTATTTACGCCTTTTAGGAGGCGAAGCCGTGGCTTCTCAGTTATTGCATTACAATGGGCAAGGGGAGTACATCACTTCAATGAGTAGTTTTGGCGATATTGCAGGGGTATCAATTAAAATTATTGAAGTACTCTTCCCACTCCATTTTGGTAATTTTGCAGGTTTATTTGTGAAGTTACTTTGGGTAATGCTTGGCTTAGCATGTGCCTTAATGCCACTTTCAGGCATGATGATGTGGTTAGCAAAGCGTACCAGAGGCAGCACACCAACGCTTAGCGCTGACGCGTATGCAAGGTGGAACCGCTTTATTATAGGCAGTTGCGGTGGTTTAGTGCTTGCTTGTTGTGTGTTATTCCCTGTGCAAGTACTTTTAAACTATGCCGTGGCTGGTGTTGAGCACAATGCTTACTTTGGGCCGGTATTTTTTTACGCGTGGTTAGTATGGCTAGTAATTGCAGCATTTTGGCAAAACTATAAAAACTACTTTAGAGCAACTTTGTTGCTTTGCGCCTTATTCTTAATAAGTGTTTTACCACTTAATAGTGTATTAGGCGTTAATAATGTTATTAACGCAAACAGTACCCTAGTGGCATTTACAGATATTAGCTTTTTAATTGTTGGACTGGCGTTTTTATGGGGATACTTAAAAACAAAACCTGATGCCATAGCACTTGCAGAGGTAAAAGCAGCATGAGCACCGTTATGATAGTTATTGCACTAGCGTGTTTACTGGCCGCTTTATTATTAATGAGAAGTAAGCACTACAATGTAGCCTATAAGTGGCTGTATTGTTGTGCTTTAATAGCTATTGCCTTAGCGTTTTTTATACATGTTTACGCTGTGCTAGCGGGGATTGTATGCACCATTGCAGCGTTTACTGTAATGGGCATACTGATTGCGCTATCTAAAGGGAAACAACACACTTAGCTTAAAAAGGCTTTGGCTGTATCAATTCCCATTTTGTACCCATCGTTAAGGCGTTTAACATTTTTGGTTGTACGACCCACTCTAAATTGGGGCGGTGGAGCAATAATATTGATTTTGCAATCTTCAGGCGGGTTATTAATAAAATCTATGCTGCTGTTATAAACATGCGCTCTGTTAATCGAGCTATTTATTAAAGCAGGGTAGTTTTTATAAAGTTTTTTAGTTAACCACTGAGATTTACTTGGCTTTTTTCTATAGCCTAGTGGCTGAGAAAGCACCACGGTTATTTCTTGAGCGCCCATTTCGTATGCTTTTATTACGGGAATAGAGTCTGCTACGCCGCCATCGGTCATCGCAATATCATTAATTATAGGGTAGTTACGATACGCAATTGGAATCGCGCACGATGCCTTAAGTTGCTCTACCATCGCATCACTACTTGCTTTGAGGTAATGGGGCTGCCCTGTGGTGATAGCTGTAGAGACGATATAAAATTCGTGAGCCGCCTTTGCAAAGGCTTCTGTATTGAGGGGGATCTCTTTAATAGTTGCTTGCCACAGCCAATCTAAATCAAATAAGTGGCCGCCTTTGATAAAGCGCGCTAAGTTAATAAATTCAGGCCGACACGAAAAATCGGTAATAACATGGTAATTTCGTTTAGGTTGTTGGCATAAATAAGCGGCTATATTGGTAGCGCCAGCAGAAACCCCAAAGTAATTAGTAAAAGGTTGATAGCGCTGCGCTAAAAACTCATCCAGCACGCCGGCGGCAAAAATACCGCGCATTGCACCTCCCTCAACCACTAAAGAATGTTTATTGTTATTATTAATCATACTATTGCCTCCCTGTTGATGATATTACCAACTAACCAGGTAAAGCGCGATAAAATGCTGAAATAATTATACCCATTTGCCACATTACTTAATTCACTCAAGGGATTAAACTTGGCGCTAACGGCGCTAAAAATTTTGATATAAACAGATCAATAACGAAGCTTTTATCCTGTAATCAATATGGTTTAGTATTTAAAACTAAATCACTTAATTAAGCTATTTAGTATTAGTGCACTGTTTGGCTTAGCAAAAGCATTTAGTTGCTAATACGTTTTGTTTAATCGTAAGTGTTGGGTATTTCTGATAAAGTATTTATTAATACAAGGCTTTGTTAATATTAAAGAATCGTTATTTATGAATGACTTAAGTGTGACCGTATTTAGTAACGTGCAAAATAAGTTAGGTGAAAGCCCGCTTTGGCACCCTTTGCTTGAAACGCTATTTTGGGTAGATATAGAAAAAAATCTCCTGCTAAGTAAGTGCTTAACAAAGCCTGACTCACTAACACAAGTTGAAATGCAAGATACGGTTTCGGCTTTAGCGTGGCTTGATAAAGCACACCTTATTATTGGCACCAGTACGGGTATTTATAAATACCATATAGCTTCTGGGGTGCGCCAAACGCTTACATTTTTAGAAAATACCCAGCCCACACGGCGCTCTAACGATGGTCGAGCTGACCCCTGGGGTGGTTTTTGGCTAAGCACTATGGATACAAACGCCCGCTCAGGAGAAGGTAAAATTTACCGTTTTTATCAAAATTCGCTCAATTGCGTGGTGCAAGGTTTAACCATTCCCAACGGGTTATGTTTTGATAAAGCGCGCTCACGTGCTTATTACTGCGACTCTAAAGCCAGCTGTATTTTTACTTTAAATGTAAACCCAGATAGCGGCGAGCCTATATTACCCGCCCAAGTTTTTTATCAATTTAAAAATACCCAAGTGGATCCAGATGGCTGTGTGATTGATGCCCTTGGCAACTTATGGTTTGCGGTATGGGATATGGGCTGCGTTATGTGTTTATCGCCAGATGGGGAAGTTTTAAACACACTGCCACTTGCTGCAACAAAACCTACAAGTGTTGCGTTTGGTGGCAACAACGCACAGTGGCTATTTGTAACTTCTGCAGATGACAGTAATGTAAAAACTAACCAGTCATTACAAGGTAATGTATTTAAAATATCAGGTATAAAAAACGGGCAGCTAGAGCCGCCCGTTACTTTATAATAGATTTAGTTATGTAAATTGGCACACCTTATTACGGCCTGTTTCTTTTGCGGTATAGAGTGCTTGATCGGCTTTGCTTATAAAGCACTGCGGCGTGCTATTTTTATCAGGTGTGGCTGAATAAAAACCGATACTTAATGTTAAGTACTCACTTACGGTAGAATTATTGTGTTTTATGCCTGCCGCGTTAATTGCTTGTTGGATTAAGCGGGTAAATTGTTGGCAGTCTTGCTCATTAGTTGCCGGTAAAATGACCGCAAATTCTTCACCGCCATAGCGCGCGGCTAAATCGCCTTCGCGTCGGCATTGCGACTTAAGCGCAGCTGCCACCTTAACTAAGGCTTCATCGCCTTGTTGATGGCCGTAGCTGTCGTTGTAATTTTTAAAAAAATCTATATCGCACATAATTAAGCTAACCGGTTGCTTAGCACGTGCGCAGCGTTTAATTTCGCTCTCTAGTGCTTTGTCAAAACAACGTCTGTTTGCAATTGCGGTTAGGCTGTCGGTATTTACAAGTTGGTTAAGCTTTTGATTTGCGGTAATAAGCTGTTGTTGAATATGCTGAAGCTCTTGCTTGTAGTTTAAGTTTTTAAACGCATTAGCGATTATTTCACCTACTAGTTTTATCCTAATTAAGTCTAAGTCTGTCCACTCACGTTTTTGCTTTACACAATCACAACCAATAAAGCCTACTAGCTCCTTATCGTAGCGAAGGCCAATACACAGTACCGATTGAATACCTTCACGCTCAAGTTCTTGTTTTTCTTTAGCCGCTTTTGCTGGGAGGCTGGCAACATCATTTACTTTAAATAAGTGTGTGGTGCCCATTAAATTAGCAAAGTAGGGGAGTGAGTTTTTTGGTATGTGCTGTAGTTGATCTTTAAATGGCTGAATCCCTTGGTTGACCCATTCATGGGTATTACGCATTGATTTACCATCGTCAGAAAATTTAAATAAGTAGCTTCTATCGGCATGGCATACAGTGCCAATGGCTTTAAGCGCAAACTCTATATGTGTATCAATATTGTCATTTTGAATATCTATTAAATCGGTAGAAATTTTTGAAATAATTTTATCAAAGTTATATTGCGCATCTTTGTTGTGTTCAATTATTTCAAACGTAGCAATGTAAAAGTGATTATTTAGCGAGGCAAGTTTGGCATTTAGTAATAGGCCTTGCGTTTGTTTTTGTAAAAATACGTGGCAGTTAGTATTTATAACTAAGTATTTTTCAAATAATTGCGTAACAGTAAATTGTTTTTTACTTTCTGTACTACTTAACGTGAGGTGCTTAAAGTCTGCATCTTTTAAAGTGGGCTGTGAGGGTAAATCAAATATACTCTGCGCTTGAGTGTTTGCTTTATAGGCTTGTGTTTTAGCATCATAAAGTACAACGGCAAACGGAATAAGCTTTATAGTACTCCACATATCTTCGATTGGTTTTAAGCCCACTCATTGCTCCCGTTGATTTTACATACAATTTAATTGTTCCTACTATGTTATTTAGTACAACTTTAGCTATTTTGCTAAGTTTTTAGTGCGTTTAAGAGGGCTTCGTATTACAATTGCTACTGTATATCATTACCCTTTTCTACTCTAAGCCACCTGACGGCTTATTTGCATTTTAAGTATAGGTTTTTCAAGCATTTCATGACAGAAATCACTACACACCAGGCGTCTCGTCGTCGGTTACTTATTGCTTTAGCGATAACATGTTCATTTATGGTAATTCAGGTAATTGGCGCTTATTACGCTAATTCGCTTGCTGTACTTGCCGATGCAGGGCACTTATTTGTGCATAATAGCTCGCTATTTATTGCCCTTATTGCCTCAAGCTTAGCAATTCATTTTGCTAAAACCTATAACGATGGCTATCAACGCGCTGAGCTCATTGGTGGTTTAATTAATGGTTTACTGTATTTGGCGATAAGCTCCGTTATTTTATATGAAGGTGTAGAGAGAATTTCCCATCATAACGATGGCCATGATTTAGCAATAAACAGCTTTTTAATGTCGAGTATTGCCTCTGTGGGGTTTTTATTTCATGGTGCTGCAGCGTGGGTACTTTATAAAGGCCGCAAAGCAAGCATTAATGTGTACGCTGTATTTTTACATTCGTTTTTTGACATTATATCGACTATTTCTACGTTTATAGCTGGCGTACTTATATATTTTACGGGCTGGAGCATTATTGATATTTTATCGAGCATGCTAATTGCCTCGTTTGTGTTATTTACCGGCGGTAAAGTGATCACGAGCTGTATTAAAGGGCTGTTCTTTAATAACGCTAAGTTGCCTAAAGTGAAGGATATTGAGCAGTCAATTACTGATTTAGAGCATGTGCATAACGTACATAATGTGACGGTCTCGCGCAAAGACAGCGATATTATTGTTGGCGCTCACGTGGTGTTAAAAGAGCATTGTACAATTGAAAAGCACGATGAAGCCTGCCGCTTAAAAATAGAAAAACTTCTCGCTGCGCGTTTTAATGTTAAAAGCAGCGTGCTGCAAATAGAAAGCCACGAATGCCAGCATATTCATAGCTAACTTTTTATTAAAGTGTGAATATGCTCATGTGTTTCGGGGTTTTGTAATTGCTCTGCCCGCATTGGTTTTGCAAAATAATAACCTTGTAAAACATGACAACCTAACCCTTCTAAAAAGGCTTTTTGTTGCTTAGTTTCAACGCCTTCTGCTATGCAATAAAGCTCCAAGTTTTGAGCTAAAGTGTAAATGGTTTTGATGATCGACTCATCACTTTTATCAATCCCAATGCTGTTAACAAAGCTTTGATCTATTTTAATGACATCAATAGGGAACTGGCTCAAATAAGTAAGTGATGAGTAGCCGGTGCCAAAATCATCGAGTAACAACTTAAAACCAGCCGATTTTAACTTTTGTAGTTGCTTTGCGGCTTTTTGCTTGTCTTCTAGCAGTATGTTTTCTGTTATTTCTAGGCGCAGTTGCACTGGGCTCATTTGATGCTGTTTTAATATATTGGTCAGCTTGGTTGCTATATTCGTCCTTAAAATGTGCTTTGGCGACAAGTTAAGTGAAATATAAAACAATGGGTTGCTGGCCAATGTAGGGGCTAGCTCAGTTAGCGCGCGCTCTAAAGCTTGCTCAGTTAATGCTTCTATCAGGCCTGTTTCTTCAGCAATAGGGATAAATAATGCCGGCGAGACAAATTGGCCGTTATTTTCCCAGCGCATAAGTAATTCAACCCCATTTATTGTTTGTGCGTGCGTGTCTATTATGGGTTGGAAGTGATTAAATAATAGATTATCTTTCGCGGCGTCTTTTAAATCGTTTTCGAGGATGAGCTTTTGTTTTATTTGCTCGTTCATCGAGTCGTTAAAAAACTTAAACCCGTTTCGGCCAGCTTGCTTTGCATGCATCATGGCTACATCGGCGTTTCTGATCAGTAAATCGGTCGAGCTGGCATCAAATGGGTATAAAGCCACGCCAATACTGGCTGATATATTAATAGAAAAATCTTCGATAATGACCTTATTGGCAAGTTCTGAGCTAATACTTTTGACTATGTTATTTAGTGCGGCTATGTCTTCTACGTTATCAATAAGCACTAAAAATTCGTCACCGCTTTGGCGGCCAAGCGTGGCATTACTTGGCAACATAGCGCTTACTCTTTGGGTAATATTACACAGCAGTTGATCTCCCACTGCGTGGCCAAATGTATCGTTTACCGGTTTAAATTTGTCTAAATCTATAAATAGTAAAGCGCTTTGAGTGAGCTGTTGGTGAGCTTTTTTAATCGATTTACCAATTTTTTGATGCATTAAACTGCGGTTAGGCAATTGTGTAAGGGGATCGAAATTGGCTAAATAACGCAGCTCGTCTTCTGCCTTTTTTTGCTCGGTTAAATCCGAAATAACAATCACATAGTAACTTATGCTATGTGTATCTTTAGCGATTGCAGTGGCACTTATATGTATGGGGTGGTGCGGGTTAGTTGCAGTTTTAATAACGGCATCAGTTCGCCAATTTTGTTTTGCTGTTAAGCTTTTTAATGTGCTGGCATAGCTTTTACATTGCGTTTTACCTATCGCATTAACAAACACTTTTAAGCTAAGCGGATGTTTATGAGTTTGCGAAAAGGTTTTTATAAAACTGTTATTTGCAGAAACCGGCACCAAATTATTATCTAAAATAAGCAGCCAGTCGTTTATTTGCCCAAACGCCTCACCTAAAATGTTGGCTTGCTGCTCATTGGCACGTTGCTCTGTTATGTTGGTATATATGCCAGATACAGATACCGGTTTATTTGTTTGTTCGTCATAAATAATTTGCCCTAAATCTTGATACCACAACCAATGGCCAAGCTTATGCTTTAACCGGTAAGTTGCTTGCCAATGCTCATGCTTTTTTTGTTTGGTAAAATTTAACCAGTGCGAAATAACCCGCGGTTTGTCTTCAGGGTGAATTAAAGCTAAATAATGTTTTAATGGAATACGGTTGGGCAAATTAGTATACCCAAGCTCACTCCCCCGGTTTGTATTTACCGAATCGTCGCTGTAATGGTAATCCCAAATGCCACTTTTATTGTTACTGAGCGCAAGCTCGGTTTGTTTTTGTGAGTGTATTGTCGCTTTTTGCGCATTAGCTATGGCTAGCTGTCTGCTTCTGTATTGCCAAAACAGTAAACACAGCACAGTTATAATAATTAAAATATAAGCCGCATACGCATAAGGAGACTTCCAAGGCGCGTATGCCACATTAAAATTTAACAGCGCCGGCTTTGACTCGGTCGCACTATTAAAATTATACGCGCTGGCCTTTAATTGATAATTACCTGGTGGGAGCTTTGTAAAAAATATTTTGTTTGCTTTTAAATCATCATACTCTAGCGAAGTAGGTCCTTGAAGCGTAATTTTGTACCGTGTTTCCGCGCTATTTTGAAAATCAAAATTAGAAAAGCTGACCTCCAAACCCATATCCTCATGTGTTAATTGCAATGCAGAGGTGGCAAACTGATTTGGCTGATAGTCTAAATCGCGCGACATTAAAGTAATATCGGTTATTGAGGTTGTTGTTTGCGTGCTTTGCTGTAAAAACTCAGCGGGGTTAAACGAAATCGCACCATAACTGCTGCCAAACATTACAGTGTTATTTTTAAGCGTAATTGCCCCTAAAGTACTAAATAAATTAACCGATAAACCATCTTTTACTGTAAAAACTCGCAGTCTTAACGTATCGGTATTTAAGCGGTACAAACCATTTTTACTGCTAAACCATAAATAGCCATACTCATCGCTGATAAGTGAATAAATAGACTGCGTTTTTAAAGCGTTACTTACGTTAAAGTGGTGCTTTTTTTCAAAGCTCTGCGCATCAATACCCACTAAGCCTTCGCTGGTTGTTGCTAACCATAAAATGTTATTTTTATCGGTTAACCAGTTTTCTACTGTGTGGTAATTTTGGCTGTCTTTTTTGCTGGTTTTATAAATAGTAGTAAGGGTGTTTGTTTGCTCGTTAAAGCGGTAAAAGTGGGTAGTTGTGCTTAATACAAATTCATTTGGGTAATCATCAAAAGGTCGATGAAAAGTATAGGCCTCTAAAGGGTTTACATGTTGTTTTAACCCGTTAATTTCGCGCGTTAAGCCTGTTTTGCCATTGTACACATAAAAACTGTGATCATTATAAAAAGCGAATGTGTCGGGGGCTACCTCAGACAAACCATAAATAACCGCACCTTCAGACAGTGCGTTATTTAAATCTTTTTTAGCAACGGCTGTGCCTGTTTCTTTGTCAAATAAAATTAAACTGTAGTACCCCGTTAGCCATAAATACCGTGAAGTGGATTCTAAATGCGCTTTATTAATTGCAAAAATAGCGTATTCACCATAAACCGCTTTAGGGTCTTGCGAGGTTAGGTAGTAGGTTTTTTTGTTTTTAGCATTTACATGAGCAAGGCCATTATCGGTGCCGTACCACATAGTTAAATCATCGTCTTGGTAAATACTGTTTATATAGTTGTTTTCGGGTAGGGTGATTTTGTTAAAGCGCCGTGTGTTTATTGACCAAGTAAGCACGCCTTGAGTGCGCGACGCCAGCCAAAACACGCCACTTGAGTCGACCATTAAATCGTTAATAGTATTTTCGGTAATATTAAATTTACTTTGATCAAAGCTAAGAATTAACTCAGTGGTGCCCTTTTCTCGGTTAAATTCGAACAAGCCATGCTCTGTGGCAATAAATTCGCCATAGGGTGTATTGCTGTAATCCCAAATATTGTAATCAGCAATCACGCTTTTAGTGCTTTGAGTTGCAGCAGCTCCTGCTGAGCTATTTAAACTTAACGCGTACATGCCCTCAACGGTGCCTACTAATAATCCTAGCGCGGGGTCTACAGATAAAAACTTAACATTACTGTTATCGACTGTTTGTTTATCGGGAGTATGTAAATTAAGAGGGGTTAATGACTCTGTTTTTAGGTCGTAACTAAATAAACCCGTTTGTGTGCCTATAAATAGCGTATTTTTGTAATATTTTAACGCGCGCACCACGCTGTTTTCATTGCCTATTGTAAACTCTAAAGTAAGTGAATTTGTTTTAGAGTTAAGTGAATACACGTTGTTTAAAATGGCAAGATAAAAGGTATCTTGGTGTTGGGCTATCGCTTCAATTGAAGCGTAACTAGCTGTATTACCTGCAAGATTGCCCGAAAATATATTACGAGTAGTTAACGTTTTTGGGTTAACTAAATAGGCACCGGCAAGCTCAGTAGAAACAATTATATTGCCTGCATGCGTTTTAAATAGTGTAGTGATGAAGTTTTCGTTAAGAGTAAATCCGCCATCAAAAGGGGTTACCGTGTAGCCATCAAATCGATTAAGCCCTTGCGCTGTAGCTATCCAAATATAACCTAAATCGTCTTGCAAAATTTTAGTTACGTAATTTTGGGATAAACCTTCATCGGTAGATATTCGTTGTAGTTGTTGAGCATAATTTGTGGAGGCCGATACGCTAGTAATACAAAGAAAACATACAGTGGTGAAGAGAAAAAACAAAATACTCAATCGCACTAATAAACTCGCTCTAGGGCAGGGGATATACATATAAAAGTTAAATATAGCACATTTTTTAAAATGTGGATTACAACTTATAACAACTAAATTAAAGCACTAATTTTAGTTATTTATAATCATTTAAGCTACGCTTACTAATTATAATTACTTAAAAACGGGGTGTTATGGTTAGTCACAAAAATTTATCTGCAGATAACAGCGTGTTATTAGTGATAGATATTCAAGATAAGCTTTCTCCCGCTATTAGTGGTTTTTCTAATTTACTAGAGTGGGCAATAAAAATTGCCAAAGTAAGCGGCCTTTTTAAAATTCCTAGCATAGTGACTGAGCAATATCCTCAAGGCCTTGGTGGTACACACAGCCTTTTAAAAAACACCCTTATAAACGCACAGACTGTTGAAAAAACACATTTTAGTGCGTGTAATGAGCCCGTATTTAATGCTTCGTTTACAAAGCTTACACGTTCACAAATTATAGTAATAGGCACAGAGGCGCATGTATGTGTGTTACAAACCTGCTTAGATTTAATAGCCCAAGGATTTGAGGTGCATGTAGCGGCAGATGCTGTGGGCTCACGAAATACGATTCATAAATCGCTAGCGCTAGAGCAGTTACAACAGGCTGGGGCAATAATTACAAGCGTAGAAAGTATCATTTTTCAGTGGACAAAAAACGCAGCATTACCTGAATTTAAAGCGGTTTTATCAATTATTAAGTAAAGTTGGCAGGCTAGGCTATATTGATAATTAAATGTGGTCGTAATTATTAGCTAATACGTACAACCTCTGATTTTGTTTAAAAAAATTTTAATAATTAAAGGTATTTATGAATAGTGTAAGTCGTTTATTCACCATAATATTTATTTTTTTGTTTGTAGAGTCTATCGCCCTAGGCTTGTACTTTGGGACACTTACACAAGCATTTATAGTCGGCCTACCTTTAAGTTTAATGCCTATATGGTTACTTAAAACTCAGCAAAATAACCCAATCACAGGCCATGTTGTGGCTGCGGCAATTATGATGTTTTCTTTTTTGCACATACAACAAGCCTTTGGGTTAATAGAAATACATTTCGAAATATTCATATTAATGGCCATGTTGATCATGTTTGTGCAATGGCAGGTGTTTATTACGGCCATTATTTTTGTGGCCGTTCATCATTTAAGCTTTTACTTTTTACAAACACAAAACACCGGTTTTTATGTATTTGACCCAGATAGACTGGCGTTTACTACGGTGCTTATACATGCCGGCTATGCAATAGTAGAAGTGTTTGTAGCAGGCTATATTGCTAAAACTCTACAACAAGAGCGCCGAGCTGGCGTGTCTTTAACCAAAGCGACCGAAGCCATTATGCAAGACCCTGAGCATATACAGCTTTCGCTTAGGGCCGATGATAAAAATAGCAATGCAGTAGCGGGCTTTAATACTTTATTGGGTTATTTATCAGATGTAATTAGGCAAGTGCAAACGCAGTCTCTTTCACTGCAGCAAAATTCGCAGCAATTAATAAACGTACACGATGAGCTAGCAAGCGGGGCAGAGCAAAGAAAGCAACAAACTAATGATATAGCTGACTCTGGTGCTCAAGTTGCACAGGGCTTTAGCTTAGTTGAGCATGAAAGCGAAGTGTTAAAGCAGCAAGTAGATAACATTACTCAAGCTGCAAATAGCGCCTTAAATGACGTTATGCAAACAGACACTAAAAGCACGGAGCTACTTAATTTACTTAATCATACAGAAGAGCAAATAAATCATTTAGTGGCCGCTGGCGATGTAATATCAGGGCTGTTAAATGAAATATCGGGCATTGCAGAGCAAACTAACTTACTTGCGCTTAACGCAGCCATTGAAGCCGCAAGAGCGGGTGAGCATGGCCGCGGGTTTGCTGTTGTAGCCGATGAAGTCAGAACGCTTGCTACAAGCAGTAAAGCCACGACAGATAAAATTGCTTTAACATTAAAAGATTTAGTTACAAACAGTAAAACTTCAACCCAATCGATGAGCCAGTGTGTCGATTTTGTTGTTGATTTAACGCATATCAGCACCACCATGAAAGAAAACATAAGCGCCATGAGTGAGCAAATAAAAGCCGTCAGTCAAAGTACTCACTCTGTAGCGCAAGTTGTTGCTGAGCAAGCTGTAAACACAAAACAAATAGCCTCAAGCACAGAACAAATGCAGCAAAGCCAATATCAAGATACCAAAGTGGTAGAAAAACTAACCGCTAAAGTACAAATGATCGACGTAAGTATTGCGGTATTAGAGCAAAGCATTGCTAAATTTAAGTAATTCATCCATTAAAACGAGTGCAGTGATTGCTCTGTGGTTAGTATTGACGGTTTCTGGTTTAGTTTATTATCAATATAATCAGTTGCGCGTTTTTGACAGCTATGGCGTGCTTGAGCAACCAGGGTGGTTTACTAAATTTAAACAACACATAGGCTTTACAGCAGCAAAGCATAATTCGTTGATTATCGTTACTGACCCTGACTGTGGCTGCACCAAGCAAGCCCAGCCTCATTTAAAACAGTTGGCTGCGTTTTCTAAAGCGCAAAATATTACGCTTATCAATATTGAGCAAACAGCCTCTTTACAAATACTGCTCCCTGCTACACCGGCTGCCGTGGTGATTAACGATAAAGGTGACTTTGTTTATGCCGGCCCACTTTCTCAAGGGCTTGGCTGCGCGCAAGGCAGTGGTTTTGTTGAAACGGTTATAAATAATCTTGTAGCTGGATTTAACAGCGAACTGTTACTTAATAAAACCAGTGGTTGTTACTGTACTGCTTAATATTAGTGAATAATGAATCGCTTCCTAGATTTTCAATTTCAAAAACGTATTTCATTATTGACTCAAGGTAATGCTTAATGACAGACAAATTTAATAAAGTATACAGTGTGAGTGTCGAGCCTGATGAGTTTCTCTTACTTAATGAAACGGGGTTCGAACAAACTATTCAATTGACCAAGGGTCAATTGAATAGTTTGTTCGACGGTATGAGCATGAGAGACAATTGGAGAACGTTGGGCGTTGATTGGTTGCTAAAGCCTAGTACAGCTCACCAAAACTTACAAAAACCTGATATAGCGGGTTTGGGTGTTTCAACAATTGTAGTATCCCCTAAATATTCGCCGCTATTCTTAAACGATTTTAGCAACAATGTTGAGCTGCTTGAATGCAATTTAAAAGGTGAGAAGTGGTTTGCATTTAATGTTGTAGGCTTTGACAAAGCCCTTAGTGAAGAGCACTCCATCCGAAATATTAAAAATGGCAAACCGAGAAGAATTAGAAAGTTCAAAAAGATGGTATTCGAGAAGAGTGCGATTGAAAATCTTGAATTATTTAGAGTACGAGAAGCTGGGCTCCGATACTTTACTACAGATGCTACAAATAGCTTATATAACATCGTTCAAGAACACGTGATAAAAGGGTTGTACTTTCATGAAATAAAAATAGTATAACGTCAGTGCCTACAGATTAATCGTGACTCTATTCTTCAGATTAATGTTTCTAAACCACTACACTTTTCATATTCAATAGGTTTTACTGAAACGCTTGATCATCCTGAAATCATTATATCTGGGTTGGATACCTCATTGATGCACTCGCTTATCAACGATATTGGACAGTTAATCAAGAACGGTCAACGATTTACCAATAACCAATTAAGTGAAGAAGTTATAAAAGGCTATCCGGTCAAATTTAGTAAAATTAGCGAACTCAACAAAGAGGAATACTTAAGGGCGGCTGTTAGTATTTATAGCATTGAAAAGTTTGACGCTCTTCAATGTATTTGGCCTGATAAAGAAGGTAAATTTCAAGAAGAAAGTAACACCGCTCAAGAGGTCTTATCGTGATTGCGTATAACAAAAAAATTAAGTCACTCACTTCGTTCGCTGGGACGCATACATGCGGGGCGGCTTCGCCATTATGCCCCACATGCCTGCGCCCCTTATTTAAAAGTTAGGCTATATATTTCGACCATCGTACTCCGAGGATAAACATGACTGAAAATCAGTTAAAAAAATTGAAATACTACGTGATTGCAATTACCGTATTATTCGTAGGTGGACACCTGTGGTGGGAGCATTTAAATGGTGGAATATTGAGCCATCACTTAATGCACCATTCTGATTATCCTGCAATATCAAACTGGTGGGGGCTATTAATTCTCCCATTCTTAGCGTGGCTTTCTATAGCGCGCATAGAAAAACGTACAATTTTTCAATCTGGTGATTCACCAGTAAAAGAAAAAATTTCAAGCGGAATACTTATTGGTTTTTTCGGCATGCTGACTTTAAGTTTTGTACAGTCATTCAGCTTTAGTGTCGGCTACGAAAACGTTGCAATATACTTGTCTTTAGGCTTGCTAGTAGTCGGGTTGTTCCTCCCCATATACAGATCGGAATGTATTTTTGGCTATGTATGTGGTTCAATAATTTTTACTGGCGCAATAATTCCACTTATAGGCATATTAATAATAGGAGCAATTTCATTGTTTGCTCACGCATGTATAAAACCATTCGCTTTGCGATTTATTAAAGTTGTTATGGCTCAACCGCAGTAGTTTAGCCTAACAAGAAAATTCGCATGGAAACGTAACAGTTGGCTACGTTTCGTTTCGCTACACAATTTTAGCCAACCATTACTTAGCCTTCTATTTGGGTGTTACGAACGTCCGGAAATGGCACAGAACCGCCCGTCGACTCTAACTCATTTTGTCCAAAAATGAGTTAGAGCCTAAGGATGGACACGTGGTAAGAACGTCACCTGTTTATGATTTGAAGCACTCAAGATCACGAGTGCTTCATAAAGCCACTATTAGAAAGAATATCTTACCGTCACAGAGTGATGACCATCTTCCTTAACTTTTACAAGAACTTTAGCACCATTAGGAATAACGACGTCAGCCACCATTTTGTTGTCACCAGCAGGCGCTAGAACTACATCTGATTTTTTACCATCTGCAAGTACAGTAACAATACCCGAAAGCTTTTCTGACGGATATGGCTTACCGTGATCTCGTAAATAAAGGCCGGTTTCTGAGTCACTTCGAACTAATTCAAAAATCATCTCATGCTCAACTTTGACTATTCCACCATGCTGAGGTGTTTCATCACCGTGTGCAAAGGCTGACGTGTTAAACAATAATGAACCTAGTGAAATTAATAGTACGTTTATAAGTTTTGTTTTCATATTTTATCTCTTTGTATTTATGAATTTTAAAATTAAATGTGGGCTTCGCTTTTACATGATTAGGTGCCACACGAAACCCGTTAAATCAATTCTTTTGAATTAGTGCTTAACCATTTCTCTGTAGGTCGTTTGCCAAACTTCCAATAAAGTAAAGGTGTTAGCAAAGTATCCAATAGCGTTGAACTCATTAGTCCTGAAAAAATAACTATGGCGACTGGGTGTAATATTTCTTTGCCTGGTTCATCTGCCGCCCAAAGTAGCGGTATGAGTGCAAAAGCTGTAACCATCGATGTCATCAAAACAGGTGATAACCTTTCTTTAGCCCCTCGAATAATAAGTGCTTTATTAAAAGACTCATTTTCAAATCGGAGTAGATTCAGGTAATGACTGACTTTCAAAATGCCGTTTCGAGCAGCAATACCTGTCAAAGTAATAAAGCCTACGACTGATGCCACTGATAGTGGTGTATGGGTAAACCACATGGCAAATACTGCACCAATCAATGACATAGGCAAGCTACACATAATGATCGAGGCAAATACCATCGACTGATAGCGCAGGTATAAAACGAGAAATATTAGTGCAAATGATAAGGTTGATAGTGCGATTAACAATCTCATTGCTTGCTCTTGTGCTAAGAACTGACCTTCGATACTAACGAAGCTATCTTTAGGTAGTTCTTCTTCAGCGATGGCCTTACGCACCTGTGCTAGAAGCTCATTTACGTCAACATTTTCACTATTCGCGTAAAGCACTAATCTTCTTCGTCCATTTTCGCGTAAAATCTGATTCGGCCCGTCTAGTAATTGAATATCAGCAATGTAGTCAACAGGTATACTTCCAGCAGGCGAGTCTATAAGTGTTTGCCCTAGTTGTTCAGGTGTTCGATTTTGATCATCTAACCGAACAACGAGCTCGAATCGTTGAACACCATCTATCACATCAGCAACCCTTGTACCTTCAGTAAGAATATTTAACTGACGTAGCACAGATCCTGGTGTTAATCCATACTTCGATAAATCAGAATATTTAAGTCTGACACTCAGTTGCGGTATCAATACTTGTTTTTCGATATTGATATCGACTAATCCAGGTATCTCCTCTAATTTACTTCGAATTGATGCCGCGCTGATCCGCAAGCTTTCTAAGTCATCTCCAAAAAGCTTAATCGCTAGTTGCGCTCTTACCCCCGAAAGCAAGTGATCTAAACGATGTGAGATAGGCTGACCAATTGCAATTTGCCCAGGAATAACAGAAAGCTTTTCTCTAATATCTTCCAGCACTTCATCTCGGCTACGCTCTGAGGGGATCAAATCAACATCAATTTCCGATGAATGAACCCCCTCAGCATGCTCATCTAATTCAGCACGCCCCGTTCTTCGACCTACTTGCGACACTTCTGGTACAGATAACAAAAGTGACTCTGCAAGGTGTCCCATTTTATTAGACTCTTGGAGTGATGTTCCAGGTTCGAAAATCATCCCTAATACAAGTGATCCTTCATTAAACGATGGTAAAAATGCTCTTGGAAATTGAGTGACACTTGTTGCTGTTAATACCGCTATCACACCAATAACAGCAATCAACTGCTTAGATTTTGGCAATGCCCATTCGATCCATAATCCCTGCCAATACTTTAGCTTGGCAACAATTACACTATCACCTTGGTGAATAACTTTAGCACCAGGCAATAAGTAATAGCATAACACTGGTGTCACCGTCATCGAAACCAAGAGCGAGCCAAGAATGGCGACAATATAAGCAATGCCCAAAGGTGAAAATAGCCGGCCCTCGATGCCAGGCAAAGCAAATAATGGTAGGAATACCAAGATTACAATAGCCGTCGCGTATACAATGCCTGAGCGAACTTCTACACTCGCTCGCCAAATAACCTCAAAGACTGTTTTGGGTTTCTCTGCTAGCGCGTTTTGTTTTAAACGTCGTAGTATATTTTCAACATCAACAACTGAATCATCGACAAGCTCACCAATAGCGATAGCCAAGCCCCCTAAAGTCATCACATTTATACTTTGACCTAACCATTGAAAAATAAGAACGGTTACTGATAACGAGAGAGGAATGGCAAATAATGAAATTATCGTTGTTTTTACTGATAGTAAGAATAAAAACAAAATAATCGTTACCATAATTGCACCATCTCTCAGTGCTTCGGTTACATTGTCAATAGATGAGGTAATAAAGTCAGCTTGTCTAAATAACACTTTAGGAGCTGCCATGCCTTCAGGTAAGCCTGTTTTCAACTCATCTAATGCTAATTCAATTTGCTCGGTTAACTGGACAGTATCAGTGTAAGGTTGTTTCTGTACATTAATAACAACCGCAGGAGCACCGTTAAAGCCACCATCACCACGTTTGACTGCTGGGGAATAACCAACAGTCGCAACTTGTGAAAGTAAAATAGCTTGTTGTTTATGCCAGCCAACAGCAAGGTTTTGCAAGTTAGTAATGTCTAGCGTGCGTCCTTTGTGACGAATTAAATACTCTTGATTATTGATATCAATAAAACCACCGCCAAAGTTTGCAGCAAAGTCTTCAAGTGATGATTGAAGTTGCTCTAAACTAATACCTAACTGACGCATTCGCATAGTGTTAGGTGCAACTTTTAGCTGCCTGACTTCACCACCGATAGGAATAACTTGAGACACACCAGGAATTGAAAGCAAACGAGGCCGTAGTACGAAATCGGCATACTCTCGCGCTTGCATAGGGTTGCCTTTTTCCTCATCACTTATTGGCAATGCAATAAGCATCACTTCACCCATTATCGAAGAAACGGGCCCCATGACAGAAGTAATACCTGATGGTAACTGTTCAGATGCAAGATCTAAGCGTTCAGAAACTAATTGCCTATTACGGTAAATATCGGTGTCCCACTCGAACTCGACATAAACAATTGATAAACCAATCCCTGATGTAGACCTTACTCTTGTAACGCCTGTCACACCATTAAGTAAATTTTCTAATGGAAATGTAACTAGCTGCTCGACTTCCTCAGGTGCCATCCCCCCAGCTTCAGTCAAAACCGTAACAACGGGTTTGTTCAAGTTGGGGAATACATCAACTGGTAACTTTTGTCCCTGCATCAAGCCATAAACCATCATAACTAGTGCAATAAGCAGTACAACCAACCGATTACTTAGACTCGACTTAACTAAAAAATTAAACATGCCTAAAGCCTACCTTACTTGATTGAGTAATGATGAGCCTTCTACCACAACGCGATTATCAGTGCCTAAACCCTTAGTAATAACTACGAAACCAGGCTCAAGTTCTTCATATTCGACTATTTGTGGTAAGAATCGCTCCGCTGATAACTTTATCCAAACTTGAGGTAAGTTGTTTGCGCTTAACACTATGGCCTTAGCAGGTAAAACAATTCCTTCAATGGTTTCGTTTAAAGGGGCTTTAAGCGTAACGGGTTTATTTATATATAGGTTCTTATTATCCGCACTATTTAACGATTCAAAATTTGCATGAATTAGTCCATTCACAAGTTCTGGAGAATATCCCTTATAATTGAGCTTCACATTAGGCAATTGTGTAATTTCAGCCGTAGTAAATTTACTCAACAAATTGCTATTGCTCGTAGTAGCTTCTACTACAAACTTTCTAGGAGAGACTATTTCAAAAAGCGTCTTTCCAGCCTCAACCCATTGACCTCTAGATACTGATTTATTGACTAGTACACCATCAATTGGTGCAATAAGAGCTTCAGATTTTTCGATACCTTGCTTAAGCACGCTTTCTTGCTGTTTAAAAGTAGTTAGCTGGGTTTCTAATTGCTCTCTTTCTTGCTTAGAGGCTAAATCACCAAGCTTTCTAAGCCTTTCAACATCGCGATTGGTTTGTGCTATTTGATTTCTAACAGCAACGAGTTCACTTGTTTGACTAGCTAAATCAAATGCTGTGTATTGATAGCGTATATAGCCAAGGATCTCACCTGCTTTGACCGACGTTCCACTGGTATACATGCCCTGTTCTGGTGCATCTAATCGACCATCACTGCTTGGTTGAATGATTGCAAAACCATCAGGGTGTGGTCTAACGATACCGAGAAGTTGCACATGCTTATTGGCAGTTGTTACTTCAGCAAACTGTGTTCTGATATTAAGAAGAGCCTGGTGCTTCATTGGCATTAAAACCGAGCTATCTGCTTGTCTGCCAAGCTCCCCATTTCCTTTACTTGAGTTTTGGTCTAAGTGTTCACCATTAGGGCCATGAGCACCTGGAGAAGCAATTAATGTTGTAGATAGCAGGCTGACAGAAAGAAGACTTAGTTTTAAAAATCTAGAATGCTTTAATCTCATGATTTTTTCCCCTTGTTGATACGACCAAAAAGGAAGCCAACACAGAAAACTACAAGTACAATAAAGATTTCGAACCAGGGAATGTGATAATGGTCTTCATTGTTGTGGTCATTAGTTGTATGAGCCTTTGTTATATCAAGATTAGCAACAAGCAAATCACCACTATCTTGTGTCATGATCGTAAGCACTATTTCATGAATTCCATCTGTATTTAAAAGTTCTAGCATCTTTTGATCGGTTAGAAGATACGCTTTTAAAGTGTCTGAATACTCTGTGGTTGCGGAGAGTTGTCCAGACTCCAACTCAATAGAAGCCCCCTTTATTGGTACATTTGTTTTAAAATTGTGTAGGTAAATTACCAATTGTGATTCGAACAACTCTCCCAATACTTCAAACGTCTCAGTAAAGCTTTCAAATTTAGGGTTTGCAGAAGCTAAGACACTATTAGAAGTATCTAAATGCTCACCATTTGGGCCATGAGCACCTGGTGACGCGTATACCATTGATGATAATACGACTGAAGTAAGTACAACGCACAAAATGAACGCAGTAACACGCTGCCAGCATCGCAGCAATAATGTATTAAGAAACATAATTAATCCAAAAAAAACAACAGGTCCTCACGCCTATTTGCGACGAGGTTCGATTAGCTTGTTTGTTTGGATTAGTACCTTGGAGGTGGCTTTATATTTTGGAGATGTGGGGATGACCAGTTACTAGCATACCAAATAACTGTTCCTGATAAGTTTCTGTCACTTGCCTGACGAGGTGAAGCATCAATTAAACCAAAAACACAGCAATCGGTATCAGGTGCTATGTGCTCAAAGGCTTCAACGGAGTAAGACAGTTTAAAGTTACTTTCATCGTCGTGATCATGACTATGAGGCTGCCCTAACTCATGTATTAAACCATGAATATCACCTTGCTGCTTATGCTCATTCTCATACACAACGCTTCCAAGCACCTGTGTACTTAGAAAAAATAGCATAAATGTCATAAGGATAAGTTTGCGCATATGTGTTTTATTAAATAAATTAGCGTGATGAGAGTACCATTCAATTATTAGGTATGCAATAAATTAACAATTGGGTAAATAAATTTCTTTACTTGTCATTGTGGGCGTCCGCTTCACTCATAGTCGGCTTTTAGAGTTATTGCGTTAGCTCGTTTTTGGGCAAAGGTGAGCCAGCGCTGTTCTGGCTGACTCGAAGGCGGACAAAACTGTTAAATCATGCGGCATCACTAAGACGAAGGCTTTCGTAATAGTCTTCCGCCAGAGCGGTCATTTTGAACTCAGCATCTACTCCAGCGATCTTCTCTACGGCATCTTTAATTTCCTCTAGATCGACATTGAAGAACTCCTTCCGAAGATTAATTGCATTAACACGTTGAGAATGGAATTCACGGTGCAAAGCTGTTTCGAGTGCAGGTGCATCATCAGTATAAATCATAGCATGTACGTCAAATGGGAATGGTACACTGGCATCACCAAGCTCTTTAACTCTGTCCATAGGCTCTAGCCTGCGCGTTAAACCTATCTTGTAAACATCTTCTCCAAAGGAACCTATGTTACTTATCACGTACACATGGCCCTTACGAGTTTGTTCCGCCATACTCTTGGCACGTTCTTCTTTGGCTTCAGCTTCGGCCAATTGCTGCTCTAGGATGGCTATTCTTTGTTCCATTTCACTACGTTCTTGTTCATTAGCTTGAGCGAACTCTTGCTGAGCTTTATCAAGAAGGCTTCGATACATTTTTTCTTCCTTCTCAGCTTCAGAAATAGCTTTTTCAAACTCCTTTATTGCTCTCTGCTCTTCACGAATTTGCTCTTTGATGAGCTTCTGCTCGGCAATTTCTTCCTGCTTCTTCAGGGTATATTGATACTGAAGCTTACATTCTTCAAATTTTAGTTCGATGTAGTCAATATCAAAGCCACACTCCAGTGTCGCAGCTGACTTTTCTAGATTGTTTGCTAGTTTCTCAATTCGCTCCAGCGTACGACCAAATGAGCTTGGAGAAAGCTTGCCAATAAGCATGTCACATTCAATATTGAACGCAGTTAGCATTAGCTTAACTTGACCATTGAGGATTTTTTTATTCAAAGACTTATCATTAGAAATAACGTTCGTTTCTGGGAAGGTGACTGCGGTCTTAGCTTTAATCATGTCTTTTTGTTGCTGCCGTATGTCTTTGATCTCTTCAGAATAGCGAGTTGATGTTTCGTAGAGATATTGTGGCATTTCAAAATGGCCATGAGCAGTATATTCATCGAGTCGTGAATACAAGTCTATACCACCCATTAGCTCGTTCAGATCCTGTTCGCTCTTTTCAATATTGGCATTAAGTTCATTTAGAGCGTTTTGGGCTGCGTCAAGAGACTGTTGCTGCTCTAGAATACTAACTTTAAGAAAGTCACCTTGTCCTTTCAAAGCTTGTAGGTCGGCAGTTTCAGCGTTAATTTTGGAAAGCGCCTGCTTTGCTATCTCAGTAGTTTTCTGTAGTGATTCATTTGCTTTCTTTAATGTCTCGTGCTCTTCTTTAGCTTTCGTTAACGCTTCATTAATTGACTTGTACTGTCCAACTTTTTTATCCCCAGAGCGTTTCGCCACTATATAGGTCAGCAAAACTGCCAACAAAGAGATGGCTGCTAATATCAGTAAATTACTATCCATTGTTTACTTTAAAACCTCTTGTATGAATTGTTTTCTAAGGGCGGCTCGTTCTTCGCAGCGGTCTTGGTACTCTTCATTTGCATTTGATAGCGCATTTTTAAATGCTTGCTTTGCTGCGGATTGTTGCTGTCTTACTTGCAGCTTTAGTTCTCGCTGAGCTTCACGCACACCTCTTTCATGCTCTCTAAGTGCTTGAGCTTCAGCACGTTGCCGAGCTTTCTCTCTACGCTGAGCTTCGCGGGTGGCTTGTTTGTTGGCTCTATCTATAGCTTTAACAACCTTTATAGCCGTCCTTAAGCCATTTCCTCGTCTGGCCAATGCATTTCTCCTTTATGCAAATCAGAATTATACTTCCGATGCTAGCACAACAAAATTAGAAGGGTTACATTGAAATTAAATAGATTGCATAAAGTCTATATCTATTAGGGCACTAAGGTTTCAAATAGCTATGTTTCTCACAGGCCGATTAGCCCCTTGCTTTAGGTTAGAAAAAATATTCCAAAGATGGCATGGAGAGTAATTGATCATGCTGTCAAAGACTCATGTTGGAGCAAAAACGAGTTAATCATGAGTGTCCGCTCTTGGCACAGAGCAGACCGCCGGTAATTATTGAGTGATGCAATCCACGGCTATAACTGACCAAGAATAGAAGTTCTTTATGTAATGAAAAATAAAGATGCGCTGTCGCTCCTCTGGCAAGCATCGGCCTAAATAAACTCTACCTCGAAGTAAACCCGATTAGCTTTCGTATAACAGATAGGCAAATTACCACTTCAAATCACTTACTGTAATAGATGTTTTCAAGCGATTTCTCGTTGTTTAAGAAATTTACCTAATAAAAAACATAATTATTTTTAGAGTGTAATTAAGTTAATAAATCTCAATTCAAGTGCCATATTTCATTATAAATCAATAATTTCTCAATGCGCCGTGTATTCTCGACTTAAGTGGCACTGATCAAATTTTTGATCGGCGCCATATAACTTGAGAATCTCAGCCATGTAATAAGATTTCAAAACAATAACTTAGCTTGTGTTCTTTATGGGTACTGCGCCTCTTAAATTGAGAATTATTTATAGCTAAAAACTGCCCCAACACAAATTCTCATCCAGCCAAAAAGTTCTCATTCTGCCTTGCAGATTCTCATTCTGGCACTGAAGAACTCTTACTTGATTTTAATGAGCACATAATTAAGTAGATTCTGTATTCGGTAAATTAGTGGCGAACACTATACGCTAATATTTACTTAGTAAAAGTGTAGTAAATCGATTAGAAAATGGATTTTTAGGATAAAGAGAAATGAAGCCATTTAAGTGAAAGTTAAAATGCAGATATGCGAAGCTTCATTTGTAATGTTGAGTTAATTCAAATTTGGTTTGATTTAGGTTTAGTTATGGATGAAATTACTAAACTTTTATTAAAAAAGGGAAAGTTAAACTTATTGATATTCAGTCGATTAGTTTTAGTGAACTGCCGTTATTGTTATTAATAAAGCATAGGCCGAGAACATGTCTCGGCCTAAAAATTAAAGTTGAAATTACAAAGTACTAAATGTCGAGTGATAGCTGTTTGTTTTGCGTTTTCGCCAACTTCAAAGTATCACAATTAAGTATACGTTTTGAATTATTGCCATGAATGTAAACGGGCCTGAGCTTACCGGTATTAATCAACCTCATTAGTTCTACCTTTGGTATACCGGTGACTTCAGCTACGTTTGCAACGGACATCGTTTTATCTCTTATAAGTTGAGTATGTAATTTACAAAAGGTATCGAATGCTTCAGGCAAAACGTGTATGGAATGCATTAAGTCTAATGAAGGTTTGTATGCTATTGATAATTCTTTATTTTTAGCAGCTATCAGTACATCAGTTATACAGATATTATGAAGAGCCATAAAGCGACGTAGCTCAGAAAGGGGGACGTAATCTTTATTGTGGCTGAACTCGGCTAAAAAGGTATAAACACCTGATATTTCAACGCGAGTATCTGTTCTTAAGGCCTTTTTTGAATCAGTTCTTATCAATCCAACTTCGACTAAAAGAGCGATTTGTTTAAACGTTACCCCAATTATAGAGGAGGCTGTTTGAGCTTCAAACCAAAGCTGAGTTATGGGAGCTTTTGAACGAATATACTCGCTATTATACATTTCATATAGTGTGGATAATGACCCCCATTCACATAGCAAATTCTGAACAATAATTTCAATTTTGTGAAACTCAATGTTCAACGGTAGATCTGTTGGTACACGTTTAGCCCTTTCACTTAAGAATACTCTAGCACTATCTGGGTTATTAAGAATATCAGCCGCTCTATTTAATAATGTGGAGGTAATCTCCTTTGGTGGGAAACTCGTTCGTGTATTACTATCGTCAACTATCACTTTAGCTATGAGGTATGCATCGTGGACTTGTTCAGGTGATTTTAATTGATTATTCAATGGCATATGCGTTAAGCGTAAGCCGCACAAAGGTGATGTGCAGCGGCCATTTAGAAGATTAATGGTAAATTGCAGCGGTGAATTGCAATGAGGGCATTCGGATAACAGGGCACACTCATGAATAATACAGTGTCGTAAAAATGGATTTTGCCACTGGGCCCTAAAATACCCATATTGGTTAACACAATCTGGACAAACTTGTGGCGTTAGCAATCTCGCATGTGTCCAGCACTTTATCTTTAATGATGATAAAGTGCGAGTTATAGGAATAAGGTGATCAAGGAGTTCGTTCTTTGTTGATCTACCTTTGATGATACTGGTTAGCATAGCCTTATTGAGTACGCGAGATTCTGATTGTATGCCATTTCTTTTAAGTAAACGAAGTACATAACCAATACCTGACTCCGCTTCATAGTAAGAGGGTTTTATTGGGAAACGCATTAGCATAACCCCGAATAGAACTGACTTCTAAGGTTTTTATCTTGCTCATTTAGATATGCATCTAATTGTTTTTTTGTTAAAAGTTCATAATCAAATGGATTGACAGCCCCAATTGCATATTTCTCAAAGTTTTCAAATAAGGCTTCTATAAGCTGATCATAGTTTTTTGCATTTCGTGTGTTATTACGTAAAAATAAATCGCGCATTGTACTCATGGTGTGCTCACTGTACGCAAGGTAAATACGATCAAGTAGCTCACTGTGCTCATCCTTTGTTAAATTTGGCAACCCAACTTGTTGAATGAACCAATTACAACAGGCAATCCAGTTTTTCGTTTTAGGAAGGATTGGCTTAATTTCAATGGGGCGCATTTGTCGACGAGACATCTGCTCGTCATCGTCAAATTTACCGGCGGTTCTACCAAATGTAATAAGGCGCTTAGCACTGCTTGTACCGGCGAAAATAATCGAACAACGGATCTTGTTGCTATCGATCAGATAGCAAAAATATTTAATAATTCGTTGAAACTCTATCCCATCATAACTTGAGGCAATATTCTGAATTTCATCAAGAATGATTAGCTCCACTTCTAGGTCTTTGAGAAGTGAGATAAGTTGGGCATCCAATTCAGCTGCAGTAGTGCGAGAGTTTTGTGTTGTTCCCTCTAGCTCTGAAATTAAAAATCGAGTTATCTCTGCAGTACTTTTTTTAAACTCCTTAAAAGCGACATAAAAGATTGGTTTTGTCGTTTTTTCTGGCTTAGTAACAGGTAAAAACTGAGCGTGATACTGCTTTAATATATACGTCTTGCCAGCACCCGAGGCACCATAAATAAGTTGAGCTCGTTTATCCTCTGAAGGTACGTGATACATATTGTGGATTTCCGCTATCC
The DNA here is from genome assembly GCF_005887105.1 of Pseudoalteromonas sp. S2893. Lineage (NCBI taxonomy): Bacteria > Pseudomonadati > Pseudomonadota > Gammaproteobacteria > Alteromonadales > Pseudoalteromonadaceae > Pseudoalteromonas > Pseudoalteromonas sp. S2893. The sequence goes on along the minus strand of NZ_PNCY01000008.1, from coordinate 178,889 downwards.
TCTGCCATATCTTCATTTGTATGTCACATGCGAAAATTGTACTGGGCATAGTTACCATTGTTTTTCATTTCCTTCATCATCATTATAACGGGTAGAGGCCATTTCTCTGGTTTTGCTCACTATCGTATCTGCGTAGGTATCTTGTTCACCTGAGTGCGATATCTGTGATTTAAGTTCATTCACTTTATGAGATTTTTTTATTCGCTCTACAATGGATAAGTTCTCTTTCGTATTTTTATTGAAAGACGCTACCTTCGGGCCCCTGTGCTGTTTGCGTTTGGGCTTTTGCTTTACGAATTCAGTTATTTCACCGACATAGTGACCAGTAGGAGTATGGGAGAAAGTTTCTGTATATATTCCGAGTTGGGTCAGAGTTTGATTGCCATTTAGTTCAGCAAAGCTGACTGGTAGTTTAGTATCATGATGGTCAATATTATCAGCCACTATTTCCACAGGATTGTTCTCGCCAGGCAGTGTTGCTTGAACTGTTACTTTTCTGGCATCTAGGTCGTCATGAAACACATAAACAGAGGGGTTTTCACCCAGCTCCATGTCTGTTTTAGTAGCCGCGTATAGTTGTTTTAGCTCATCACTGTAATAATCTTGACCTAAACATCTGATAGTTCCACGTTGCTGTAATTTATGTGAGGCCTGGGCTCTGGACACGTGGAAGCAATGTTGTAGCTGATCATATGTGAATGAAGGCATAGGCGTATCAATAATGGACTGATTCCATTTTTTGATAGGCGTATGGCCAGCCTGTTTATGGTGTTTGTGCATGTATTCTGTCAAAAATATATTCAGTAGCTTTGTAAAATCAGATACCTTTATATCCGCACGTTTAGCTAATGGAATTGTGTCGAGTGAGTTCGGGTTAGTACGTTTTCCTGAATAACTTTGAAATCCAATACTCGTCTCACCACTTTGCGTTTCAATCTTCATACCCGAAAAAAAGTGATCTCTTAACACATTAAAAAATGACTCAATGAATGGCTTCTTAGCAGGTTGATTTGATGGTGTATAATGAATATTTAACTCTAGTCGCTCCGCAGCCTTTTTTATCAAACGATTATTAAACCCTGGGCCATTATCCATAATCAATGTAGTCGGTTTACGTCCATTCATTGTAAGATTACTATCTGCCATAAATATTTGACGTAAAAGATTAAGCCCACCGGCAGAGTTTTCAGGTTCAAAGCTAAGCACCACAGAGATAGGTGCGCGTGTGTATACGTCTATTGCTACATACAAAGAAATAGGCGGTGTCGGAAGACCTGTTTTGTCGTCAATTAAACACATATTTAGCACAACACGGTCGCATTCAACGCGCTGCATTGCGTAATAGGTTTTTATTCGTTTACGTAGCGTTGTTAGTCGCTTATTGATTTCCGCTTGTGAAAGGCCTTTAAAATTAGCAAGTTTTTCGGCATCAGTAAGCTCTTGTAACCGGCGGTAAAAGGTGCGTTGTGATGCGATTTGAATCTCATTATTTTTCAAGCTAGCTTCTTGCGCTTCTCGTTTATAGTTACTGTAATATGCGCCTTTGAAAGCAGAGTTATTACACGAATAGACGGTAGCGATGTAGTGCTGTATGAAAGCCTCAGTGGCCGCATTTAGCCGTATAGGCCTATTACGCTTCACTCCCGCAAGCGCCTCATCATTAAAATCTGATTGAACCCATACGCGCCAATGGCGACATACCGTTTTCCATTGCGGGTGTTTTGTGGCAATAGTTGCAGGATGTTGACTCTCGACTCGTTTGATGAGCTCATCATATGTCTTCTTGGTTGTAGCAGGGTATCCTTCACTAACCAGTTCTTTCAAGATAGATTGATAAATCAATCGTGATGTAACCGTTAACTTTTGATATTCTGTTAGTTCAATATGTGGATGCTGTGCGCTTCTTAATATAAAGCCTTGATCATCAATTGATTTCTCAAAGTCGTCTCGAGGTAATAGGCGCTTCTTAGTCTCTATACCATCACCGGAAAGGAGTATTGATGTACTGTCAACAAACGCAATAGATTCAACGTTACCGTACTTATTAGTCAAGTCAGTGCCCGTAGCATATCCGATCATTTGAGTTGACCTCGCATCAATGTAGTAGAGGCGTTTAACGGCTTCTCCATATCGAATTTATATACATTTGATGCAATTAGTCCATAAGCCTCTGACACTGGGTTTTTAGCTATACCCTCCAAGCATTCGATGAGTTCACCAAAGGTTAAATCTCCATCAGGCAGCATTGTTAATGGGAATGAATGCTCCGAGTAATACATTGTTATCAGATTAAGGTTCGCCATAAAGATAGTATTGAGCTTATCGACGATGATTAACCGTAAACCTATTTGTGCTTTTTTTCGGGTGTACTCATTAAAAAGATGAATTTTCGAGTGATACTCTTTATCAACCTGAGACTCATGATGAACTTCAATATATTCAGCGAAGCCAGAATGATATAGGACTAAGAAGTCGGGTGTATAGCGGTAAACTTTTTTGTCTATAGTCACTTCTATTTGCTCAGGCTGGGTGGCAAACAGCTTCACATTAGGGTCACATTCCAGTTTAAAAGCCAGGATCAGCTCCTGAAATGACTCGGGATTAAGTGCGCACTGATTTTTATGGGAGTAAAATCGTATAACAAATCGACCTCTGTGAACGTTAGCGTTCGTCTTTGTAACGGTCATAATTTTACCTCCCAAAAAATAAATGTCTTTACACTATAGATAATGGGTGATAAATTAAAAGGTTTATCTTTAGAATAGTTGTTCTTGGTAAGCATTTTTACATTATTCCTTTCGTCATAATTAGGCTTATCAATCCTTGGAGCCACTGAAAATTTTGTTTTATTTTCAAGGGTTAATCTCACTTTAAAATTCAAAAGTTAAGTTCAATGTTTTTTCTACGAGCAAATTATTTATTCTCAAAAAAAATTTATCTTTAAAGTACTGTGAAGGTTTCTCGAGTTGTTTTTACCTTATCCAAACCGATTTTATGTTTGTGTTTAACATGACGTTGTTATGTTCAAGTAAAACACCCAAAGCGAAATTAATATTCAGTGCTGCTCCTAAAAGCTTAAATTTAAAAATTTCACACCTAGCCCCAGCAAGGTTGATGCTTTTCAAAAGGCAGTCGCTATGATTGCAGATATTGCAGAAATAGAGAAGGTTAAACTGGTCAGACCACTGGGTTATGTTCTTCTAACTTCTTCGATTTGGGTCTTAAAATCCAATAAATCTCCACTACAATTAACATTAACTGAGTGTGAATATGTGCTTTTTTTTATTTTTTGTGTTTTTTTAAGAAAAAAGAGGGGGTGTTCTCGTTTATTAAGTTAAGGTTAATGGAAGCTTAAATTTTTTTGTAAACAAGATGGAGTGACATATGAAACACAAGCCAGAAGGGTGGGTTGTTTTAACGTTTCAAACTATTGATAGCAAACCTTGCTATGTGTTGTTTTGTTCGTGGAAAAATGATGATGAATGGAGAGTAAGCTCAGGTTCAATGGTTCTACCCCACTTATCAGCCTGTGGGAATTATTGGATTTGGCCTCAAATATCAGGCTCTGTTTATGAGCTTCCCGTTGATGAAGAAAATGGCTATACCTTCTACACTGGCGCTGTATTAGATGAATTGTTAGTAAAAGGGTATCGCGATGGTACTAAGCTAAAGCGCATTGCACTTAAAGATATTATGGAAGATAAATAAGGCGATTAACGCCTTGTAATCTATCTATTATATTTTACTTTTGGGGGTCGTGAGCTCTACATAAGGGAAGATATTAAGGGGCTTTGGTAGGCAAAGATGAGAATCTGTATTATGTAAATGTTGCTAGTTTTACATTAAAAGCTAATAAATGAATACATTAAAAGCTAATAAATGAATACAGTAAAAGCTAATAAATGAATAGAGTATAGGTATAACTAATGCGCACTCCTTTAGTAATCCAGCCTAATAAAATTTGGCTAATATCCAATGAGGTTCTGCTTGCGTTACCGAAGGAGTTGATATTCTGGCCTCATTAATCTTTAATAAGCACAAATATTACTTCACAAAGGATTACTTATGGGAAAGGAACTCGATATTTATAAATTGCACAAACCAGATAGAACATACGATATAATTGACCTAGATATCGTATCGATGGCAGACCAAATTGCCGAAGAAAATAACCTCAGTTATAAAGAAGCAGTAATATTAGCCAAGATTGGTTTTCCAAGCGGCAAAACTAGAATAACGGATATAGTCAAAAACGGATTTAGCTGCAAGGTTGAAAAAGAAGCTTTAAAGCAAGCCTACGACGTAAACTTATTTACGAATTACCTTGTTTTGAACCATAAAGCGTATATTGCCCTAGGGAACTATCTGCAAGTTTACGGGGAATTTATACCGCTTAGGTGTGATAAAGAGCTAATTTTATTTAATCCACTCGTTTTCGAAGAAGAAGACGAATCTCTTACTGAAAAGGCTTACCTGAATGGTATTGAGGATGGCCTCAAATCCTTATCATTTAAATCAGACAAAAATCTTGTTTTTAAATCATGCATGCAAGGTGGGACAGCACTTTATTGTAATGCTGCGTTTAAATCTCTGGTTAATGAAAATAGCTTAAGCGGACTTTCTTTTAACAGTGATTTAGTTAGCATTTTTGCTTAACAAGATAAGCGCGTAATGTATTCATTTAATAAGATCTAACCAAAACTGTCAGATTTGAACAAATAGAGTCAACCAAATCGAACAGACGCATTCGTTCCATGAGCTGTCTTTCCGGTTTAACCCATTTCTGCCCCTAAATGAGTTCCAGCCGCTCAAATTAGGCATTAGATTTGCTAAAATCATGTGAATAACTCTATCTTCAAATATTCTGAGTGCCTGTTTTGTCTTGCTGATTTTCTTCTAAAGCATTGAAGATGACACAGAGTGATTCATGGCATCTTTCACAGAGGTCATTGAAGTGGTTTCTAAGTGAACCAAAGTCCTTGATAGCATCTATTCTGATTTGCTCAGCGGTTTGTCCTGAAATATGTCCCTTGAGAACGCTTCTTAGGTTATGAGCATCATGCCAAGGACTAAGGACGCTACGTGCATGTTCTGCATCAAAACCACACCCTAAGAGGCACCATTCAACTAGTTTCAATTCTCTATCTTTATCAGGAGGATTTTGACCAAGCGTCTTCGCATTAACTTTCAATTGCTTCTTGACTAAACCTTCGACTAATACCTGATCCAACCTTAAAATCTCCTCTTTCCACTCATCGACCGACTTTGAATAAACAGAGTGGAGGGATTGCTTCACAACACGGTTTTTCATTCTCCACCAAGTTGTTCCTTTGGAATCAAGCTCGTCCAATTTTCGTTTGAGATCTTCAACGGGGTTACAAACTTTAAAGCAATTTCCCATAAAGTCGGTTTCTAAAGATCTCTCCGAAATAGGTGTTTTAGGCTTCTCATTATATTGCTTCCAGTGCAATTGTTCTGAGTATGGCAGTTTCTGTAGATCACCTAGATAAGTATGGATTTGTCCAGCATCGTTAATGTCGTAGCTCTTTAAATACCAACCAGCTCTAGATGTTATTGCTCTTTCCTCTAACGTGTATTTATCAGTGTCAGACTTGTATTTGAGAATGACTTCAGCATTGAAGAATGCTGGACTTAATTCAAAGGCTTTATCTGAGTCTGTAAAGTAATTATCAATAGCGGATGGAGCACATGATATCTCTTCAACACGTTTGTTCTTCCAATCTTGAGCAATGAAAGTGGCATACTGCTGTTCTTCTGAGGTATCTTCCTCCTTACCTTCATGTATCGGCGAAAATGCTTGAACACCTCTAAAGTAGCTAGCATGAGAGATGATTTTTCGCTTGCCAAATACACCTTGTTCAGCCACGACTTCTTCTGGTGATGAGCCCCAGCTAGTGAAGTTTGCATGGTCAATTCGATCTACATCAAATAACCTTACGACTGCTGTTTCGGTTAGGTAGCAGTAATCTGCTAATACGCTGAATCTAATCGAAACTACAGTGCCATACTCTTCACCTTCTCTTTCCAACTTATGAATTTTGATGACTTCGTCGATATCACCATTTTTATCAAGTTTGCACCAAGAATTCAGTTCATGCATGTAGTGCAAATCCATAACTTGTACGAACTTTTCGGAGACCTCTATGTAGCTCTCTCGCCCTCTTACTCCGTGAAAAGAACGCTTAAATATTAGAGGCTCACCTTTGCTCAGAACACTAGGTTTACAACTTTCTAGTGGTGGCTCGACCCACGATTTGTCACGACCACCACCACTACAAATAGACCATCCACTATTGTTATAATCCCAAGAAGCCATTTGATGAGGGTCAGATTTAGACAGTTCATTTTTAAGCACAAGGACAGTATTAAGAAGAGTAGTTTTTGCTGATGCATGAAGAATTATATCATCGTCATTTGCATCACTAACTAAAAAATCAACGACATCCTTCTGGGATACCCACTCTGCAAAATCCTCTTTTTTAGAGGGCATTGAAAAAAAATTAATAAGACTTCCAAGACGACAAACATCCATTGCAACAATCCTCATGCAGGGCTTATGATACTAATAATATACTAATCTACTATGCATAAACTGAGCTGCTATTGCAATTAGTGACCTGATTACAGGTTCAGCAGTTTACATATAAGAATTAAAAACAGGGTTGTTAACCATGAATTTCAATTATCTTGAATCGTTCCCTCTGTCAGAATCCATTTTGCCACATAGACTAAAAGAGTTACTGAAGCCTGTAGGTCTATCTCCTGATTTACGTGTTGAGGTCGCTTGCATGCAGGAGACTGATCTTTATGGAGAAAGTGCAGAACACTTACACCTTCAGATTGCTGTTGTTCCTGAGGGTAACGATGGCCCAATTGAAGTATTGAGGGAGGCGGGTGAAGGTGTTGTGGCTTACTCTGTTCCTTTTGGTGAAGAAAAGGCTGAGTCTGCTCAATTCATTCCTTCAATCTCTGGGTATGATTACATAGTCGCGGCTTGGGGGGACGCTTCCTTTTACACTTTTAGCCTCGCTGAAAAAGTTTGGATGACTCTTGGTCTCACCCCTCGCTGCATAGGTAATGAAGAACAACGACTCATATATGACGCCTTAAACTTACCAGAATTTGATGTTGCTGAGGGAGAAGTATCAAGTGAGTATCAAGGTCACTTGAAGCGCGATGTATGCTGGAAAATGTCCAATGAATACCTCCGACGTTATTTGTGGCTGCGAGGCGCTAAAGGCGTGAGGGTTTTTTTCTACGAAGCTCAGTTAGAAGACACCCCAGAGTTGCGAGAATCATTGAATGGTAAATCTCATATTGTATTAAAACCAACTGAAGGCCCTCAATGGTATGAGTTAGACCTCCGAGAACACAAAGGAGGGATTCTTCTTCAGCTCTGGGCTTCGGTTGAAGCTCTTTTACCAGAACTATGCTTGGAGCAAGACGCAGAGACTTTGCTTTGGGCAGATGACAAAGAGCCTATGACACATGCTAGGGCAAATGCGCTTATGGTTGACTATAACGTCTACTTGGATGATCGCTTCCTCGAAAAATATGAGCAAAGTAACTTCTATGACACCACACCCATAAACATCTATGGACGCTGGTGGTGTTCACCTTCATATAAAGGGCAGTGGAGCTTTACTGAATGCCAACGAGTTGGGCGAAACTTAATCCGAGTACCGATTCGTGAGCTTTATAAGGCTAAGCCTGATAGAGAAATTGTTCATGCGAATAATTACGAGATAAAGCCAGAGGTTGTTGAACAATTAGATTTAGATGAAGAGCATATAACAATAAAGGTGCAAAGACTTCTAGAATGCTTGCTTCGTATGGGAGAAGGGTTATCAGCACTAGGAGAAACTACTGGGCAACTGTATTCCCCTGAAGACCTCACAGGTTTTAATCGAGAAGAAGTAGATGCTAATGGATGGTTGCATTACCCATCTCTTGTGCGACTGGCTCAGGTCGCACCGCTAGATATGACACAACAGATGTTTTTGGCTCGGTGTAAGAGCCTCCATGAGATTCTTCAAAAAATTCCAAATGGTTTTCTCAAGTCACTTCTTCGTCATGCTGGGTGTCCAAGCGCTGACGTGAAAAACCTAGGAAGCTTAAAGTTGATGCAAAGTCTTTTGAACGTCCTCGAGTCTTTGAACGAACAGCATGAAACTATTGATTGCTTTACATCAGAAAATGAACCCGAGGGTTGGAAAAAACGCAATGCCAGACTAGCGTCGCTGTTCTTGAATAACGACCTTAGGATCGCTGATGCCCATGATGCAGTTAAGAAATGTATTGATACTCTGCAAGACCTTGGATTTGATACCGCCAGTTTGAGCGTCGGCTATGGAAGAGCTTTTGACTTTGTTATAGATGCTGTAAGTGAATCTATTAGCTGTATTGCCACTCATATTGAACAGCTGCTAGAGCGACATTAATTGCTTCTCGCATTAAAAAATGAACCACTATACTTTTTTCTAATCCAATCGATTGGAGCTATAGCAAAAGTTCTAGCTCTTTTTTGTCCAAAACGAGTTTACCCGACCGTCCGCTACTCGCTCTAACCTCAACTATGTGAAATGGGTAGCCTAAAGGTATTTATTGTTATAAATACTACGGCTTTTTGTTACTATGAAAAAGTAGTCGGACTTACGACTATAGATGGCATAAGCCAAAAATATAGTCGAAAATCATTGTTATGGCTGTTTAGTTAACGAGCGATGGATATATTTAAAGCACGGATCTCATTCCCATTTTTCGAATTTTTCTCGTCAAATTCGAACTTGATTATTGAGCCTGGATTTACATTTTTCCAATCTTCAGGGTTAATGAATTCACTTTTATGAACAAAAAACTTACTTTTATTATAATTAGCAAAACCATACCCTTGACCTTTAAAACATTTGGTAAGCTTGCCTTCGACACCTTCTAATTTCATCTTAAGAGTGAAATAAAAGCGATCATTAGTCTCTTGGGTAATATGGAAAATATCATCACAGCTTTTAATAAGTTTCTTGAGACTAGCAACTTGATAATTACGATAGTCGAAAGAGGGATCAATTCGTTTGATTGCAGTTCCAAAATTACCTAGGTAAGCTTCCCCATCAATTTCGGCGCGATTATATGCTTTTATTAATAAAGCCTCTAAATCAAGATCTTTGTCAGTTTCAACTATATCGTCAAAATCTATGTTATTTATATCGACAAAGTTTTCACAAGCCCTAATTAATCTCTTAGGTGATTTTTTCTCACCTATAACCATACTGTAAATGCCGTATTCTCTTATACGTTGAGCTAAGCTGGCGAAACCGCCATCACTGGTAACCAAACACACAGAGTTTATACGCTTGTTATTATTAATTAACTCTATTGCGTCCATAATCAAGGCATGGTCAGCATCATCTTTTTTAGTATAGTGAAACTGTTGTTTGGGCCGAGAAGCGGTTATCTCTAGGACATTCTCCCAAGATTTACTACAACCGTTCGTCCAGTCAGCGTATACCCACTTCAGTGCTACTGAACCGTGCTTTTCAACTTCGGCTAGCACCCGTGGAAAGGCTTCTGACTTAAAGTTTTCACCATCAACTAAAACTGCAAATACTTTTTCCATAATATGTCCTGCTTATTCCATTTATCAGCTTTAGTAAAACTTAATAAACCCATAATTTCAACAGCTTTAAACACAATTAATCATTAGACTATAGCCTTCGAACTTTCGGTTTTACATCTGCCGTCATTACACTGTAAGTCATTTGTTTTTCATAATAAGGGTGGTTAATAATGTTACGCGAGATAATTAGAGTCTTACCTCTTAAAATAAAGCTAAGTGTGACTTATTTGTCAGTGTTCACTAATAGCTGTGTTTAAGTTGATGCACAAAGTAAAAATAGATTTTTAATAAAGTAAATACCTATAAAGGTTCTCCATATCCGTATAAAACAAACATGCTGTTATTATATTCAATACTTGGTTTAACCTAATTAATTCAATCACATTTAATTATAGGGATATCTGTCCAACGGGTCGTATAATGTGGGGATAAGAAAGCCCGCTTCATATTCCAAGTCTGTGTTAGCTTTTCACTGCCTATTGATAAAGTTCCTACACCATAACGTTTATTTATAGTATCTAAGCACTCCATCATTTTAGGTTTATCCTCACTCACAGAGAACATATCGGCTTGTTGAAATGATTCACTTTCTAATTCTATCGCCCCTATACCGCAGCGATAAAAGCGCGTATTCGGTTTATAAATTTCATCAATGACCGCGGAAACAGCCTTCGCTATAACGCTGGTGTCTGATGTCGGTATGGGAAACTCATATAGAAGTGATTTTTTATAATGCTCATCTTCATGTGGCGAATTGGCCGCAAAAATAACTATACGCTTAGTTAATGACTTTTGTCTTCTGAGTTTTCGCCCAACAATGGCGGCATGTGTTACTAAGGCTGATTTTAACGTTGTTAAATCAGTGACTCTTTCTCCAAAACTTCTGGTCGAGTATATTTCTTTTTTATCTTGTTTTACTTCATCCCAACTTAAACAGGCAATACCATTTAATTCGCTGACCGTTCTCTCTACGACAACACTGAACATACGCCTCATTGCTTTAGGGTTTTGGCAAGCCAAGTCCCAGGCAGTATTAATCTGCATTAACTTAAGCTTTTTCCCTAAACGAGAGCCGATACCCCAGACATCGGTAACATCCATGCGCATGAGTATTTCTTTACGAGATTTTTCATCGTTAATAACGGCCACACCGTTGTACCCAGATAGTTTTTTTGCTGCATGGTTGGCCGCTTTTGCTAGGGTAGGTGTTGTGCCAAAGCCCGCTCCAACAGGCAAACCTGTTTCTCGCCACACAGATCGGCGTATTATATGTCCATAGTCAGCCCAGTCATTGATGATTTTAGAAAAACCAGTAAAACGTAAAAACGATTCATCAATACTATAAACATAATGGTCATCACAAAATCTGTTTATAACTGTCATCATTCTTTCACTTAAATCAGCATAAAGTTCATAATTAGAAGAGCGAACCACGACATGGTGCTGTTCTAAATAGTTTTTAATCTTGAAGTAAGGCTGGAATTTAGGAATGTTAAGCTTTCTTGCAATAGGACATATGGCGCAAATACATCCATCGTTATTTGTAAGTACTACAACCGGTTTTGAGCGAATCGAAGGGTCAAATACCTTCTCCGCACTCGCGTAAAAAGCGACAGCATCTACGAGGGCAAACATCGACTGAGCTCTATTTTGTTTTTGTGTAAGCGGATACTGGTTGTGACTACACCCTCGAGTTTGAAGTCATCTTCAGGTGAAACATAAACAGATTTGTAGCTTTTGGATGCTGAGATTAGCAAGCGGTTTGTTTTATCTATTATTTTACAAACAAACGACCCGTTATAACTCGCAACAACTACATCGCCTGAACTTACATCTTCAGCTCTATCAACAACGAGCAAGTCTCCATCGAATATCCCGACATCTTGCATCGATTGACCTGAGGCCAGCCCTATGAATGTGGCGTTAGGATGCTTGATAATTAGCTCATCGATAGAAATGCCTAGCTCTGTGTATTCTGCTGCTGGAGATTCAAACCCCGAAATCCCTGCCTCAATATAAATTGGAATAACGAACATACACACCTCAAATACTGTTTATATATACAGTATAATTTAAGGTTGTAATTAAGCCAAGATTCTTTTTGTGAGGGTGATAGCTTTATCAGAGCTGATGTAAGCAGATTACATGCTTTAATATTAAAAACCCTTTTAATAACAATTAGTAAAACTTGCTTCCGTTTGTTAAAATTTAGCGAAGGAATTATGAGCCTACTCAAAGCTTATTTTAATTATGGAATAATTTACTAATGACTTTAGTTAAAAACACGATTGTATCTTTTCTGATACTGAGCTTTATTACTGGCTGTTCAGCCTCTAGACACGCCATCATTTCCGGTGACTCTGAATTAACAGATGCTCAAGTGTGTCGAAACTACCTTAATGATAAAGATATCCTCACTAAAGGTTATATCGCTGAGGATACTGATGAAGCGAACTATATTTACGCGCTCAACAAAGAAGTTAAATATAGAGCACTCACCGAATACAAATGTGAGATTTTCGCCGCGCAAGACAGAAAAGAAATCGCTCAAGGCGTTGTTGCAGCAGTTGTTGCGGTAGGTGTCGTCGTTTTAGCTGTTGCTGCCGCAGAAGCTGGCGGGTCAAATAACTATTCTTCTGGTTATGCGTGGGACCAGTTTTATGATGGCAACTACAACTTAGTTTGGCGCTGTCGAGATAAGTCTACGGGCCAATTTGCATATAACAGTGCTTGCTCTGGGCAGTACCAAAATGATAATACATGGACTGGTAAGTAGCTTTCCTATTGAATTTTAAAAGCATAATATCTGAGCTCTACAATTAAAGTTATCAGTCACCACAAATGAGAACTAGTTTATTAACTCATTTATTATATGTGAAATATTTAAACCGAAATAGGCACCAAGAATCATAATGAAAGCATCCACAATTACACTGTTATCAATACTTATTTTCTCTACTGCCTCTTCAGCAAATCAAGAAATCGACTCTTTCAGCAAAGCTAAACGACTTCTAGAAAAGCAGGTTTATAACAATCACCGCATTACCCTTTATTGTGGTGCGACATTTGATGCTAGTAAAAAAGTAACCGCACCTATGGGTTTTTCTACAACAAAGTACGTCAAACGAGCTAAAAAAATTGAATGGGAGCACGTTGTTCCAGCAGAAAACTTTGGTCGTACTTTTAGCGAATGGCGAGATGGGCATAAGCAGTGTGTAAATAGTAAGGGTAAATCATTTAAAGGTCGACGATGTGCGGAAAAAGTAAATACAGAATATCGTTTTATGCAAGCTGATATGTTTAACCTTTATCCGGCCATTGGCGCTGTGAATGCTCTCAGAAGCAATTATAACTTTACTATGCTTCCAGCAGCTCAAAGCGACTTTGGACTTTGTGCAATGAAAATTGACGAGAGAAAAGCTGAGCCACCTGAAATAGCTAGAGGGCAAATTGCACGTACTTATTTGTATATGGAAAACACCTATAAACGATACAACATGAGTAAAGCGCAACGCCAGCTAATGAATGCCTGGGATAAAATGTATCCTGTTGATGCTTGGGAGTGCACTAGAGCTGAGAAGATTTCAAAGCTACAAAAGAATCAAAATGATGTAGTAAAAAGTCGCTGTGAAAGTATAGGTCTCTAACTATGTTGTTCTGTAGTGTGGACTGGGCTTCGGAGCTTTCATTAGATACCGGCTTATAAACTTAAAATACAAAACGGAAGTAAACTTCCGGTTTTTAAGCCAATATTGCTATATTTCGGAAGCAAACTTCCGTTTCAAGGGCTTCAAAGGTAGTTATCGGAAATATACTTCTGTTTTTGAAAGCGTTGGCCTAGATAGCTATATGAGCCATTTTTCGGGGTCTTATTTGAGCGAAAAGCGGAGGGTCGGGTAAACTCGTTTTTGGACAAAAACGAGTTAGATACCTAGATTCTAAAACTGTGGCCAAAATTAGTTGACCACTACAAGTCACCGATTGAAAAACGGGTAACTGTCAGATCAAGTCTGAGCTAGTACACCATTATGTTTTTAAATTAAAGCTGTTGTTTACTTAATAAACATCCAAATACCGGCAGCGATCATAAACAGGTTTTCTGTTAGGGAGATAAACCCTAGTGGTACGTTACTGTCACCGCCTACACACGCACATTTTAACTCTCGTTTATCTATATAGACTGCTTTTATCACTGAAACAGCACCAACCCCACCTATGAACAATGAAATAGGGGCAATAATATAGGCTGGTAATCCGGCTATCATTCCAATGCCAACAAATGCTTCTAAAAATGGGTAAACATAGGCGTACCTGACTACTTTCATAGCGACTAAGTCATAGGTTATAAATGAATTAGTAAAGCTAAATAAGTCTTGAAGCTTTTGTATTGCTAACACTGCCATTGTTAGGGCTACAAATAGTTCAGCGGTTTGCATTGATAATAAGCTATTATTCGCTGCAAAACTAAATGCCACACTAAGCAAAAAACTAACCGAAAAAATCGCAATCACGGGCGTGTAAGTTGTACCTTCTTGCCCAGCTTTTGGCTTATCAAAGTAATCGCGTAAGTCGTCATAGCCACCTATACGTTTATTATCAATAAATGTTTGAGGTGTAGTTTCTACACTGTGTTGTTTTTTAAATTCATCTGTTTGCTCTCGAGAAGTTAATAGCTGATCATCAACTGTATATCCCTCTCGCTCTAGTAGGTCTTTTGATTTTAAACCAAACGGGCAAATATGCTCATCTGTGGCCATTCTAAAAAGTTGGGCTGATTTACTCATGTTTAGCTCCCTTTTATGTATTGGTATAAAATTTTACTTAGCATTAAAATCCGGTACGGTCCTAGATTGTGCTTGCTCCTGAGTTTCTGCTAGGCCATTTTTCTCTATATCCTTTAGTAACCACTGCATTTCTTTAATCTCACGACGCTGTGCCTCAATAATATTTGTTGCAAGCTCTTGGACTCGCTTATCTTTGATTTTTGCCCTTTCACTGGTGAGTATTGCAATTGAATGATGTGGGATCATCGCCGACATCCATGAGCTATCATCAACAGTCGCTTGTGATCGAACTAAAAATAAACTTCCCGCAAATACGGTAACACTAGCAATGAGTACTGTTATATTTTTCTTTTTATCTTTATACATATTGAGCATGAAAAGTAGCATTATCACTGCCATCGTGGCTCCCATATAAAGCGCCATATAAGTACGAGTTTCACTAAAAAAAACATGACTTAGCTGATAAGTATTCAAATACATCAGTACAAACATGACTAATGTTGATGTGGCTATCATTAAGAAAAACTTTAAATACTGCGACATTAGATGGCTCCTTTCTATCATTTACTTTGTATATCATTTATACCAATGGGTAATTCTTACAGGTTATCAGGCGTAAACCCACTATATATTTAATCATTGAATCAATGTTTAACATTACATCAAGAGTTGTGCCATAAGTGTTAAAACTGCTCAGCGTATTTGCTAATATGCTTATAAGTATTCTGCTGTAAATCGTGCGTAAGCATTTCAATATTATATTTATAAAAGCGATCGCCCATTTCCATACCTGGCGTACCAGCAGGCATAGAGGGAACAGAGAGCCCTATCGTCTTTTCAGGATGTTGTTCAGCTAAAAACTGTTTTATATGTTTGGCGGGAACATGACCTTCAAATACAAATCCATCGGCTGAAACGGCTGTATGGCATGACCGCATATTTGGTTTTATTTGATACTGAGATTTAATCGTCCCCATGTCATTGACGTTAATTGCTTTTGTTTGAATATTGTTTTCGCTCAAATGAGCAATCCACTTATTACAACATCCACAATTTTTACTTTTATAAACGGTAAGCTCAATTTTAGGTTTTTCTGAATTCTCATAAGTTATTAATGCTTTATGTTGTTTTTCGATACTTATCGCCGAAAATGACATAGTTAATGATAAAAATAACGCTGAGGTAATGTAGATTACTCGCATTGTTAACTCCTTAATTTGACCAATGAATATGAGTGATTTTCCAACCTGTATCGGTGTTTTTTAATGTGATTGATTCCATTCCCATAGACTTAATATCTTTTCCTTTGTACTTTCCTTGAGTTTTACTTCTTGAAATTGAGTAAGCTATGTCTCCATTTGTGTAAACTTGATGCTCTAGTAGTTCACTATTAACAGCACTTAAGAATTTCATATCCGCTATCATATGATGTTTCGCGTATTCATCTGCAGAACGCTCAACACTTCCGCCTTCAAAAATGATGACATCGTCGGCCAGTAATTTACGTGCAGCTTCGCGATTGCCTTGTTTTAGAGATGCATGAAATAGGCTGACTGTTTTTGCAGCCTCGCTATCAACATTGACAAAGGCCTTGCCTTTTTTTGAATATTTTTCATCGTCATGTGCACTAACAGTAAAAGAACTAACAGTGCTAAAAATTAGTAGCAATAAAATTTTTAAATTAAAGGATTTAATTAACATACGTTTCCCTTTTTATTAATCGTTAAATAGGCGGACCAACAAGTGTGGTAAATACATTTGTTGTAATAAGTACAAACAGGGCAATTACTATTTCAACAGTAATCGAGCGTTTTAATATACTTATATGGTGTTGTTGAGTGATTTGCGGGACTAAAAAAAGCTTATGCCATGCACCTAGGAACAGCATCGCGCTGACGAGTAACAGCTTTAATAATATTAGTTGCCCATAATCTGATGTAAACAATGCAGAAAATGACTCTAGGTACCGCAGGAGCAGAGTTAAGCCCGAAATAAGTAGTACAAATACAATAACAATAGCGAGTTGACCAAAGTAATGCATTAACCGCTTTACTTCACTGGTAGGTAGTAAAGTGCAGCTTTTGTAAAGCGGCCACAATGACCCTAACCAGCTCGCAATGGCAATAAGGTGAAAGGTTAAAATACTTTTCACTAACCCATTTTCGTTTGTACTGTGCCCAGTAAAAGTGAAGCTATAAGCGATAAACCCAAGCATAATTAGTATAACGGCACCGTTTTTATAACCTGTTACGTTATCATCTGATTCCACATTCCACATACATACGCTAATTAGAGCAATAATAAGCGCTGGTATTCTAAACCTTGCTTGGTCACCTATGACTGATTGCCAAACAATTTCAAGCATAAAGGGGTCAAACATTCCCATAAAGCCTGATTCAGCCATTGCTCCAGCTTCTATAGGTACTTGTAAAAGTGCAGCAATACTACCTGTAACTACACACGTAATTTGCCAACGTTTTAAGAACTGATGAAAGCTAATTAAGTGATGCCCTGCAACATTGCTGTTGCCACACATAAAGCGCATTAATAAAGTGCCCGCAAGCCCTACAATTGCTATATAGCTTGCTAGTTTTAATAATAGTAAGAGCACTGACCATTCACTTAATTGCATGATGTTGCTACTTAATGATTATGTTTGCTGTGGGTATTAGATTGTTCTTGCATCATCTTATGCGATTCATTTTTATGTACCATAAATCTAAACGTGCCAGTCATTTTATGTCCATCACCACCCAGTGCTGTCCATTTAACCGTGTAAGTGCCTTGGGCTAGGCTCGGTAATGACCAATTAAAGTCTGTGCTTGGGGTGGCGCTGGGTTTGAAATCAAAGTTTATTGTTTTATTTTTTTCATCTTTGATGATGACTTTTGCTAGCCTTACTTCACCACTAAAAATTAACGAAAGTTCCTCTGGTCCTTGCATTAACATGGCTTCTTGTGCAGGTATTGATTGCTTGAGTGATATATGCGCTGATGCGGAAAATGTAAGCACTAAACCTAAAATGGCTACTGCAGAATTAAAAAATTTCATTATTACCTCTTATTTAAAATGATTAAAACCAAAATTTAATACCCGCAACAAATGCGGTGTTGTTGCTACTTTGTCCACTTGATGTGGCATAGTCGGCGGTATTGCCAAATTTATTGCTCCATTCAACGCCAATATAGGGCGCAAACTGGCGTGTAAATTCATAACGAACCCTAAAGCCAATCGCGCTGCTTGATAGGCCACTTCCAAGCTCGTTTTGTTTATCGTTTTTGCCATAAAGTGTAATTTCGGCTCGCGGTTGTATAATTAGCTTTTGCGTGAGTAGTAGTTCGTACTCTGCCTCTAACGTAAATGCGGTATTGCCTCGCTCACCTACGTATGCTGTCATATCAAGTTCAAACCAATAAGGGGCTAAACCTTGTAAGCCAAAAGCCAACCATTGCCGATTTTCACCTTCTTTATTGTAATCAAGACGAACACCTGCTTGAGTATCCCAATATGCTGATACGGCGTGACCCCATAAAATATCGGTTTGGTTTTCTTCAATACTTCCTTCGCTGAAATCACCCTCGGTTTTAATTACCAATCGATCAAAGGTAGTGCCGTACCATGCTTGTAAGTCAAATACACCTGCGTTTGCTTGCTCGTTATATTCAAGACGATCGCCTAGTAATGCGTAAAATGGATGCTCATCAGCGAGTGTTAATCGCTCATTGCCCTCAAGCGCATATGGGCCTTCTGTTAAAGTTGTTCCCGCAGAGTAAGCATGGGGGTCTCTTGCATCTTTAGGTGCACTTCCTCCTTGTGGTTGCATCTTAGCGCTATTCATTTGTGCCATTTCACTTTGCGCTAATAAAGGGAAACTAATTAATGAAGCCCCAGTTAACATTAATAAACTAAATGATTTAGATAGTTTTAATTGTTTCATGATACGACTACCTCTCTAAACATGCCGGCATCCATATGGAATAATAAATGACAATGCCAAGCCCAGCGCCCTACATCGTGAGGGGTGGTTAAAAAGCTGATTCTTTGTGCGGGTTGAACAGGTATTGTATGACGTCGCACTTGCACATCACCTTGCTCGTTTTCTAAATCACTCCACATACCATGCAGATGCATAGGGTGCGTCATCATGGTATCGTTTTGTAAAATAACTCTTAAACGTTGGTTATGCTTCATATGCACTGGCGTGCTTTTACCAAATTCTAAGCCATCAAATGACCAGCTATAACGTTCCATATTTCCGGTTAAATGCAGCTCAATTTCAGCTTCTGGCTCTTGCTGGTTAGTGATCCCTTCAAGTGAGTGTAAATCTGCAAGTGTTAAAACACGGCGACCATTTTTACGTAAACCAATACCAGGATCATCAAGATTTGTTCTAGGCATATCAACGCGCATATCAACTGAAGCTCCATACTCCGTTTTTGCATGACGCACTTTAGGGCTGGCAACTGCCAATGGGTTTTCAGACATACCATGTTTGCTATGATCCATCGCCATTGCACCGTGATCCATAGCGCTATGATCCATTTCTTTAGAGTTCATACCTGACATGCCAGCCATACCTGCCATTGCAGAATGCTCACCGCCGTGGGTCATATTGCCCATCATATCGGTCATCGTTAACCATTCAACAGGGTCAAGTGCAGGTACTGGCGCATCAATATTAGGCGAGCTTGATAAAGTTCCTTTTGCGTAACCAGAGCGATCCATACTTTGAGCAAAAATCGTATAGGCATCATTTTTAGGCTCAACAATTACGTCGTAGGTCTCACCAGGGCCGAATCTAAATTCATCAACTGTCACTGGTTCAACGTTTTGCCCATCAGCTTGTACAACTGTTAGTTTTAGTTCGGGAATACGAACGTCAAAAAAAGTATTGCTTGAGCCATTAATAAACCTAAGTCTTACTTTTTCTCCAACTTTAAACATTCCTCGCCAATTTGACATTGGCGTACTACCGTTCATTAAAAAGGTCATTGCTGATGCAGATAAGTCAGCTAAATCTGTAGGATTCATTCTCATTTGATTCCACATTTTGCGGCGTTGCAAAGCATTCGAAACACTGCTATTTGAAACGTCATCAAAAAATTCTGGAACAGTGGGCTGATTGAAGTTAAATACATCACTCTGTATTTTTAATTTGCGGAACAGCGCCATTGGGTCATCATCAGTCCAATCAGATAATTGAATAACATGCTCGTTATCTGCACTAATAATATCTTTTTCTCGCGGTTCAATAATTAATGCACCGTACATGCCAGTCATTTCTTGAAAGCCACTATGTGAGTGATACCAATATGTACCGCTTTGTTGTAATTTAAATTTATAAACAAAGGTTTCGCCAGGCATAATCCCTTTAAAACTGATACCAGGTACGCCATCCATTTGATACGGTAAAATAATGCCATGCCAATGAATTGAACTCGGTACTGATAACTTATTTGTTACTCTAATAGTAACGTCATCGCCTTCTTTGAGGCGCAAGGTAGGGGCGGGTATAGAGCCATTGATAGTTGTCGCCATACGTACTACGCCAGTAAAGTTAACCGGCGATTCATCTATAACCAGATCAATTACTTTGCCGCTAAGTTCGGGCACAGTGCCTGTTATTGTTCCTGCTACTAAAGATGATGCAGCATGTAATACACTCGGAAAAGCAGCAAGTACACCTCCTGCAATTAAGCCTTGAACAAATCGTCTTCGTGGTGTGCTAACCTGTTGTGATGACTTTTTAAACCCCATTTCCTTACTCCTTCATACCAGAATATGTATTGAGTATAGAAAGTAGACCTGTCTTAAACATGACGCGAACATTACAAAGTTGTAATGTTGGTGTCATGTTGCTGTAGTGACAGATACTGCATAATATTTGCAGAGGTAGTTGTTAGGACTTTAATGAAGGAATTGTATGCGCTTATTAGTTGTTGAAGATGAATCAAAGACAGGAGATTATTTAAAACAGGGACTAAGTGAAGCTGGTTTTCAGGTTTCTTTGGCGCGCAATGGTCTTGACGGTCATCACCTAGCAATGACCGACTTATTTGATGTAATAATACTTGATGTCATGTTACCTGACGTATCCGGTTGGAAAATTTTACAGTCGCTACGTGAAGCAGATAACAAAACCCCAGTACTATTTTTATCTGCTCGCGATAGTATAGACGATAGAGTAAAGGGGCTCGAACTTGGTGCTGATGACTATTTAATAAAGCCTTTTGCTTTTGCTGAAGTTTTAGCAAGAGTACGCACTCTTATTCGCCGTGGTGTAGTACAAACAGTTGACGATATACTGATAGTTGCTGATTTAGAAATGGATATTCCAAAGCGAAAAATACAACGTGCAGGCAAGCGTATTTTATTGAGTAATAAAGAGTTTAGCTTACTTGAACTATTGTTACGGCGCGAAGGTGAAGTACTGCCACGTTCGTTAATTGCTTCTCAAGTATGGGATATGAATTTTGATAGCGACACCAATGTGATTGATGTTGCCATTCGTAGGCTAAGAGCAAAAGTTGATGATGACTTTACTGTTAAATTAATTCATACGGTTCGTGGTATGGGCTATAAATTAGAGGTTGAAACTGATGGCTATTAAGTCACGGCCTTTATCACTTACGATACGTGTTGTGTTGTTTGTGGCTGTAACCGTTATTGCGTGCTTAACTTTAGTTGCCACCTTAATAAATAGTTCGATAAAACATCATTTTTTCAAGCAAGATAGTAGTGAACTGCATGTTATTAATCAATCTATTGAATTAGTTTTAAGACAACAGTATAAATCAAACCTGAAACTTAAAAATGAATTATCTAACGCTGTAGCGGGTCATCACGGTGTTTACTATCAGGTAAATACCGCAAAAGGAGAGCTCATTTTTCAAAGTTCTGAACGAGATTTTAGTGATTTTGTAATGAGTGCTAAGGCTTCAGCTGGCTTTAACCGTAACAACATTACCTCATGGCAAAATGATACCCACACCTACCGAGCTCTGGTGAGTAATTTAAGTACTGGGCAACAGCAATACAAAATTACTACAGCGATAGACATGAGCTTTCATTTACACTTTCTCAATCAATTTCAACAAAGCCTTTGGGCTATTATGTTTGGCTCTGCGGTACTCATTTTATTGGTGGCTTGGTTTGCTATACATCAAGGATTAAACCCTTTACGAGGTTTGAGTCAGAAAATGCATGACATCCAAACTAATAAGATGGATGTAAGGCTTGATGAAAATAAAGTGCCTATTGAGCTTGTTAATATGGTGCAGTCGTTTAACTCGATGCTCGACAGGCTCCAAGGTGAATTTATTCGTTTATCAAATTTCTCTAGTGATATTGCGCATGAGTTACGTACTCCACTAACAAATATAATCACTCAAACACAGGTTGGTTTATCTAAAAAAAGACAGTTGTTAGAGTATCAAGAATTATTGTTTTCTAATCTAGAAGAGCTGGAACGACTAACTAAGATGGTTAGTGATATGCTTTGGCTTGCAAAAACTCAGAATGGACTGGTTAAACCCGTTCAAAATACTCTAAAAAGCCATGATGAAATTGAAGCATTATTTGAGTACTTTGATGCTTTGGCTGAAGACTCATTGATTACATTTAAGAAAAAAGGTCAAAACCTTTGTTTTTATTGTGACAAATTACACTTTCGCCAATTATTATCAAACCTCCTATCCAATGCAATAAGGTATGCCCCAAAAGGCTCATCAATCACAGTAAATAGTGAAATATTTACCGCTGAAAAAATATGTATTTCAGTGATTAATACTGGGGAGAGAATACCTTCTGAGCATTTACCTTATTTATTTGACCGCTTTTATCGACCCGATAAATCGCGCCAACGACACAGCGATGGAGCTGGTTTAGGGCTTGCAATAGTTAAAGCTCTAGCGCAAGCAAACGGTGGAAATATAGAGGTCAGTTCAAATAATCAAACTACCAGCTTTAAAGTTTTTCTAAATTTAGCTAAAAGCTAATTATTAAATTTAATAACCCAATGTTTGCTTGTACCTCTAGACTTCCCAGCTTTCATTAAACACCGGTTTATAAACTTAAAGTACAAAACGGAAGTAAACTTCCGATTTGTAAGCCTATATTACTATATTTCGGAAGCAAACTTCCGTTTCTAGTGCTTCCAAGGTAGTTATAGGAAATTTACTTCTGTTTTTCGAAAGCGTTAACCTAGATAGCTATATGAGCCACTTTTCGGGGGCTTATTTGAGCGAAAAGCAGACATTGACCGTTAATCGTTTCAACGACGGCAATTAGCCATACGTTGCATGTTTGCTCCCTTACTGGTTTTACGATATCCAAAACCGACATAACGACCATTAAGCAAATACCAAAGTAAAATAGGTATGTGCTCCAATCATATAGCCAAAGAGGATAAAGCGTTAATAGCACTGCTACAGGCCCTAGAATGCTGAAGACAGCTCTGGTATGGTTTTTATTTTTGTGCCAGTTGTATAAGTTTACCAATAGTTCCAAAGATGCAAAAATAGGTAAAAGCGTATTTACAGCTATTCCTTCGAAGTGAGAGAAGAAGCCTAGTCCTAATGCCGATGCAAGTGACCTTAATGCAGGGAAGCAGGCCGTGCCGCTAGCCAAACGCCACTAGAGCCTACTCTGTCTAATATTTTATTTATCATTTGAAAGTCTATTGGTTGATATTACCATCATTCTAAACTCCGTATACAAGTACGGAGTCAATCATTTTAATGAGTCAATTATGGGGCAATGTGTTGGATCTTCGTTTTGCATACAGGTATTTGTCATACCCACAATTACTTTCTCTAAACGTTGAAGGTCATTAATTTTGTCTCGAATGATTGCTAACTTTTGTCGGTTTAATAGCTCAACTTGAGCGCAGTTGCTGTCCATAGACATTAGCGATTTTATTTCTCTTAACGTAAAGCCGAGCGCTTTGGCTTTTGTGATAAACCTAAGTTGTCCTGCTATTGATTCGTCATATTGTCTATAACCAGATATTGGTTTTTCAGGTTGTGTAATCAGTCCTTCTCGTTCATAAAAACGAATGGTTTCTACATTTAAATTTAATGATTGTGCTAATTTGCCAATGGTTTTCATTATTGCCTTTGTGAATACTACTAATCTAAAGTTATATTTAGTTCAACTATCTAATGACTTGATAATGCCACAGACTTCAATTGTACCGTCAGACCCGCAAGAGCTTGCCATTAGTTTTAACTCTTTTTTGAGTGCATTCAATTCCTTCATTCGTTGATTAACTAAAGTTAGTTGTCGATCAATTAATGCATTTACACTAGAGCAACTCTCCTCTGGCTTGTTTTTTAATTCAATGAGTCGCTTAATATCATTAAGCGGAATATCTAAACTTCGACAATGCTTTACGAACTCTAGCTCTTTAAATGCCTTATTAGAATACAACCTGAAATTCCCTTCAGTGCGATCAGGATCTGACAGCAAGCCCTCCTTTTCATAATATCGGATGGTTTGTACTGAATACCCCGATGTTTTCGATAACTCACCAATTTTCATAAAATTTCCAAATAAACTTGACCCTATAGTCACTATAGGATTTATAGTTAGAGCATACAAGTTAATCGGAGATGAAAATGAGCGATTGTGGGTGTGAAGTTGAGCTAAAAGATAACCAGCAAAAAACGGTGCTTTATTGGCTTCTGGCTATCAATGCCTCGATGTTTGTTTTTGAAATTGGCTTTGGTTGGTTATCAGAATCAACGGCTTTAATTGCAGATTCGTTAGACATGCTAGCGGATGCAATCGTCTATGCAATTGCACTATACGCGGTGGGAAAGTCAATCCAACATAAGGCTAATGCTGCTTTAGTGAGTGGCTATTTCCAACTGGGGTTAGGCGTGTTAATTCTAATGGATATTGCTAGAAGGCTGTATGGTGAAAGTGAGCCTCACTCTTGGTTTATGATTGGCGTAGGCATGGTTGCTTTAGTTGCAAATGTGATTTGTCTCATCCTTATTCGAAAGCACAACAACGATGAAGTACATATGAGAGCTAGCTGGATATTTTCAGCGAATGATGTAATTGCAAATCTTGGTGTCGTTATCGCAGGCATACTCGTTATGGTGCTGAAACAGCGTTGGCCTGATATCGTCATTGGTAGCATCATTTCAATGTTAATTCTTCGAGGCGCTTACCGAATACTAAGCGATGCTAAACAAGAATTAGCTGTTGCTGAGAAAACACGTTAAACACCAAATGAAGATAAACAATCAACCTTTGGTTGTTCAAAGTAAGGAAACATCAATGAATAGCAAATATCTAGAAAAAACCAAGATAGTAAATTTTGAACACTCTACAATTCAATCATTAATTTCTGAGCGTAATTGGCAAGAACTCGATGACTTCAACAAAATTGGTGCAGCCTACCAATTTGTTAAAGATGAAATATTATTTGGTTACAATGAGAGTGATGATATTTCAGCAAGCAGTGTTTTAGCCGATGGTTACGGACAATGCAATACCAAGGGTAACCTGCTGATGGCTTTGTTACGAGGATTAGGTATTCAATGTCGTTTTCACGGCTTTACTATTGAGCAGCGATTACAAAAAGGAGCTATTCCAACTTATGTATTTTGGTTAGCACCTAAATATATCATTCATAGTTGGATTGAAGTTTATTTCAAGGATCGTTGGATAAACTTAGAAGGCTTTATATTAGATGAACAATATTTAAGTTCACTACAGCACAAATTTAGTCAAATAAAAAACGAATTTTGTGGTTATGGTGTTGCAACAAAGTGTTTCTCTTCGCCAGATACAGATTGGCGTGGTCAAGATACCTATATACAAAAAGAAGGTATTCATGATGATTTTGGTGTTTATAATTCCCCTGATGAGTTTTATCTCGAAAAAGGAACTAACTTATCAGGAATCAAACGTTGGATGTATCAACGAGTGATCCGTCACTTTATCAATTTTAACGTAGTCAATGTAAGAAATTTAAAAGTTCTTGAGGTGGAAAATGCACGATCATAGCCATAGCCATTCGCATGGAAAAGACGACCGTATAGGTTGGACATTTTTCCTTAATGTTTCATTTACTATTATCGAATTTATTGGTGGTTGGCTAACCAACAGTACCGCTATTATGGCTGATGCTGTACATGACCTGGGTGACAGTTTATCTATAGGATTCGCTTGGATACTGAGTCGTTTCTCGGATAAAGAAGCATCCGATAGATTTAGCTATGGTTATCGTCGTCTTACCCTGTTTGGCGCATTAATTAACAGTATTGTATTAGTTATTGGTTCTGTCTGGGTGCTATTTGAAGCAATACCAAGATTATCTAATCCTGAAATGCCAATGGCTGAAGGAATGTTGGGTCTTGCATTACTTGGGGTTGCTGTTAATGGGTATGCAGTATTTAAACTAAAAGCGGGTAAAACGCTGAACGAAAAAGTACTTACGTGGCATTTGCTTGAAGACGTACTTGGCTGGGTTGCAGTCCTAATTGTTTCTATCGTGCTGCTTTTTGTAGATCTACCCATATTAGATCCTTTGCTTTCTATAGGCTTTACACTGTTTATATTGTTTAACGTTTTGAAAAACCTGAAAACAACATTGGCACTATTTCTTCAAGCTACACCTGATGAAGAAGTGCAGAATAATATTGAAAAAGCGATAAAGGCTATACCTGAAATTAATGGGATTCATCATATGCACTTTTGGTCATTAGACGGGGAAAGTCACGTATTAACTGCTCACCTAGAGTTAGCCCATAACTTTGAGGTTGATAAATTAATTAGGCTAAAACAACAAGTGGCTAAGGAACTTTCTTCTTATAATTTATCTCATACAACCATTGAGTTTGAGTTTCCTCAAGAAACTTGCCGTGACGAGCATGAAAAACATGCGCATGCCTAGTTTAGAAAACCTTTTTTTGATATGATAATTTTTCATATTTAAGTAGGTGTTTATTTTGAAATTCAATGTTGCGTTAAAAATACTATTAGTCGTTTCGATTGTTTTGCAATCGTTAACTGCTGTTGTATCCGCAACACCTGAGAATCACCAGATAGATATAGAGCACCTTCAAACTCAACATGATCATGCAGATGATCGAAATGTTTTAAATGATAATACAGATGATGAACAGCACGATGTAAAGGATTGTCATCACTGCGGACATTGCAGTGGCAGCCATTTATCTTGGATTTTAGTCAGTAATTCAAATGTCGATGGTAAGCTAAATATTATCAATAAAACTCCTTATCAAATTGATCAAACAAGTACCTTTCTTGAAGCGATACTTCGTCCGCCTATTTCTTAATTAGATTAATTTTTAATGACCTATTTATCCTTTAATAATGGATAAAGGTTTCGTGTTTATTAATTTTAAAATTAAGAATTTTTATGTATATATATTTAAAAAATGCAGGTTTAGTCCTGTCTTTATGCATGGCTGTGAGTTTTTCAGTTGCCACTTATGCCAAACAGAAAAGTATTTCATGGCTAGATAGTCAAATAAATAAAGATCCCGAAGTTGTTGCGGCTAAAGAGTTACTTAATGCAAGTAATCATAGAGCCAAGAGCTTAACTAAAGCCGTATATAACCCAGAGCTTGAAGCAAGCTATGAAAAAGAGGGTGATTTTGATAATTATTCTATTGGTATCAGTCAAACGATTGATTTTTGGGATAAGCAATCAGCAAATAAAAGCATTGGTGAAATTGGTGTTTATGCAAACCAGCAACAATTGTTATCTCTACTCAATTCTAAAAAGGCTAACGCTTTAACTGCAATAGTTAATTGGCAAGCAGCAAAAAAGGTGGCTCAGTTACTTTCAGTAAGAGAAAATCAATTACAAACGCTCGTTGGAATTGTTGAAGATAAGCGAAAAGCAGGACTTCTAGAGCCACTTGACGCTGAACTGGTTTATTTAAACTTGTCCCAAGTTTTCAGTGAAATATCTGAGTCGCAAATTGCTTTGAAAAATGCAGAGGTAAATGTTCAGGAGTTATTGCCTGATTGGACGCCTAATACTACCAATTTGTTTTCATTTACTTTTGGAGCAACAAACTATTCATTTAACTCTCAGTGGGTTGAGGAACATCCAAAAGTTAAACTCGCTAGAGCGCAATGGAAGCTAAAACAATCTAAAGCTCAACTAACCACTATGGAATCTAAAGCCAATCCAACCATTGGAGTTAACGCAGGGAAAAGTGGAGATGAAGACTTGATTGGCGTGACTTTCTCAATTCCTTTAAATATCAGAAATAACTATTCAGATACTGTTAAAGCCGCTTATTCAGAAGCAATTGCAGCAGAGGCTAAGTTTCGGTCGGTTTATCGAAAGCAGTCATTTGAAGCAAAAGCTAATTATGAATCGCTTATTGTCAGTAAAAAATACTATGAGCAATGGCAAAAACTGACAAAAGGCAGATTAGATAGCAGCGAAAACTTATTAAATAAGCGCTGGGAAGCTGGTGACATTAATACTTCTGACTACTTACTTGCATTAAATCAACGTGCGGAAGGGCTTCATGCAGGAATACGTTTGGAAAATCAATTCAAGCTTGCAGAAATATCCTTCATTTTAAGTATGGGTCAGTTATCCAAATTTGAGATTTGAGCGCTTTGTTTTTTCAGTAGCGAAAAACGAAATCTTAAATTTATTAAAAATATAGGTTACAAAAATGAATACAGTAATTAGTAAAAAATTTTTAGCCGTAGTAATTAGCAGCCTGTTAGTTGGGTTTACTACAAATCATGATGCTTTTGCACAGTCGTCAGATGGAACTGGTTCTGTCACAAACGTTTCGAAACAAGAAGAAAAAGAACATCAAGATGAGCATGAACACGAAAAGGGACATGAAGAAGATAAAGGTGACCATGACGAGCACGGCCATGAAGGTGGTAATAGAGAGGGAGAAGAAGAACATGAAGAAGGTATCACTATTGATCCAAAGAAGATGTCGCTTGCTAACATTAAAGTGGAAAGTGTTAAGCCTGAATATCAATTTAGCTCCGTATATGCACCTGGCGAAATAAAAGCTAATGGCTATAAAAGTTATGTGGTATCACCACGTACAGAGTCAGTCATTATCAGTCGCCATGCAGCGCTTGGCGAGTATGTAGAAATAGGTCAGAAGTTAGTTACATTATTTAGTGAAGCAATGGCACAAGCACAAGCTGACTATTTAATCGCTTCAACCGAATGGCAACGTGTAAAAAAGCTGGGTAATAAGACGGTGAGTGAAAGTCGATTATTACAAGCTGAAACAACATACAATGCGAGCTATGGCAAGCTCATTGCTTTAGGGTTAACTGAAAAAGCAATAAATGGTATTTCTAACAAAGACATTAAAGCATTTGGACAATATGCATTAACGGCGCACCGTGAAGGTGTCGTGCTTCAAGACGACTTTATCCAAGGGCAACGTGTTGATGCTGGGGATTCAGTCATGTTGTTAGCTGATGAAAAACAACTATGGGTTGAAGCAAAAGTTTCTCCAAATAAAAAGCTAAATTTATCAATTGATTCTCCTGCGGTACTTAAATTAGAAGGCCAGAGTTACAATGCCAAAGTTATCCAAGAAGCCCATACAATTGATCCCGTAACTCGTACAAGAATTATTAGATTGGGGGTACAGAATGCTGATGATAACCTTCATTCAGGTATGTTTGTAAAAGTTTACTTTCAGTTTGCCACAAAGCAGAAAGTGATGGCTGTGCCAGAAGAAGCATTGATCCGCAGCGCAGATGGTGATTGGACCGTATTTGTCGAAGACCACCCTGGAGAATTTAAAGCTGTAGAAGTAGAACTAGGCCGAGCCTTAGGTGATTTTAGGGAAATCATTGGCCTTGATAGTGGGACGCGAATTGTAACCAAAGGCGCATTTTTTGTTGCTTCTGAAATCGCTAAAGGCGGATTTGATCCGCATAACCACTAAGGAGTAAGACTATGTTTAATAAAATAATAGATTGGTCTGTTAATAATAGACTCCTGATTTTGATTGCGCTGTTTGCCACAATTGTCGGCGCAATTATGGTTATACCAAAACTAAATTTAGATGCCTTTCCTGATGTTACTAATGTTCAAGTTGCTGTAAATACTGAAGCGCCAGGACTAGCTGCTGAAGAAGTTGAACAACTCATTACGTACCCCATTGAAGCGGTCATGTATGCCTTACCTGATGTAGAACAAGTGCGCTCAATTTCTAAAACAGGCTTGTCTGGCGTCACGGTTGTTTTCAAAGAAGGCACCGACATTTACTTTGCAAGACAACTCGTATTTGAGCGTCTTCAAGCCGCAAAAGAACTGATACCAGAAGGTGTCGGCACACCCGAAATGGGGCCAAACACCTCAGGGCTAGGCCAAGTATTTCAGTACCTTCTTATTTCAGATAAAGATGCAGGCTATGATGCTATGGCACTCAGGAGTCTCAATGATTGGGTAGTAAAATTACTCGTTATGCCTGTCGATGGTGTTACTGATGTACTCTCCTTTGGAGGTATTGTTAGGCAGTACCAAGTAAATGTAGATCCATCTAAGCTTCTTTCTTATAACCTAACGCAAGAAGACGTTGTTGGTGCCCTAGATAACAACAATGCCAATGTTGGCGGATGGTATATGAACCGTGGGCAAGAGCAGCTTGTTATTAGAGGTGCAGGTTGGTTTGAAAGTGGTGACGCTGGTATTAGTAATATCAAACAAGTTCCCGTCAAAACAGTTGATGGGACAGTTGTGACGGTTTCGGATATTGCTAAAGTTGAAATGGGCAGTGAAATTCGTCAAGGCGCTGTCACAATGACGCGCAAAACCGAAGACGGTAAAGTCGAAAATTTAGGTGAAGTTGTCTCTGGCATTGTCTTAAAACGCATGGGGTCTAATACTAAAGCCACCATTGATAGTATCAATGCAAGAATCCCATTGATTAATCAAGCATTGCCTAAAGGTGTTCGCTTTGAACCATTTTATGATCAGGCTGATTTGATTGAAAAAGCCGTTGATACAGTAGTTGATGCACTATTACTAGCATTTATTTTCATCTGTATTGTATTAGCACTATTTTTAATGAATATACGTGCAACCTTCCTTGTCCTAATATCTATTCCAATTTCAATTGGTATCGCGTTAATGATCATGGCTTGGTGGGGCATTTCTGCAAACCTTATGTCATTGGGGGGCATTGCCGTAGCCATTGGTATGCTAGTTGATGGTTCAGTCGTGATGGTTGAAAACATGTTTAAGCATTTAAATAGACCAGACTCTACCCATTTAAAAACTGTAAAAGAAAGAGTGCCTAGTGCTGATACTGATCCACATGATGTAGAACAAGATGAGCATGGTATTAAGTTACGTCTTCAAAATGCGGGTAAAGAAGTGGCTCGTCCCGTATTTTTTGCAGCTTCTATTATTTTAGTCGTATTTACGCCTTTATTTAGCTTTGAAGGTGTTGAGGCAAAGTTATTTCAACCTATGGCAATAAGCATCATTTTAGCTGTT
Organism: Pseudoalteromonas sp. S2893; assembly: GCF_005887105.1. Taxonomy (NCBI): domain Bacteria; kingdom Pseudomonadati; phylum Pseudomonadota; class Gammaproteobacteria; order Alteromonadales; family Pseudoalteromonadaceae; genus Pseudoalteromonas; species Pseudoalteromonas sp. S2893. The sequence goes on along the minus strand of NZ_PNCY01000008.1, from coordinate 147,979 downwards.
ATATCTGCTATTGTGGTTGCGTTGTTTTTTGTACCCGCTTTAGCTACTTATTTATTTAAGTCAGGTGTAAAAGAGAGGGAAAGCTTTGTTCTTAGGCCATTAGACAAACTCTACAGAAAAGGGCTTACATTCGCACTAAAACGCACCAAATTAGTCATTTCAGCCGCACTTATATTAGTTTTCTCTGCCTTTGCATTAGTTCCATTAATTGGTACTGAATTTGTACCTGAGTTAGAAGAAGGGACGATAAACTTAAGAGCAACGCTTGCACCTTCTTCCAGTTTAGATACCGCGCTCACTGTGGCACCAATTCTAGAAGAAAAACTAATGGCTTTTCCTGAAGTAACCTATGCATTAAGCCGAATTGGTCGAGCAGAAATAGGTGGAGACCCAGAGCCAGTGAATAACATCGAAATTTACATAGGGTTGAAGCCTGTTTCTGAGTGGACCAGTGCATCTAATCGATATGAACTTCAAGGAAAAATGGAGAGATCTTTAGAAGAATTCCCTGGGTTGCTACTCAACTTTTCTCAACCTATTGCGACTCGTGTCGATGAGCTACTATCTGGTGTTAAGGCTCAGTTGGCGATAAAGTTGTTTGGGCCTGAACTTGAGGTACTGGCGGCTAAAGGTCAAGAAATAGAAACAGCAATTAAAAACATTGAAGGTGCAAGGGATGTTGCATTGGAGCAAATTGCTGGTGAAGCGCAATTGGTGATAAGTCCTAACAGGCAAGAACTATCACGCTTTGGATTGTCTGTGAGTGACATAATGGAGGTTGTGCGTGATGGTATTGGTGGTGTTGCAGCCGGACAAATAATCAATGGTAATGAACGTTATGATATTTACGTTCGCATAGAGGAAGAGTACCGAAGTAACAAAGAAGCTATTGCTGATATTCGGCTTCAATCACCTACTGGTGCTTGGGTGCGACTGGGTGACGTAGCCTCAGTCTCATTTGAGTCAGGCCCACCACAAGTTAGACGCGATGATGTACAACGAAGAGTCGTTATCCAAGCAAATGTACAAAATCGAGATATGGGAAGCGTGGTTGCCGATATCAGAACGGTAATTGCTGAAAAGGTTGACTTACCTTCAGGTTATTCTGTTTCGATTGGCGGCCAGTTCGAAAGTCAAAAACGTGCTCAAAATAGGTTAGCTATAGTTGTACCTTTATCGTTAGCACTAATCGCACTACTACTTTACTTTGCCTTTGGTTCTGTTGGTCAAGCTATGCTGATATTGGTCAACGTGCCGCTTGCTGTAATTGGCGGAGTTTTCTCCTTATATTTATCTGGACAATACTTGTCTGTACCAAGCTCCGTTGGCTTTATTACCTTATTTGGTGTAGCGGTATTGAATGGGGTCGTTATGGTAGAAAGTATCAACCAACGTATTAAAGACGGTCTAGAAGCATCTAAAGCCGTTTTTGAAGGCGCTACTTCAAGATTAAGACCTGTACTTATGACTGCTATAACATCAGCTTTAGGTTTGATACCGATGTTAATGTCTAATGGTGTTGGTGCAGAAATACAGCGCCCATTAGCGAGTGTTATTGTTGGCGGCTTGGTAACTGCAACACTGTTAACATTATTTGTTTTACCTGTTTTATATCGCTGGTTTTCAGAGAAAAAAATAAAAGAGCTATCAAGATAAAATTACTGTGAACTCTAACCCCACGCTAAAGTCACGTTTAGCGTGGGGTTATTGAGTAGATGAACGAAAAGAAAGATTAGATTTAACAATAAACTAATAGTCATGACTGCTTTGTCGGAATATTTGTCGTTAAACAGGCCAAAGCTAACTTCCGCTTTCGTATCTTTGCAGTCTTAATCTCTATGTGTCTCAAGGTCGGCTTATGGCACAGAGCAGACCGCCGGTAATTATTGAGTGATGCAATCCACGGCTATAACTGCCCATGAATACAAGTTCTTTATGTAATGAAAAATAAAGATGCGCTGTTGCTACTCCGCAAAGCATCGGCCTAAATAAACTCTACCTCGAAGTAAACCGATTAGCTTTCGTATAACAGATAGGCAAATTATCAATTCAAATCACTTACTGTAATAGATGTTTTCAAGCGATTTCTCGTTGTTTAAGAAATTTACCTAATAAAAAACATAATTATTTTTAGAGTGTAATTTAGTTAATAAATCTCAATTTAAGTGCCATATTTCATTATAAATCAATAAGTTCTCAACGCGCCGTGAATTCTCGATTTAAGTGGCACTGATCATTTTTTGAAAAATAACTAATTTTTATTCCACAAACAATTGATAACCATTATTGTTTAGATTAATATGCACCTAATAAATGAAATTGAGAGTAGTTTGTATTCATGTATATTTGTCTTTGTCACGGGGTGACCGATAAAAAAATTGAGCAAACAATTGACGATGGTGCAACTACCATGCGTGAATTAACTAAAGAGCTTAAAGTAGGCAGCCAATGCGGTAAGTGTTGTTGTTGTACTAAAAAGATCCTAAATCGCAAACTTATTGAGATTGCAGATATTACCGATCAAGTTGCTTAATTCATTATTACAAAATTCAAATACAAAAAAAGCAGCTTATAAAGCTGCTTTTTTTATGACCTAAATTTACCTTACAGTTGAGACTGTAAGTAATTTTCAAGTCCCGTATTTTGAATAAGTAATTGCTGGGTTTCTAGCCAGTCAATTTGTTCTTCCTGCTCGTTCAAAATATTGTCGAGTGCTTCACGGCTAATATAATCTTTTTTGTTTTCAGCTAATTTAATTGCACTGCGCAAATCATCAATTGTATCAAGCTCAAAGCTCATATTTGCAGCAATCATTTCTTCGCTGTTTTCGCCAATGCGTAAACGGCCTAGGTCTTGTAAGTTAGGTAAGCCTTCTAAAAATAAAATACGTTCGATTAAACGATCGGCGTTTTTCATTTTTTGAATTGAAACTTTGTAATCTGCTTTATCAAGCTGGCTAAAACCAAAATCTTTAAACATGCGGGCATGCAAAAAGTATTGGTTAATACCCACAAGCTCATTAGCGAGTACTTTATTTAAAGCTGCTATAACGTCTTTATCGCCTTTCATACTTTATGCTCCTTACTCGCCCATTTGTGCTTGGTGGTAGTTTTGCGTACCAATTTTATCAATTAGACCAAGTTGTTGCTCTAACCAATAAACGTGATCTTCTTCGGTATCAAATAATAGCTTTTCTAACACTTCGCGAGACTGATAATCTTGCTGCTCTTCACAAATAGCAATTACCTCTTTAACACATGCAACTACTTCAAGCTCCAATGTTAAGTCGTTTTGCATCATGCTTTTTACATCGTTACCAATTAAAAGGTCACGGCGTTTAGTCATGTTAGGCACGCCTTCTAAGAACAAGATGCGTTTGATTAGCCAATCAGCATGATCTTTTTCTTCTTCCATTTCATGGTTAAGGCGTACATATAATTTATCTAAACCCCAGTCATCATACATGCGTGAATGAATAAAATACTGGTCAATTGCGGCTAACTCATTGGCTAGCAAAGTATTAAATGCATCGATTACTTTTTGATTACCTTTCATGATAAATCACCTTAACTATTTTAATTGTGCATAGTGTAGTTAAATTTGCGTGTTTTGCAAGTTTTTCTATAAAAATCATTAATTTACAATTGGTTTTGATTCTTATTTAAATTTGCGTTATTGCTTGGTTTATGTACAGTTTTGCATTTTCATTTAACGGGTAATTCTATACCCACTTGTGCCGTTTGCACCATAAATAAACACCACTGAGTATAAAAAATGCTAACGACAGTGATATTAAAAGCCATACAAATTTTACAATCGGCCCTGCAAATGCGCCAGTATGAAACACATATTTAAAGTTCCATACATGGGTGACTGCATTTGCTTTACTGGCATCATACGCGCTAAGCACTTTAGCGTTGTATGGATTTACCCACACCCAGCTATAAGCATGGCTTTCTCCTGGGTTTTGTATGCGTAAAGCGATTGGGTCATTGTGTTTTTTAGGTAAGTAAATACGATACAAAACCCCCTCAGGAAATACATCAAGGGCTTTATTTATTGCTTGGTCGTAGTTAAAACTTGCTGTTGATTTTGCTATCACTTTTGGCGCTTTAGGCCTATTTTGTACTTGAGAAAATGCCACGGTTTCTACTAATGTTTTGGTCGCGCTTTTCCAATTAAAGGTGATACCTGTAAAGGCTATAAGCAATAGCGGTAATAAAACATAAACACCCATCACGGTGTGTAGCTGATACATAAGTACTTTAAATTTGGCTTTAGGTTTAATCGCCAGTCGTTTTAGGCGGTTTTTAGGCTTTACCCATAAATAAAAACCCACTAACACATTTATTATTAATAATAGGGCGCATACAGAGACCACATTTTTTAGCGGTTTTTCACCAGAGACTGTTTCAAATAATAGCCAGCGATGCAAAGCAAGGGTAAAACCATACAGCGTGTCATTTGTTTGGTATTGAAAAATTACTTTGCCTGTATACGGGTTCACACTGGCGTTGCTGCCATCACCTAATCTAAATTGCCAGCTGGCATTAGGGTTACTAAGGGGCATAAAGCGGGTGATTTTTTTATCTGTTTGCTGCTGTACTGCGCGGATTAACTCTGCGTGGCTAAGCGTTTTGGTTTGTGGTTCTACCTGCCATTTGTCGGGCTGAATATAATATTGTATGTCATTTGCATAAAGTAAAATGGCGCCGCTAATACTGAGTATTAACAAAAAAAGGCCACTTAGTAAGGCAAGGTATAAGTGAATTCGACGTAACCAGATTTTCAAAAGTAATCTCTATAATAAGCAGTTACAGCAATTGTAAGTGATAGAACAGGTGTTTATCAATTTTTAAAATGTGACCCTTTGTGTAAGCAAACTCCTGTATATAAAACCGCGAACAACACGCCAAGCTTTAGGCCCTTAAATAACGTTTAAAAATTTAGTGGCTTTAAGTCAGTAAAAGTTCGTATGAGTAATGCGCTTTAATTTTTATAATAATGAAATAAACACCAGCTAAAAATTAAAAAATGCACGGTTTGCGTTATTGCTTATTTTTGCGTGTAAATTTTAATTGCAACTTATTGATGTTTAAACTGTAATTATGTGATGTATTTTAAACGCTTTACGGGCTAAAACTTGCGTCTTTTAGGTTTTAGTGCATTAATATAGGTAATAAATAATACAATTACAGTTGTTGGATATATAGCATGGTTGAAGGAAAAAAGTATGGGCTGCTAAATGGCACAGCTCAGTCTGTGCGTAGTAAGCTGATCATTACTTTTTTAGTTATTGCTATTGTTCCACTTTGCTTGCTGACCTGGTTTAGCTTACAGCACGTTAATAATACCTTGCAAAAAAATGCAAATGCAGAGCTTCATGAATTAAGCTCTATCGCATCAGAGTTTGCTAATTTATGGTTTGATGATCACCTTACTGATTTATATACCTTTAAAAATCAGCTTTCTAACTTCCCGCTTGAACAAAGCAAATTAATAAATCATTTTGTTAATCAATATGACTTTGTAAATAGTATAGAAATTATAGCTGCATCGGCGCTTAAGCAGCCCATTATCTCGCCTTACGGGCAGATAAACAAAGGTGAGCTTGGTACGCTTATAAATTCGGTTAATACCTCAACGCCAGCCGCTTTTGGCTCTGTTATGTTAAATGGCAAGCAGTTTAATATTGTGGCTATGCCTTTGCTTAATTCGGCGCAACAACTAGAGGGGGTAATTCTCACAGAAGTCAATATTAATGGCCTTTTAAAAAGCTTAAACACCATTCACAACATGCACAACGAAGTGAGTTTTTTTGTACTACATAATAATAAAATAGAGCGCTCTTCAGTAACAAATGCAGATGAGGCGCCTGTTTTTTCGCAAACGGCCCTCACCAGTAAGCAAGTGTTTGATTACGCCAGTGCCAACGGCACGACATACCATGCATATATTAGTGATTTAAATTTTTTAGGTGTGCAAGGGTGGCAACTTTTAGCAGCAAAACCTTTGCACATTATGCTCAAAGACTCTACTTATTATAAGCAGCTGGCTATTTTTACAAATGCAGTTTCTTTACTTCTCATTTTATGCGCAGCGTGGTGGTTTAGTCGGCGCTTATCTAAGCCTTTAATTCAGCTTACCTCAGTAATGGCCCGAATTACCGATGGCGAGAAAGTAAAGGTACCTACTTTAACTGATAGTCTCGAGTTAAATAGGTTATCAGTAGATCTTCAAAAAATGGTGGCATTTAAAGAAGAGCAGCAGAGCATATTGCAAAAGCAGCGCTCTGCTTTGCAAACTGCGTTTAAACAATTGGATGAGCAAAAAAGTGCCCTCGATGAGCATGCCATTGTTGCGGTAACAGATTTAGCGGGCACCATCACTTTTGTAAATAAGAAGTTTTGTGAAATTAGCGGCTATGAAGAACATGAGCTTATAGGCCAAAATCACCGTTTACTTAACTCAGGAAGGCACGACAAAAGCTTTTTTAAAAGCATGTATAAAACCCTTAAACGGGGTGAAGTATGGAACGGCCAAATATGTAATAAAGCAAAACATGGTGGCTTTTATTGGGTAGACACCACCATAGCGCCATTTTTTGATGAGCACGGTAAACCGCAAAGCTATATAGCCATTCGTACTGATGTCACGCCATTAAAATTACAAGAGCTTGAACTTGAGCAGCACAAAACCCAGCTTCAGTTAGTCATAGATACCACCGCCGTAGGAATATGGGATTGGTTTATAGATACCAGCAAAGTGACTTTTAATAATCGCTGGGCAGAAATAATAGGCTATAAACTCAGCGAGTTAGAACCTACCACTATCAATACTTGGTATAAGTTTGCACACCCCGATGATTTGGTTATTTCAGAGCAAAAGCTAAAAGCGCACTTTAATGGTGACACTGATTACTATGTCAGCGAAGCGCGAATGAAACACAAAGATGGCCACTGGGTTTGGGTACTCGATACTGCAAAAGTAGTCGACTGGAACCTAGATGGGTCGCCTCGTCGTATGATTGGAACACATTTAGATATTACCGAGCGCAAGCAAATAGAGTCAGAGCTACAGTATAGCCGCGATCGCTTTGCTTCTTTAGTGGAAAATATTCCGGGGGTTATTTATCGATGTAAGTTCGATAAAGCTTGGACCATGTTGTACATGAGTGACCAAGTAAAAGACATAACAGGCTATACGCCTGGTGACTTTATTAATAATAAAACACTAAGCTTTGCCGCTATTATTCACGATGGCAATCAAGATGTTGAGCTGCAGGTAAGTACCTGTATTGCACAAAAGCTGCCCTGGTCTATTGAATACAGAGTAAAAAGAAATGATGGCAGTATTCGTTGGGTACACGAAAAAGGCCAAGCAATTTATGGCGATGACAACGAGGTTCTTTATTTAGATGGCTTTATTTTAGACATTACTGAGCGCCATAATACTCAAGTAGAAATTACCCGCCAACAAAACCTGCTTGAGGCAATGAGTAAACAAGGCCAAATTGGCGCATGGGAAATAAACCTTGAAAACCAAACCATGTATTGGTCAGACGAAGTAAAAGTCATACACGAAGTTCCCGACGGGTTTGAACCTAATATTGATACAGCCATTAACTTTTATAAGCCAGGAGAGCACCGCGATAAAATTAGTACGTTGTTTGAATGTGCGGTGACTTTAGGCGAAAGCTGGAGTGTTGAGCTGATAATTTTAACTTATACCGGTAAAGAGCGCTGGGTTAAGTCGATGGGGCAGGCGGAATTTAAAGACGGCAAATGTGTGCGTGTTTTTGGCTCGTTCCAAAGTATTGATGCACATAAACGCCTAGAGTTAGAAAGCGAAAAAGCAAACGCCTATAACAAAAATTTAGCGTCATTAACGGTTTCGCCTGAGGTACAAAATAGCGACGTTGCGCAAGTTAAAAAGCTGACGATAAAGTCGATGGTAGAGGTATTAAATGTTGAGCGTGCCTCTATTTGGATATTTAACAAACAGTGCGACGAAATGGCGTGCCATGGTTTATATACTCGACAAGATGGATTTGTAGATTTTGACGGCGTTCTTAAAAAGGTTGATTTTCCAAGTTACTATGAGGCTATTTTTGAGCAAAACCTAGTGGCAATTGAAGATGTATATACGCATAAGGCAACCATTGAATTTACGCAAAGTTATACTCAACCATTAAATATTCAGTCAATGCTGGATGCGGTTATTTCATCAGGCGATGGAAATTTAGGTATTTTATGCGCAGAAACTGTAGGGGTTAAGCACACTTGGACGCAAAGCGAAGAAACCTACTTGCGCTCTTTGGCTACGTTAGTCGGTAGTACCTTGGTCTCGCAAAAGCGTAAAGAAACCGCTGAAAAGCTAAAGGTTGCTTTAGTGCAAGCACAAGATGCTGCTGTAGCAAAAAGCCAGTTTTTAGCAACTATGAGCCACGAAATTCGTACACCGATGAATGGCGTATTAGGCATGTTAGAGCTGGTAGAATTAGAACCATTAAGTAAACCAATAGAAAAAAAGGTCGCTATTGCTAAAAGCAGTGCTCATTCTTTACTCGGCGTTATTAACGATATTTTAGATTTTTCTAAGGCGGAAGCAGGCAAAGTTGAGCTTGAGCATATACATTTTAATGCGCGCGACTTAATTGGCGAAATAGCCGAGGCACAGGCCTTTACCGCACAAGAAAAAGGCATTGAGATTATTTTAGATTTAGTCTCCTTGGAGCCTTCACATTTAATGGGCGACCCCGGGCGCATACGCCAAGTGGTAACCAACTTAATTAGTAATGCGGTTAAATTTACCAGTCAGGGTGAAGTGGTGGTGAACGCATCTATAGAAAAAACCGACCAAGACCTACTGCTAAATATAAAAGTAAAAGACTCAGGAATAGGCATAACCGAAGCAAAACAACAGCAATTATTTACCCCTTTTTCGCAAGTGGATGCATCAACCACGCGAGAATACGGAGGCACGGGGCTGGGGCTTGCAATATGTAAACAGTTATGTGAGCTAATGAATGGTAAAATTTCACTGGCGAGCGAACCTGGCAAAGGCAGCGAATTTACTGCAACCATGCAAGTGGCTGAAGGCATCGAAAAAGAACGTACCATCCCTAATATCAATATGAGTTCCTTAAATGTACTAGTGGTTGATGATAACGAGACAAACCGCTTAGTTATCTCTCAGCAATTAGGGCATTGGGGGGCTAATGTTACGCTTGCTAGTAGTGCAAAACAGGCGCTTGAACTATGTGCACAGCGCATAGAAAATGATCAGCCTATGTTTGATATTGCCGTGCTAGACATGCAAATGCCAGAAATGGATGGAATGGAGCTGTGTAAAGTGCTTAAAGCACATGATGACTATAAAGCCATGCCATTAGTAATGATGACCAGTATTGCAGGTATGGAAGGCGCTCAGCGCTACTCAAAAATTGGTTTTCAGGCTTATTTTCCTAAGCCGGTTACAACCGCCGATTTAATTTCTGCGTTATCGGTTATTACAAGTTCAGACAGCACGGAGCCCCTTCCTTTGGTGACCCCAGGGTATATTTCGTCACTCAGAAAAGAAAAATCAGACACACCTGCAAAAATTTTATTAGTTGAGGATAACCCCGTTAATCAGCATGTTTCTACACTGATGCTTAAAAAGCTAAATTGCGAAGTGATACTGGCGCAAAATGGTCAAGAAGCCATAAATACCTTAAGTGAGCATAACGAAGGGTATTTTGATTTAGTGTTAATGGATTGCCAAATGCCGGTAATGGATGGCTTTGACGCCACGGCTAATATAAGAGACGGTATGGCAGGGGATGAGCACAAAGCAATAAAAATAATTGCCCTAACCGCCAATGCAATGGACTCAGATAAAGAGCGTTGTATTAATGCCGGTATGGATGACTACTTAACTAAACCCATTCAGCTTGATATTTTAAAAGAAAAAATAGAGCAGTACTTTTAGGATTAATAACATGAGTAAGCAAATACAAATACGCGACGCTAAAAAAAGCGATGCGCCAACCATTTTACAGTTTATTACCGAACTGGCCATTTACGAAAAAGAACCCGATGCAGTAAAAACAGATGAGCAAGCAATTATAAAAACGCTGTTTAGTGAGGGGGCAACTGCACACAGTGTTATTTGCTTTGAAGATGATGAGCCTATTGGCTTTGCGGTGTATTTTTATAATTACTCTACCTGGCTGGGTAAAAATGGCTTATATCTGGAAGATTTATACGTAAGCCCCGATAGCCGTGGCAATGGTGCGGGCAAACTAATAATGAAACACCTTGCTAATAAAGCTATAAAAAACGACTGTGGACGTTTTGAGTGGGTAGTACTGGATTGGAATAAACCCGCTATAGATTTTTATAATAGCATTGGGGCAAAAGCTCAAAACGAATGGATAATCTACCGCCTAGCAGGCCAAGACTTGCTCGATTTTGCAGAGCAATAGTGATACTAAAACGCTTAATTAAGTGGGTTGGTATAATACTTTTTTAAAAGCAGATGAGTGCCGAAAACGGCCAGTATCTGCTTTAAAAATTGTTATGCTAAGGTACGTTTTATTGATTAAGACCCTACATGAATAATCAGTATTGGCAAAAAGCACGGCAAAGCCGCGATGCACGATTTGATGGCTTGTTTTACGTTGCAGTAAAAAGTACCGGTATTTATTGCCGGCCAATTTGCCCCGCGCCCACCGCTCAAGAAAAAAATGTGGTGTATTATCAATATGCGCATAACGCAGCGCAAGCAGGTTTCAGACCGTGCATACGCTGCAGGCCCGATAGCGCTCCGGGCAGCGCTGCTTGGCAAGGGGTAAAAACAACAGCGCTCAGAGCTAAGCAGTTAATTGATTTAGGTGACAGCTGTAATTGCGAAATGCTAGCTACTCGTTTGGGTATTACCAGTCGATATTTGCGACGCATATTTAATCAGCACTTTGGTGTGTCTGTTACTCAGTATCGGTTATTTAACCAATGTCAGTTTGCTAAAAAGCTGATTCAAGAGACCACATTACCTATAACCGATATTGCATTTGCCGCTGGGTTTAAAAGTGTGCGACGTTTTAACGATGCTTTTTTACAACAATTAAATATAGCGCCATCAAAGCTCAGAAAATCAAAAAAAGAGGCAACCCCAGTGATTGTATTAACTCTCCCTTTTAGACCTCCTTACAATTGGCAGGCTTTGCACAGCTTTTTGTCAAAGCGGTTAATAGAGCCTATGGAGTGGATAACCCCAACCAGTTACGGGCGAACATTTAAGCTAAAAGGGGCGGTAGGTTATTTTAATGCGCAGTTTAAGGCGCAAAATAACCATTTTAAAGTTGAAATAGTAATAAATAATACCGAGCACTTACAAAAAGTAATTAATAATATACGCCGTGTACTTGATGTAGATGCCGATATAAACCCTATTGAAAGCCACTTAAAAAACAGTATTAATGGGGCATTTACATTAAGTGAAGGGCTACGCTTACCTGGGATATGGTCAAGCTTTGAAGCGGGGATCCGCGCTGTATTGGGCCAACAAGTTAGCGTGGGGGCAGCGCACACTTTAGTTACAAAGCTGGTCGCAGAGCGAGGCGATAAACACGCAGATAAAGTGTATTTTCCACAGCCTGAGGATTTAGCGACATGCGACTTTGAATTTTTTAAAATGCCGCAATCGCGCAAAAATGCATTAAAAAATTTATCTAAGTACTGCGCAGATAACCCCGATAACAGGGTTTTGGATAATTGGCTCGATATAAAAGGCATAGGCCCATGGACTGTTAACTACGCTAAACTGCGCGGGCAAAGTAACCCAGATATACTATTAGCCGGCGATCTCGGGGTAAAAAAGGCGCTGATCAATGCTAAGCAATTTAACCCAGAGCTGAGCGCTCCATTTCGCTCGTACTTAACGTTTCAACTATGGCAGCAACTTTCATGATTATACAGACCGCAATTTCGAGCCCGATTGACGATGTTATTATTCAAGCGACTGAAAACGGGGTGAGCTATGTTGGTTTTTACCCAAGAACACACTACACCCATACACCCGTTGAGCAAGTAACAAATGAAGCGGTTTTAATCTGCGTAAAACAATTAAACGAATACTTTAATGGTCAGCGCAAAACCTTTAATGTGCCATTAGATACACAAGGTACGCCTTTTCAAAATGGTGTGTGGCAAGCGTTGCTCAGCGTCCCTTTTGGCAAAACCATGACCTACGGCGATATAGCTAAACAATTAAATAACCCTAAGGCGGTAAGAGCAGTCGGGGCTGCAAATGGCAAAAACCCCATCAGTATTATTGTGCCATGCCATCGAATTATTGGTGCAAACTCAAGGCTTACTGGGTACGCTGGTGGCCTTGAGAGAAAAAGTTGGTTACTAAAGCATGAAGGGATAATTTAACTGTTGCAGCACTGGCAGCTTTGTTATCACAAGCTACAATTTACATTATTTACTAATAAAAATTATTATGAGTATCAGCAGCTTAAATTATTTATTTATATTTGGTTTGATGTTTTCTTCAGCAGTGTTTGCTAACCCACAAACACTTATATTTTGCTACGAAGATAAAGACGTTGCACCTATGTTTTTGGGCATTGGGCAAGAGGTACCTATAGATAACCCTGGCGCCTCAATTGAAATTTTAAAGCAACTAGATGCCGACATACCCCATGTGTCTATTTCATTTGTTAGAAAACCATGGCGCAGATGCTTAAACGATTTAGAGCTTAACCGTGTTAATGCCGTTATTGCCAGCTATCGTGATGGGCGTGAACGTTTTGCTGTGTACCCTACAAACGAAAAAGGGGTGTTGCTAGAAAAATTTGCAGTGAGTCGTTTTAGTAGCTGCTTAATAGGGCGGGCTCGTTTTCATAAACAATGGCAAACACGCGAAGTATTTCAAAATAAAGCGTTCACTATCGCCATTCCTAATGGCTATGGCTTAAACAGCGCGCTAAAAGAAGAGCCTTTTTACATCCATAATACTTTTTCAAAAGAAAAAGCATTTGAATTACTTGATAAAGGAGTGGTACAGGCAAGTGTTGATTTATGCCAAGTAGATGACTTAAAAGTGTCGAGCTATCAACATAAAGGGAGCGATGTAAAACCCCTTTACCCACCTTATGAAACAACCGACGGTTATTTAATTTTTTCAAAGCAGTTTTACCAGCAAAATAGCCAGCTTAGTAAAGAGATATGGCAATGGTTAGCGCGCTTTGACAGTGCACAAATTTATATAAAATACTTGCAAGCTGTTGAGTAGTAAGAAAATCAAAGTGCTTATTAACTAAAATAGCGATATGAAATTGGTATTAATCGCATATTAAGGTAGCATAAGCGCACTTTTTATCTTAAGGCACGGCAATGGCTCAATTATACTTTTACTACTCTGCGATGAATGCGGGTAAATCAACCACCTTATTACAATCTGCGTTTAACTATCGTGAGCGCGGTATGGAGCCAGTTATTTTAACGGCTGCAATTGATAACCGCTCTGGTGTAGGAAAAGTATCGTCTCGTATCGGGCTGCAAGCTGATGCGCATATATTTGATGCGTCAAAAAATGTTTTTGAGCTGATCCAAAATCTGCAAAACGAAAAAAAGCGCCACTGTGTATTGGTTGACGAATGCCAGTTTTTGTCTAAAGAGCAAGTTATGCAGCTGACAGATGTGGTTGATGAACTTGGTATTCCGGTATTGTGTTATGGCCTGCGAAGCGACTTTAGAGGTGAGTTATTTATTGGCTCTCAGTACTTGCTAGCATGGGCCGATAAACTGGTTGAGCTTAAAACAGTGTGCCATTGCGGCCGTAAAGCCAATCATGTATTGCGTACAGATGAAAACGGCAATGCCATTGCCGATGGTAACCAAGTAGAAATTGGCGGCAACGACCGTTATGTGTCGGTGTGCCGCAAGCACTATAAGGCTGAGTTAAATATGGGCCGCTAAGGCTCGTATAAAAGTATCTATATCATCTTTGTTTATATCAAGATGAGTGACTAGCCTAAGCTGTTTGCTTGGGCTGATTAATATGCCTTGTTGTGCTAATTGCTCGCTAATATGCGCTATATTTAACTCACTTGAATAGCGCGCATACACCATGTTAGTGGTGTTACTCATATCAACGCTAAACCCATTGAGCTCATTAAGCTTACCTGCTAAATAACGCGCATTAGCGTGATCGTCTTTTAAGCGAGAGACGTTATTTTCAAGTGCGTATTGCCCCGCGGCTGCCAGCATTCCTGCTTGGCGCATGCCACCACCGAGTACTTTTCTCCAGCGCCGTGCTTTTGTGATAAGCGCCTTTGTGCCTAGTAATAGCGAGCCAACGGGAGCACCTAGCCCTTTCGATAAGCAAATTGAAACAGAGTCAAAGTGCTGGGTAATATCTGTAATATCAACGTTTAATTCAACCGCCGCATTAAACGCACGTGCGCCATCTAAGTGCAGAGCCAACGAGTGCTCATTTACAAAATGACGTGCTTTGGCTAAGTAGCTAAGGGGGAGTACTTTTCCGCCTATGGTGTTTTCAAGGCTAAGTAAGCGGGTGTTGGCAAAATGGCTATCGTCTGGTTTTATTGCTGCGGCAATTTTATCAAAGCAGAGGCTGCCATCGGGTTCATTCTCAATCGGTTGTGGTTGAATAGAGCCTAATACTGCAGCGCCACCGCCTTCAAATTTATAGTTATGGGCATTTTGCCCGCAAATATATTCATCTCCGCGTTCGCAATGAGCCATAAGCGCAAGTAAGTTAGCTTGCGTGCCAGAGCTACAATAAAGTGCGGCTTCAAAGCTAAAACGCTCACTTGCATAGGCTTCTAGTTGGTTTACGCTAGGATCATCCCCGTACACATCATCGCCTACTGGCGCGTTATACATTATATCGCGCATGGCTTTTGAGGGTTTAGTAACCGTGTCTGAGCGAAAATCTATCATGGTGGTTATTCCTTTATTAAGTACTACAGGCTTTTTTGTTTTTTATGGGTTTAAACAAGCTCTTCAAAAATTTGTTCACGGGTGGCTTTATCAAAATAACTCCAGGCAATAAAGCGACTTACTTTTTGTCCTTGTGCCATGTCTATAATTTTATATTCGGCAATAGGGAGGGTGCTTAATTTATTTTCTAACACTTTAAGCGTTTCTTTTTTTGAAACCAAGGAGGTAAACCATATTACTTGCTCTGCAAATTGCTCACTTTGGGCAATCATATTGCTAATAAACTGTGCTTCACCGCCCTCGCACCATAACTCATTATTTTGCCCGCCAAAATTAAGGGTGTTTTTAGGTGATTTTCCTAAGTTTTTCCATTTGCGCTGCGACCCTTTATTGGCCTCTTCTGCGCTTGCGTGAAACGGGGGGTTACACAAGGTTAAATGAAATAAATCTTTGTGATTTATAATATTTTCAAAAATAGATGATGCGTTTTTTTGGTGTTTAAGGGTTATTTTTAAACCATTAAATTGGGCGATTTGTTTCGCTATTTTTATAGAATTTCCATCGATGTCGCTACCAGTAAAGTGCCAGTTGTATTCATGATTACCCGTTAACGGGTAGACCAAATTGGCCCCTGTGCCAATATCGAGCACCTTAATTTGCCTGCCAGTTGGAATATTTTGTTGGTTATCGTCGCTTAATAAGTCTGCCAAGTAATGAATGTAATCAACGCGACCAGGAATAGGAGGGCAAAGATTATGCTCAGGAATATCCCAAAAATCTATTTTATAATGCGCTTTTAAAAGCGCTTGATTAAGCGTTTTTACTGCTGTGTTATTGGTAAAATCAATGCTTTTACTCCCCGCAGGGGTGACGATGATGAATGGGGTTAACGCATCGTGCTTATCACATAGCATGTCTAAATCGTAGCCATGTAAATGTTGGTTGCGTGGGTGGAGCTTGTTAGAGACTTGTTTTGATTTCATAGCATTAATTTAGCAATTAAATAATGGCGCAATTGTATCAAATGCCCCACTAAAAAGTGCAACCATTTACTTTAGAATTAACAGTGGTACTGGTAGGATGAGTGGCTAAAAATAATAAAGGAAAATTTGTGGCAATTACACAGCACTCACATTTTGTTCAACTAGGCAATCAGCAAACGCTACATTTACGCCGTATAGCAAACGACAAGCAAGCGGGCCCCGTGGTGTTTTTTATGCACGGCGCAGTAGAAAACGGCAAAATTTTTTATACTCATAGCAATAAGGGGCTAGCTCCTTATTTGGCTGAGCAAGGCTACTGCTGTTATGTAGCAGACCTGCGCGGGCGTGGAGAGAGCAAGCCGCTTATTTCGCCGCAGGCTAAATATGGTCAAACAGAGGCAATAGTAGAAGATATC
Source organism: Pseudoalteromonas sp. S2893 (assembly GCF_005887105.1). Taxonomy (NCBI): domain Bacteria; kingdom Pseudomonadati; phylum Pseudomonadota; class Gammaproteobacteria; order Alteromonadales; family Pseudoalteromonadaceae; genus Pseudoalteromonas; species Pseudoalteromonas sp. S2893. Next base: position 131,626 of record NZ_PNCY01000008.1, on the reverse strand, counting down.
CCCGCCTTTATTAATTACATTGAACAATTTGAGGGTAAAAGGCCAGACTATTGGGTTGCTCACTCTTGGGGAGGCGTTTTAATGAATAGTGTTTTTGCACGTTTTCCTGAGTATTTAAAAGAGGTTAAAGCGTGTGCTTATTTTGGCTCTAAACGCTCTTTGTTTAACAATCACCCTAAAAAGTTACTACAAGCAAATGTAATTTGGTATTTTATGGCGCCCATATTGGCTAAAAAACAGGGTTACTTAAACGCTAAAGGCTATAAGTGGGGCAGCGATAACGAATCGCAAAAGTCGCATTATCAAAGCATGCAGTGGGCTAAAAAAAGGCCATGGATAGATAGCGATGATGGTTTTGACTATGCAAAAGCCTTAGCTAAAGTGCAGGTGCCTCCTACACTACATATTGGCGCTGTAAACGATAAGGCTCTTGCGCAGCCTATTGATATTACAAAGTTTATGGCAGAGTCCGGGCCTGGAAAACAAACCCTTAAAATTTATGGCAAGCGCCATGGTCATAGTGTGGATTACGATCATATTAATATGCTTACTCACCCTCAGGCACGGGATGAACAATTTAAAGATGTTGTAAGCTGGTTTAACGAGCACAGTTAGGCAATTAGGCTCATTCAAATTGTTTTAAAAGCGGTGTTTTATAGCGCTCCCAATGCGCGAGTGCCTGTGTATTAATTGGCTGCCTAATGGCTTGTTTGCTTAATGTGCTAACAGCAGCCTTACGCTTATAAAATGCTAAGCATTGCGGTTCATACTCACACCCTAAAAACGAAAATAAAGCACTTAGCTGCGACTCAGGCTCGGCAACTATTTGCTCATAATGAATATCGTATAGCGCTAATGAGGGCAGGCTGCGCCAATGGTCCATTAATTTTGCATACAACGCATGGTAAAGTTTAAATTCTTTTAAATCACAAAAGTACGGCTCATTTTCGGCAAAGTAGTTACTGAACACCGAAAAAGCAGTGGCATTAAAATCTCTACTTAAATTAATAAATTTAGCATTAGGGAACAGCAAGTAAATTAAGCCAATAGACTGATAGTTACTCGGTAGCTTATTAATAATGAAAGGGCGTACAGGCTGTGCTTTTTTTAATTCCTCAATATAAATATTGCGAGCTTTTGCGATTAAATCGTTACTAAGTGCGCTTAAGCATTGCGGGTAAGGGGTTTGCGTTTGCTGCTCTATAAACGCCACCACTTGGTTAGCGATACTGGTGTTTTCACCTAATGTAGCAAACTGTGAGTGGCAGGCCATCATTTGCTCAAGTAAGGTTGAGCCGCTGCGGGGCATACCAATAATAAACACGGGCGTAATAGTGCCGGAAAAAGTGTGATCGGCAGATGCAATTAGCTGTTGTGTATTATGCGTTATGATTGTTTCATAAAAAGGCACTAAGTCACTGGTTTTAAAGTGAGTAAGCTTTTTTTGAAGTTTGTTGGCAAGCACATAGTAGTTAAATGCTTGCTCTGTATCTTCTAGTTTGTCGTAGCTTTTACCTAACGCGTAGTAACACACCATTTTTAAACGCACGTTATTCGTTTGCGTTAAAAAGTGGTGCAGGTTGCTCACATAATTATGTTCTTTATTGAAACGGCCTAATTGTACTAGTTCAAATAAAGTATAGGCAGTTACGGGGTATAGCCCCATGCTTAGCGCATGCGCAAATGTGGTGTGTGCTTTGTCTAATTCGCCGTAGCTTAAATAATGCTGAGCTAAATAATAATGAGGCTCTGGGTTATGGCTTGCGAGACTTTTAGCATATTCGAGTACTTTAAGCGCATCATTAGGGGAATTAACACCATTAAATGCATCGGCAAGGGCGTGCAGTGGCTCAAGCATATGGGGTAAACGTTCGCATGCTTTTTGTAATAAGTATACCGCTGCATCATAGCGCTCTAACCTAAGTGCTATCCTGCCTAAACCAAATAATGCTTCGCCGCTTTGCGGGTTACTATTTAAAATTGCTTTAAAATGAAACTCGGCTTCTTTGAGTTTATTTTCTTGTAGTAATTGATTGGCTTTTTTAATTAGCATAATGAGGCATTATCGTTTTTTAATTAATATAAAATAAAAAAGGCGAAATGTCTTAACATTTCGCCTTGGTTTATCATGAAAAAATATTAGAAAGTATAGGTTGCTTTCGCGTAGTAGAAGCCACCGTTAATACCGTATGGAGATGTCTCGTAGTATTGGCCACCCCAGTTATTGTTAGGGATACCCGTACGGTCTTCAAAATCAAGTTTTTCAGCGTCTTGGTCAAAGATGTTTTGTGCACCTACCGAGAAACTAATAGACTCATTTAAGAAGTACGTTATTTCAGCGTCAATAGTTACTGCTGCGTCAGCTGTTTTTGCTGTTGCATCGTAATCTACGTGAACACCTTGGTATTCGCCGTAGTAATTAGCACGGGTAAACATTGAAAAAGATTCCCACTGCTGTGCCCAAGTAAGCGTTGCACGGTGATTAGGTAAATCTTCTTCTAAACGCTTAACTTTAAACTCACCAGTAATGTCGCTGAACTTAGTTACCTCAGTTTCATTCCAGTTGTAAGCAAGGCTAAATGTAGAGCTTCCGCCTAGCATGTCAGCTGTGTAGTTTGCTACTAAGTCAATACCTTGCGTTGTTGTATCAAAGTCATTTGTGAAAAAGCTCACTTGTGCATAGCTTTGCGCATTTGGTACGCCTGCTGCTTCTAACGTGTCTTTATCATCTTGGCTAAGTACAATTTTTTCAGATTGGCTGATACGGTCATCAACTTCAATATTGTAGTAATCAAGTGTTACAAATAAATCACCAATAGTGTAAACCGCACCTAATGTGTAGCTTTGCGATTCTTCTGGCTCAAGCTCTGTACCACCTAATTGCACTGCAATTGGGTTTGTTGGTGGTAAAAGTGCTGAATCTTGTAATACACCATCACTTAAGTTGGTTTGTACGTTACTAACGTTCGCTTGGCCAACAGTAGGGGCACGGAAACCTGTGCTTACTGAGCCACGAATATTTAGATCTTCAGTTACGTGGTACTGCGCCATTACTTTGTAGTTTGTTGTTGTACCAAAGCTGTCGTAATCTTCAAAACGTACCGCAAGGCCCATTAAGAATTCTTCTGTAAATGGTGCTTCAATATCTACATAAGCTGCGTAGTTACGGCGAGTATATTCGCCAGCATCAGAAGGTTTGAAACCAGGGAAACCATTAGAGCCAATACCAAAACCTTGCTCAGTTAAAGGACCTGCAGTGAATGATGCTTCATCACCAGAAATTACAGTAAATGTTTCTTCGTGCCATTCTAAACCACCGGCAATATTTACATCGTACGCCAGGTCAAAATCAAAGCCTTTAGAAAGGTCAAAGTTAAAGTTTTTCTCTAGTTGCTCATATTTACCTGGGCTAAAATCACGTGGGCTGTCTGCACCTAACGACGCATTAACCGTGTCGTAAATAAAGTAGCGAGATTCGTTTAAACCCACCGTACCGCTTAAATCGTAAAATGCATCTTTAAGGAAACCACCCGTAAACATACCCTTTGTACCAATAGTTAAAGAGGTATCTGTGATGTTACCACCAAAGTTAGGCGTAAAACCGCCAGGAATGGTTTCGTTAAATGCAAAACAATCAGGGTTATTAGCAACACCGCTAATGTAGTCTGGGTTATCTAGTACGTTGTCATCAATTGCGATAGTAGGACAGTTACCGCTCATGTCTTCTGTTAAATCGGCAACAAGCAGTGTTTCACCGCCATCGTTTGAGTATACACCTGGGCGAGTGTGCGGGTTACGGTAGTAAAAACCACCACGTACATCACGCTCAGAGTAGTTACCAAACATATAAAATTCTGAGTCGTTTGTTAGTTCTAAACCAAAGTTACCAAAAATTGAAATGTCGTCATCAACCTCTGGGGCACCCCAAACTTGCGCAAGCGAAGACACTTCTGGTACACCTGCAGCAGAAAGCGCAGCTGCATCAGGGCGTTGCTCTGAGCGACTTGTTGCATCTGCTGTTTTATATTGAAAACTTAAGTTAGCAAAACCGTTGTCAGTAAATGGTAAGCCTACGTTACCCGATATCTGTGTGGTATCACCGTCGCCTTCGTAGTATTGACCATGGCGTACTTCAAGTTTACCGCCTTCAGAGGCATCTTTAAGTTGGAAGTTCATTACACCTGCGATTGCATCTGAGCCGTATTGTGCTGCTGCACCATCACGTAGTACTTCTACTTGCTTAAGTGCAATGCTAGGAATAACTGAAATATCAGCGCCTTGTGCACCATCGTTAATACCACCACCTAAAAATGCAATAACAGAAGCACGGTGACGGCGTTTACCGTTTAAAAGAATTAATGTGCTGTCTGAAGGTAAGCCACGTAAGTTAGCTGGGCGTACTAGTGATGCAGCATCACTGATAGGGTTTTGGTGAACATTAAAAGAAGGAACAGAGCCTTTAAGTAGCTCTAGCATGTCTGTGTTACCAGACTTTTCTAGCTCTTCACCGCCAATAATATCAATAGGAACCGGTGAATCACCAATAGAGCGTGGCGCTGAGCGAGTACCCACTACGGCAATTTTTTCAACGTTTTTATTAACTTTAGTTTCGCTTTCTTCTGCTGCAACAGCAGAACCTGAAATAAACAAACCTGCTGTGGTTGTTGTTGCTAATGCAAATTTAATTGCTTGATTTAGCGCATTGCTTTTAAGTTTCATTCTAATTTTCCCCAGTTAGAATATATTTTGTACGTAATGCAGTAATTAACATTACTTATTTATAATTTTGGACGTGTTCACATGGGGATAAAGAGTCAACCTACTCGACTTCTTAAAGCTAAAAGCCCACCTCATGTGAAGTCCTATGTACAGCCTATACATAAAAAACTTTCAGGGCAATTAATAATTAACTCTTTAATAACAAAAAGTTCAAAATAAAATATATTTGCAACAATGGTGCAGTATGTAACTAATTTGAACTAATAAAGTGCGATTTTAACGCTTTTACGAAGATTTAATGCGCGAAGTGGGTGGGTGGATGTTATCAACTTGTTTCTTTTGGTGAGGCGGGTGGTGTGTTTTGCGCTTGCCAGTCGCGATATTTTTGTCTGTATTCGTCCCACACGCAAGGGCTACAGCTACCTCCGCCGCAGCATTCATCAGGCTGTGGTTTTTGGGGTTTGGGGAGTACTATTATTTGTTTGCTTTGCATAAAAATGAGCTTGTGAGCACTGTTATGGTGCAAAAGAGTAAAGTATAGGGCGTATTAAGTAAATTATTCTTGTGTAAAACCCTTTATGTGTGAAAATAAAGGGTATGCGATTATATAAAGTTATTCACCGTGCGCCTTGGCGGGTAGTTAAAATTAGTAAAAAGCGCCAACAGCTTCGCTTTCGTCGTGCAATGGTGGCGCTAAAAATTGCTCTTGCGCAAGAAAGGCAAGAAACCATAGAAATGCTCACCATTTATAGGCGTTACACGCAAGGGCAAACCAGCAAAGAAGAGTTAAAGCGTGCTAATGAGCAGTTTGTAGATATTTTAAAAGGGCTTGGCTTAGGTGTATTTGCCGTACTGCCGTTTGCCCCTATTACTATTCCATTGGTTGTAAAGCTAGGTAGAATGGTAGGTGTAGATGTGTTGCCTAGCTCGTTTAACATTAATAAACCAGTTAAAGAGCTAGACGCCGAAATAGTTAAAGAGGATTTAAAACAACACACTAAAGCGCCAAATAAAGAATAAAGCTGGCTAAAATTAGCTATACCTTTTAGCCGGTCTTATTGGTATGCTTTGAGCTACCATTTTTTATTATATGAGCTTTTCAATGAGTGCATTACTTCGTCATACTTCTTCTGGTATTCCTTTATCTTTTATTCTTAAAAACGAGTTAACTGACTGGCAATCACAACAACCGGCTTTTATCCAAACATGGTTAACAAATAGCGGCTTTGAAAAGCAAGGTTTAGCGCTTGTGCCTGACGCGCAAACCGGTGAGCTAAGCCACGTTTATTGTTTATTACAAAGCCAAGATGATTTTTGGGCCGCAGGCGAGCTTGCCAATAAATTACCGCTGGGCACGTATCAAATTCAAGGCGATGATGCCTTTATAGAGCAAGTCGCGCTTGGTTTTGTGTTAGGCGGCTATGAATTTAGTGAATATAAAGAAAAACCAACGGCCAAAGCACAATTAGCCATTGCCGATGAAGCGCTGTATCAGCGTATTAAGCAACAAGCCGATGCCATTTATTTAGCGCGTGATTTAGTAAACACACCTGCGGTAGATATGATGCCGCAGCATTTATCGCAAGTAATGGAAGATTTAGCCAATAATTACAACGGCGAATTTACCCAGTGGATTGGCGATGAGCTACTTGAGCAAAATTACCCAACAATACACATGGTCGGGCGCGCCAGCGAAAACAAACCGCGTTTACTTGATTTAAAATGGGGCGATGAAAACGCACCACTTATTACCTTAGTTGGTAAAGGGGTATGTTTTGACTCTGGCGGGCTTGATTTAAAACCAAGCTCGGGCATGCGTAACATGAAAAAAGACATGGGCGGGGCTGCGCACGTTATTGCTTTAGCACAGCTAATTATGGCGGCTAATTTACCAATTAGACTGCGTGTTTTAGTGCCTGCGGTTGAAAACGCGGTATCGCGAAATGCATTTCGCCCAGGTGATGTAATTAAAACGCGTAAAGGCATTATGGTAGAAATTGACAATACCGATGCTGAAGGGCGTTTAGTATTGTGTGATGCGCTTAGCGAGGCACAAAACGATAACCCTGAGCTAATTATTGACTTTGCGACCCTTACCGGTGCTTGTCGTGTTGCTTTAGGTACTGAGCTACCGGGCTTTTTCTCAACAGAGCGCGATGTAGCAAATGGTATTATTGATGCCGGTATGGATGTAAGCGACCCTGTATGGCAATTGCCTTTATTTGATCAGTACAAAAGCTTTTTAAAGAGCGATGTAGCCGATATGGCAAACTGTGCCAGCACACCATTTGGTGGTGCAATTACCGCGGCGCTTTATTTAAAAGAATTTGTAGAGCCAACCACTCCATGGGTACATTTTGATGTAATGGCATGGAATTTACGTGCATTACCTGGGCGCCCAACCGGCGGCGAAGCGTTAGGTATTCGTGCGGTATTTAATTACTTGCAAAGCCGCTTTAAATAAACCTTGTTATACGAGGGTTATACCTCGTATAACTCAAGCGGTAAGTTATCTGGATCGGCAAAAAAGGTGAATTTTTTGCCGGTTATTTCATCCACTCTTATCTCTTCCACTGTTATATTTTGTGACTCTAAATACTGCTTTGCTTGGGCAACGTTTTTAACTTTAAATGCTAAATGCCTCAAGCCTTGCGCTTCTGGGTAGCTTGGTCTTGCAGGTGCTCCATCAAACGAAAATAACTCTATTTGACTGCCATCAGGCATCGCTAAATCTAATTTATACGAATTACGCGCGGCCCTAAAATGCTCGTTAATAACTTTAAGTTTAAGTACGTTACTATAAAAGTGCTTAGAGCGGGCGTAGTCACTGCAAATAATAGCAGCATGATGAATGCCTAATAGTTCCATGTAGTTAGCTCCATGTAATTAGCTCCATGAGTTTGTTCTCCTAAAAACAAAAACGCACTAAAAAGTGCGTTTAATTTTTATGTGCTTTAAAAACGTTTAGCTAGGCTCAGCGTCTTTGCAGGCTTTAACTGCGGGGGCTACAAGCTCAAGGCCTGTTAGCTCACACGGTGGCAAAGTTGCATCACTTACTTTAATCGGCGTTACACGCTCGCCCCATTTTATATAGCTTGCTGCCCACGTTAAACCTGCGCCAAACGCTGCCGACATAATATTTGAATGCGGCTTAATTAAGCCTTGCTCTACGGCTTCACATAACGCAATAGCAATCGTAGCGGCTGAGGTATTGCCGTAGTCAGCAATGTTTACCATTACTTTTTCATCCGGCACTTTTAAACGATGCTGAATTGCTTGAATAATACGTAAGTTAGCTTGGTGTGGCACTAATACGTTTATGTCATCAAGGCTTAGGTTGGCTTGCGTTAATACATCATCACACGCTTCGCTCATACCTTTAACGGCACGTTTGAAAATTTCACGGCCTTCAAATAATAAGTCTGATGGGCCAATTGGCTCATATTTATTTAAATCACTACCAAAGTTGGTGATATGCAAAATGTCTCTGTCTTCACTGTCGCAACCGGTTTTAGTACCAAGTAGGCCTGCGGGTGTATCTGCGGCTTCTAGTACTACTGCGCCTGCGCCATCACCAAATAATACAGCGCTGTCACGGCGTGCCCAGTTTACATACCAAGTCATGCGCTCTGCAGCAATAACCACGGCCTTTTTAATCATACCCGCCTGAATTTGTGCGGTAGCAGCTTGAAGGGCATATAAAAAACCAGAACACGCAGCATTGGTATCCATAGCTGCAGCGCCGGTCGCACCAATGTTTTTTTGTATTAAAGAGGCGGTATTGGCCACCACAGTAGAAGGGGTACACGTTGCTAAAATAACTAAATCGATATCTTTTGCGTCAATCCCTGCACAATCGATGGCGTGCTTTGCGGCAACGGTTGCAAGTTCTGCAGTGCTAACATGGCTAACCCTACGAGATTTAATACCAGTACGTGTGGTGATCCACTCATCGTTGGTATCAACTATTTCGCTAATTTCATCGTTGCTAATGCTTGCTGGTGGAATACATTTACCCCAACCAGTAATATGTGCGTAGGCCATAGTGTGTTCTCTTAAAAAGGTGGTCTGACGTGTATTGCTAATGGGTGAGTTATATCAAAAATTGCCCTTTAAGAGAAGTTATTAACCTGTTTTGTCTCGTAAATAATAGTAATTGTGGGCAATTTAACGTAAAGCTTGTTTAAAGAGTAAGCAAGTATTAAAACTATACGTAGCGATGTGTTAAACAGCATATAATTGAATAGTGCATGATTCTGCGGCTTTACTTAAACGTAAGTGGCTTGCGTTTATGGCACTGCGTTCAAGCTGTTAGCTTGAGTGAATTAAAGTAAGCCGATATTATTAATTACTGCCCGTTTAACGTATAAACACACAAACACGTGGCAATTGCATACATAATAAGGAAACCCATGAGCAATAAAATAAAAGTGTCGTTGTTTAATCACTTGATTGAGGCCGAACGACAGTTGCTCGACCCCGATGTCCGTCAATCAAGCCATGCATTAAATGCCTTACTTGATGATGAATTTATTGAAATTGCAGCTAATGGCACCGTATTTGATAAGCAGCACGTACTCACACGTTTACCTACCGAGGTTGTTCCGCAGTTTTATAATCAGCACTTTAAAGGGCGAATGCTTAGCGATAATGTCGCGCAAATTAGTTACCAAGCGGCTTATAGGCGCTCAGCCCGAAGTGAGTTTAATTACTCCTTACGTATGTCGCTTTGGCGTAAAAGTAATGAACAATGGAAAATGGTGTTTCATCAAGGGACCCCGTGCGCGCTGTTTACTATATCAATGGATGAAGATTAACTTTTTAACGTATTAAATTTTATAGGTATATCACACCTTGTTTATGCAAACCGACCCGACCATTAGTCGCCTTTTAATGCTGCGAAGTGGTGCTATTGCTGTGCAGTTAATTGCTGTACTAAGCGTGTATTTTTTATTAGAACACCAAATAGCGCTACTCCCTTTATTAGTGGTAATAGCTATAGAGGCGATATTTCAATTAGTAAGTGTATTCGCCTATCGAAATGTTAGCCAAGCGCGCCCTATAGGGATGTTAATGCAGCTCACTGCGGATGTCCTGTTTTTAACTATTTTGCTCTCATTAAGTGGTGGCGCAACCAATGCGTTTGTATCGCTATTATTGCTACCTATCATGATTGCAGCGGTCACTCTTCGTGAAAAAAGCTTGGCTTATATCGCCGTACTGGCAATTGCCGCTTATAGCTTTTTACTCATTAGGATGCCCGATCACAGTATGCATCAAATGAATATGAGCGGGCATTTTATAGGCATGTGGGTTAACTTTGTTTTAAGTGCAAGCGTTATTGCTTTGGTTATAGGCGCTATGAGTAGAGCATTAAAGGAGCGAGAGCGCACAATAGCTAAAGCCCGTGAGCAGCAATTGCGTAACGAGCAACTGGTAACCCTAGATGGCGCAGCTGCGCAAATAACCCATCAACTAGCCAGTCCTATCGCTAACTTACAATTACTATTTGAAGAGCTTTTAGAAGAGGAGCCAAATAACCCTGTCGTGGTGCAAATGCAAACACCGCTCAAGCAATGTGCTAGGCAATTAAATGACTTTAGAAAGCTCTCTGCTCAGCTTCGTAATAAAAATACCACCGAGCACATTACAGTAAACCAGCTACAAACGCAGATCATCGATACATTATTACTGCAATACCCTGATCAGCACATTAATTGGTTAAGTGAGCCAATAGCAGCCACCTTAAAAAGTGATGCAATGCTATTGCCCGCCATACTTAATTTGCTACAAAATGCATGCATTGCTAATCAAAAAAATAACCTAACCCAGTTAGAGCTAAGCTGGCAGCAAGATAATCAACACAGTGAATGTATATATTTGCTAATTCGTGATTTTGGTAGCGGTTTTAGCCAATCACAATTAGCAGAGCTTGGCGGGCAACTTATGCCTAGCAGCCAAGGTATGGGGCTTGCGGTTTTACTTTCTAATGTGACGTTTGAGCGACTAAACGGCTCGTTAACTTTGTATAATCACGCTGGTGGCGGGGCAGTGGCTAAAGTAAAATTAGCCATAGCAAATAATGAGCAATCACTTTCATGAAATTACTTATAATTGAAGACGATATAAACCTTGCCAGTACACTTGCTCGGCGTTTAACAAAACAAGGCTTTAGTTGTGAAGTTGCGCATAACCAAAGTGATGCATTACTCAGTGCACGTAAACACTTACCAGATTTTATTTTGCTCGATATGAAACTAGGTGACGACAACGGCCTTGCCTTAATTAAGCCACTTCGCAGCTTATTACCGCAAGCGTATATTGTATTATTAACAGGGTTTGCAAGCATAGCCACCGCTGTAGAGGCCATGCGTTTAGGCGCTAACGACTACCTTACTAAACCCGTTGATATGGCCACGTTATTAAAGGCCCTAAACGCAGATTTAAATACACAAAATGTTAGTGATGTTGCCACACCCGTTATGTCACCAGAGCGTTTAGAGTGGGAGCATATTCAGCAAGTGCTACATAGTAATAACGGTAATGTGTCGGCCACTGCGCGGAAACTCAATATGCACAGGCGCACATTGCAGCGTAAGTTACAAAAAAAGCCGGTTCAGCAGTAACCGCTTAAGGGGTATAAAATGAGTGATGATGCGGCTACATTAATGCGTAATCAAAAAATTATATTATTCGATGCACAGTGCAAATTATGTAGTGCGTGGTGTAATTTTATTATTAGGGCCTGTTTATCTTTCGAGGTTAAATTTGCAGCAGTCTGTTTGGTAATTAGGCAAGACAGAGCCTATGTAGTGTGGTTGTTCCCCATAAATAGGCGATAACGTAGCATAAATGCCAAACAGACGCTGCCCGAAGGGTTTCTGCCTAGGGGTCATTTACTCTTTGTTGCTCGGTTTTTACTTAGCCCACTAGGTTACAAATCTCGCGCCGCGATTAAATGGCCCCTAGATTGAACAAATTTTAATCCTGAAAGGTCAACAGGCCCTAGTAACGATGCCACTGCCATTTTTAAACTGTGCAGCGTGCAATCCCCAAAAGGTGCATTGTTATTAACTCACTTTGGTTTTTCAACCACACAATACGCCTCAATGGTGTACCTACAAAACGGCAAAGCGTACACGCAAAGCCATGCTTTTTTTGAAGTGGTTAAGCAGCTAGGTTATCCCTTTAAACTAGCCACTGCATTTAGTGTTTTACCCAATACCTTTAATAATTGGCTGTACGATAAAATTGCTTTAAACCGCTATACCTTATTTGGCAAATATCAGTATTGCAGAATACCCAACCCAGAGGACGTAAAACATTATTTATAACTGATCGCAGGTAAAGAAATTTACTATCGTGTTCAATCATTGTCTCCATAAACAAGTATATTGTGTAGTCCCAAAAAATTAGGTGCTGATATGTTTAATAAAAGTAGAGTCTTTTTTGTTGTAATGCTTTTAAGTTCACTCGCTTGGAGTGCATATTTAGTAACCGTTGTTTCAGAAGGTCTGACTACGAAAAGTTGGCCTATGGTTGAGGGTACTGTTATTTCTAGTAATGGACTACGTATACAACATAACCAAGAGCGCTATATTATAGAGGTTGAATACTCTTATATGCTTGATGAAAAGCTATTTGTTGGAAATCGAGTATCAAACGTCAACTCTATGCTTGATAGAGCGGAGCGAGATTTACAACTTAAAAAATATCAAACAAGGGATAAAGTTAATGTTTATTATAATCCTCAGGAGCCTAGTAAATCCTACCTAATGGTTGGTGTAGGCTACGGTATTTATCTTTTGTTGTTTGTGTGTATAGCTATGGTATTTTTCTCAGCTGTGAATTTAAGAACGTTATTAAAAAACTGATTTTAAAAAGGCTCTTAGCAGAAGCAGAAAACTAATTGGGTTAGGTTTTTATTATTGCCTTTGGTTGCTGCTAATATTGAGGTGTTAACTAATACAAATCAATAGGTTATGATGTTTTTGGCCTCGCAGTTTAGAGTGTACGGATGCGTTATAGAGCAATCCTCCCGGAAAGTTAATAGAATCCAAATATGAAAAAATTTATATCTATGTCTAGATTGTTAGTTTTAATGGTTGTGGTCTTTTCTGTAAAAGCATTTCCCTTACAGGAAAGTATAGAATGTAAAAAAGTATCATGGGGTCAACTGTTTAAGAATCAAAATGATTTGGTTGGAACTAAGGTGTGCTTAGTTGGACATTACGGACACCTTGATTTTTATGAAGATCGTGCAGCTCTAGAAAAAATGTCAAAGCAATACTTAGTATTCCCATTTTACGGTGATGTAATTGAGGGGTTTGTTAAGCATTGTAGTGATCGAATGCTTTTAGTGGAGGGATTTATTGCCAGTCATGAAAAAAGTAAAGTACCACGAATTAGAAAAGTAACTAGGTTAAGCCCGCTCTCGGCCCCTGAATATAGCTGTTTAGACCAAATATCAGGTTTTGTGAATTAAAGCGTGCTATTGGGTAACGCCAATTATTTGATTGGTCAGCTATAAGTAGATGCTAGGTTTAGGTGGCTGTGCTAAAATCGCCGCGTTTTAAATTATCAGGGCTTTGAAATGGCAAGTACAGCGCACGCACTCCACATATTGGTTAAACACAAAGAAATAGCAGAAGACATTATTAAGCAATTAGGTAAAGGTGCCAAGTTTCAAACCTTAGCTAAAAAATACTCGTCGTGCCCATCAGGTAAAAAAGGCGGTGACCTTGGCGAATTTAGACGCGGGCAAATGGTTCCACAGTTTGACAAAATAGCCTTTAATGGCGCAATTTTAGAGCCACATTTAGTTAAAACCAAATTTGGCTGGCATGTAATTAAAGTGCTTTATCGTACTTAATAAGCTCGCTGACAAATACTAAAAAGGCTGCACACTGCAGCCTTTAAGATATAACCTTACCCGATTATTAATTATCCAAATTAAACTCAATTGTCATTTCTAAGTTTTTATCAGGTACAGCAACACCATTAACAACTTTAGGTGAGTATTGCCATTTAGATAGGGCACGTTTGGCTTCGCTATTAAACACTTGTTCAGGTTTAGCGTTAATAACTTTAATATTATTTGGGCGCCCATAACTATCTACATCATAAGACATGGTAACAAAACCTTCTGTTTTGTTACGTACCTCTGCAACAGGGTATTTAGGGGGAACTGTTGATTTTACTGTTGCGGTAGGACTGTCTTGAAGTGGAGTTGTAGTACAGCCAGTAATGATTAGAGCGGCAATGATAGACAGTAAGTATTTCATTTTAATTCCTTTTATTATTTAGTTAGTACCCTTTTTTACACTAAAATACCAGTCATGTAAAATAACCTGGTTAGTTATCAAGCTCATTATTTAACCTGAGTTAAGGTTATTTAATAAACATCCAGATACCCGCAGCAATCATAAACAGGTTTTCGGTCAGAGAGACAAACCCCAGCGGTACATTACTATCTCCGCCAACACAGGCACATTTAAGCTCTCGTTTGTCTATGTAAACAGCCTTAATCACCGACACGGCGCCAACACCCCCAATAAATAAAGAAATTGGTGCAACAATATAAGCTGAAAGCCCTGCAATCATGCCAATACTTACAAATGCTTCTAAAAAGGGGTAAACATAAGCATACCTAACAACTTTCATCGCAAATAAATCATAGGTTATAAAAGAATTACTAAAGCTGTATAAGTCGCGTAATTTTTGAATAGCCAGTACGCCCATTGTTAACGCGACAAACAGCATAACTGTATGCATAGAAAAAAGTGCAAAGCCAGTCGAGTAGCTAAATGCAAAGGCAAGCAATAAGGTAACAGCAAAAATGGCCGTTACGGGAGTATAAGTAGTACCTTGTTGACCAGGCTCCGATTTATTAAAGTAAGCGCGCAGGTCGTCATACCCGCCAATGCGTTCGTTATCGATAAATGTTTGTGGTGTGGTATCAACATTGTGCTTTTGTTGAAATGCATCGGTTTCTTCGCGCGAAGTCAGCGGTTTATCATCTACCTTATAGCCTTTTCGCTTAAGTAAATCTTTTGATTTGAGTCCAAATGGGCAAATATGCTCATTAGTTACCATTCTGTATAATGTTGCTGACTTAGCCATGCTTGCTCCTTATGCGTATTTAGTTACTCGTTAGCCCTTAAATAATAGTGAGTGAATGGCGGTATGAAAGAAGTTAATAGCACCTTGTAATATTTACGTGGCATTTGAAATAAAATAGCGCGCAGCACACTCATTAAGAACACAAAATAGACAATGCACGTATAGTGCCAGCACTTTTATAAAAGTGCAGAGGGTAAGGTTTGAGTCGCAGAGGTTTTTGTTAAAAGCTTATTGAAAAAATAGGTTCACGTAGACAGTAAAGTCACGCTGCACCTTTAAAACCATATAAGACTGCATTGCGCAGCCTTATATATGTTAAACAGCAGCTTACTTGCTAAGCGTCTTGTTTTGCTTCTTCTTCACTAATTTGTTTTAGTGCTTGAATAAATGAGTCGCTTGGTTGTCCGCCACTGATTGCATATTTATCGTTGATAATAAATGTAGGGACTGAAGTAATACCCATTTGCTTAAAGCGGTCTTGCTCTTGTCGTACTTTTTGAACGTATTTATCTGAGTGTAAAATACTACGCGCTTGTTCTTTATCAAGGCCAACACTTGCGACTACATCAAGCAGTGCGTCTTCTTGATTTAAGTATTTTAAATCGGTGAAGTGTGCTTCAAACATGGCAAGCTTTAATTCGGTTTGCTTATCTTCTTCACGCGCCCAAGTAAGTAGGCGGTGTAAATCAAAGCTGTTGATCATGATGCGCTCACCATCAAAATTAAAGGTAAAACCGGCACGCTGACCTGCTTCGAACATGTTTTTACGATTTTCATCGCCTTGCTCTTCGCTTAGGTTGTATTTTTGCATTAGATGCTCGTTTAAGTTTTGACCTTCAAGCGGCATGTCAGGGTTTAACTCAAAAGGATGCCACGTAATATCTGCACTCATCTCGTCTTTAAGTTGGCCAAGCGCTGTCTCTAGGTTTTTGTAACCTATTACGCACCATGGGCACATTACGTCTGACACGATATCAATTTTAAAGTTTTTCATATTCATCCTTTTGCGGATTGCTTTTGTATAACAGAGGATATTGGGATGATCTGTACTTTATCAACGAATAAACTAAAAAGAGCAGCTAATGGCTGCTCTTTATAAAGGGTTTAAGCGTTAAGCCCAAACGGGTCGTCAATACTATAACTTGGTTGTGTAAACCAATGCGGACCGTTGTCGGTCATATAAAAGTGATCCTCTAAACGTACACCAAACTCATCAGGTATAACTAGCATTGGCTCGTTACTAAAACACATGCCAGGTGCAAGTGGGGTTTTGTCTCCACCGACTAAATAAGGCCATTCGTGAATGTCTAACCCAATACCATGGCCCGTACGATGCGGGCAGCCGGGTGTTTGATACTGTGGCCCCAATCCTTGAGTCGCTAAATAGTGACGAGCGCCTGCATCAACTGCTTCACACGTAGCGCCAATTTTTGCAGCACTAAAAGCGGCGAGTTGCGCTGCTTTTTCATGATCCCAAAACATCCGTTGTCGCACTGTTGGCTCACCAAATACATAGGTGCGGGTTATATCTGAAAGGTAATCATGCACTTTGCAACCGGTATCTATTAATACCATATCGCCTTTTTTAAGCACTTGCGCATCTTTAACGCCATGTGGAAATGAGGTCGCCACACCAAACAATACAATGCAAAAATAGTTACCGGGGGCACCTACCTTTTGATGCGCTTTTTTAATGAAGGCTTCCACCTCTGTGGTGGTAATACCTTCATATAGCATACTTGCGGTTGCTTGATGTACAGCTAAAGTCATATCCATTGCGCATTGCATGAGCGCTAATTCGTTTACCGACTTATGCATGCGGCAATGTGCAGTAACGCTCTGTGCATTAACTATATTTAGGCCTTTTTGCGCTTTGTTTATACCGTCGAATATAAAAAACTGTGCACTTTCATCAATGCCTATTGTGGCATTGTCAGGTATGTTGAGCTGCTTGAGTACACTTACAAATAACGCATATGGACTTTCGTGTTCTTGCCAGCCATGAATGGGGCCTTCAATCACTTTAAAGCCGTTTAGGGTGCCAATTTCAAAATAAGGGGCTATGTATTGTACATCACCTATAGCGGGTAAAATGGCGCCAACCATGCGCTCACTTGCATACCATTTCATGCCTGTAAAATAAGTAAGGTTTGTACCTGCATTTAAATAAATTGCATCTATATTATTTGCTTGCATATAAGCTTGTGCTTTTGCAATGCGCTGTAAATATTCATCTGCTTGAATAGGGGTTACATTGGCGGTCATATTGCTTAATCCCGCTAATGCTTGCTCGCTTGTGTGTGTACCAACGCCTAGTGTGGCCATAAAAGTCTCCTTGGATTCAATACCAAGCTGCATAAATACTTGAGCAATTGAACAAATTAAATTTCACTAAAATGTTAAAAAGCCCCAATAAGCAGATTGGTGTTAGGCATTGTGTTTAATGTAAAAGCATAATTCAATATTATACGACAACATGCATGCTAAGGTTTTTTAGCGTAAGGTAAACGCGATAATTTATTGCTAGTGTGGTAGCTATCAAGCCCTGTTACAGCCACTGTTTCAATGGCTTGTAAATCTAAAAAGCCATCACTTTGTAGCGCTGCTTCATCTAAATACACATCGGTAATTTCACCTATAACCAGCTCGGTGCCATTAACGGCTAAGTGTTGGTGCTCAACGTATTTTACAGAGTATTTTAATCGCGACTCTTGCACAAAAGGTGCTGTAAATTCATTTAGGTATTCTGGCGTTAAACCTGTCGCGTCAAATTCTGACTCGCCTTTATCGTAGCGAGCTGATGTTTGATGAGCTTGCTTATATATGGCCTTATTAACTTGGTTAATGGTGTAACAGCCGGTTTCTATGATGTTTTCGAACGTATGGCGAGGCACGCTATTAGGGCGCATTATCATGCCAACCAATGGCGGGTGAGCCCCTAAATGAATAACCGAGCTAACAATAGCTACATTTGTATTGCCTTGCTTGTCTTGCGTGCCAATTAAGTTGGCGCTTTTAAAACCCGAAAGTGAATTAATTAAATGAGTACGAGTGTGTTTTTCAAGTGCGTTTATGCGCTCTTTAGTAAAATGCATTAAAGGTCCTTACCAGGGTATGGCTTCGCCTTGCCAATCTAAATAGGCGGGCTCACCGTTAAGTTCTAAATGAGGGTTATTAAACGTAAGTGTAAAAAGCTGTTTAGCTACAAATTCAGCGCTAAAAAGCTTATCCGCAGGTACGTTTTTTTGAAATGGCTTTGAAAGGGCAGTATCGGTAGTGCCCGGATGAAATAACACCAGTTTAGTATTTTTAGCTCGGCGCGCCAGTTCTACCGCTGCGGTTTTAAATAGCATGTTTAAGGCCGCTTTAGATGCGCGGTATGTATACCAACCGCCTAATTTATTATCGTTAATACTGCCCACACGCGCACTGAGCGCCGTTATAGTGCACAGCGTTTTATGTGTTAACAGCGGTAAAATGCTCTGCAAGCATAGTAAGGGAGTGAGTGTGTTGGAATTAAATAATTCATTAAAATAGTTTGCGTTTAGCTCTTCTAGCTTTTTTTCTGGCATGTGGGTTTTGTTGTGTAAAGTGCCATTAAACATAACGACTTGTTGAATATCGGCATTTTGCTCTTTTAAGTAAGTTGTAACCTTGGCTAAGCTTTGCGCTGTGTAATCGCTCTTTAGGTAAACAACATTACTATTTGTATCTGCCTTTTTTGAGCTAACACATATAACTTGCACTGTGGGGGCATTTATTTGTAGGTGCTCAATATAAGCTTGTGCTATTGCGCTGCTGGCACCGAATAAAACAATTGTTTTCATTGTTTGTCCTTTGTATTAACAGTGCATTGGCCGTTTAAACAGGAGGCGTTTGGCATGAGCAAACGGCTTATTTTTTGTCTGTGTTTTGCAAAAAACACATAGGCGGCGTCAGCGAAGTAGCGAATTATTGGCAAGCGAAAAATTTTCAACCAGCGGTATTTGCCTACTGTTTTCCACGCTTGATAGGTAACATCTAAGCCGTAAATCATCTCGCCAGTTGGTAACTGTGCATGCAATATAGCCATGGCCTTGTTTTTATTAACACTTGGATAACGTGCGCTAAAATCGTGGCTATTAAGGTCTTCTAAAACAATTTTATGTTTAGTATCAGCATCTTTTAGGTGCTGCATTTCGGTATTGCAAAGCGGGCAGCTGGCGTCGTAAAAAATGATCATAAAAGCCGTTTTCTAATAATTTACATATAGCTAATTACGATTCACCATTGCAAATGGATCTATTAAATCTGCGCTCATGATGATATTAATAGCATTCCATGAAACAAAGGAGACTGAGAAATGAGTGAACAATATGCCGCCTTGCGAGGTAATGTTAATTTACTTGGGCAGCTACTAGGACAAACTATTAAAGATGCCCAAGGCCAAGCGATTTTAGATAAAGTAGAGGAAATTCGTGCTTTATCAAAGTCATCTCGCAGTGGTAATGAAGACGACAGACAAGCGCTAATTGAGGTACTACATGCGCTTAGTGATGAAGAGCTTTTACCGGTTGCCCGTTCATTTAATCATTTTTTAAATTTAGCGAATGTAGCAGAGCAGTTCCACACTGTTTCGCGTTTTAATGATGTTGGTTTTTGCCAACTAAACCCTCTCACTCAAACATTAAAAACGTTAACTGCAAAAGCAAAAGAAGGCCAATTAGATAGTAATCATCTGGCCGAAACACTCTCAAAACTCCACATAAACTTAGTATTAACCGCTCACCCAACCGAGGTGACGCGCCGTACAATTATTAATAAGCACGTAGAATTAAGTGATTGTTTAGCATCGCTTGAGCGCAAAGACAATTTACCACAAGAGCGTGAAGCTATTTTAAACCGTATCGCTCAGCTTATCAGCCAAGCATGGCACACTGATGATATTCGTCGTTCTCGCCCAAGCCCAGTTGATGAAGCTAAATGGGGATACGCTGTTATTGAAAACAGCTTATGGCATGCTGTGCCACGTTTTTTACGTGAGTTTTCAGACCAAGTTAAAGAGCATTTAAGTTTAGAGCTCCCAATTGATTACAGCCCCATTGAGTTTACCTCTTGGATGGGCGGAGACCGTGACGGTAACCCATTTGTAACCGCACAGGTAACACAGCAAGTGCTTGACCATGGTCGTTGGATGGCGCTTGATTTATACAGCCGTGATATTGACACGCTAAGCGCAGAGCTGAGCATGTCAGATGCAAGCGATGAGCTAATTGAGCTGGCAGGACAAGACTTTGAACCTTATCGCGCTGTACTTAAAAAGCTTAAAAACCAAGTCTCTGAAACAGTGGTGCATTTAGGTGCAAAAATCAAGAATAAGCGCAGCGATTCAGAAGACTTAATCACTGATATAAATCAAATCAAGCACCCAGTAGAGGTGTGCTATCGCTCTTTATTAAAGTGCAACATGAAAGTTGTCGCCAATGGTTTATTACTTGATTTACTGCACCGTATAAATAGCTTTGGCCTGCGTTTGGCAAAACTTGATGTACGCCAAGATTCAGACCGCCACAGCGATGTGTTTTCTGAGCTTACACGCCACCTAGGCTTAGGCGATTACAACCAATGGCAAGAGCAAGACAAACAAGCATTTTTGCTTACCGAGCTTAACTCACGCCGCCCGCTTATTCCTAAAAACTGGCAACCAAGTCCAGAGGTGCAAGAAGTACTCGACACCTTTGATGTAATAGCTAAGCAAGATGAAAAAACATTTGGCTTGTACATTATTTCAATGGCGCGTACCGCCTCTGACATTTTAGCTGTACAACTGCTTTTAAAAGAAAGTGGCTGTCAGTTTGATTTACCAGTAGCGCCTTTGTTTGAAACGCTTGACGATTTAAACGCTGGTAGCGATGTAATTACCACGTTGCTTGATAACGTATGGTACCGCGGGCATATTAAAAATACCCAAAATGTCATGATTGGTTATTCTGATTCAGCTAAAGATGCCGGCATGATGGCCGCAGGCTGGGCACAGTACGAAGCAATGGATAAACTAGTGCAGCTTGCCGATGAGCGCGGCATTGAACTTGTTTTATTCCATGGTCGTGGTGGTACGGTAGGGCGCGGTGGTGCACCTGCTGCACAAGCATTGCATTCACAACCGCCTGGTTCATTAAAAGGTGGCTTGCGTGTAACTGAGCAAGGCGAAATGATCCGCTTTAAGTTTGGTTTACCCGATGTAGCACTGCAAAGTTTAAATATTTACGCGGGTGCCGTACTGCAAAGTAACTTATTACCACCGCCAGAGCCTAAGCAAGAATGGCGTGAAGTGATGAAGTTGATAAGCGAGCAGTCGTGCGATCACTACCGTAATGTGGTTCGCCATGATGAAAACTTTGTTCCTTACTTTAGAATGGCAACGCCTGAGCTAGAGCTGTCTAAATTACCATTGGGCTCGCGTCCTGCTAAACGTAATCCAAATGGTGGGGTTGAGAGCTTACGTGCTATTCCATGGATTTTTGCATGGAGCCAAAACCGTTTAATGTTACCTGCATGGCTTGGTGCATTAACAGGCTTAAAAGCGGCACTCGATAAATACGGCATAGAAACACTGCACGAAATGAGCTTGCAATGGCCATTTTTCAGAGCACGTCTTGAAATGCTAGAAATGGTATTTAGTAAAGCCGATAGCTGGTTAAGTGAGCATTATGATAACGCGCTGGTGGAAGATATGTACAAACCACTGGGTACCTCGTTACGTAAAGAGCTAGAAGAAGCAATTAGCTTAGTGCAATCGCTTAGCCCACAAAATAGCTTATTGGCAGATCAACCATGGATAAAAGAATCGATTGCGCTGCGTAATCCGTACACCGATCCGCTTAATGTACTGCAAGTTGAGCTGTTGCGCCGCTCGCGCTCAAGCGATAAAGTAAGTGAAGGTGATATTGATAATGCATTAATGATCACCATGACAGGTATAGCTGCAGGTATGCGCAATACTGGTTAGTCTACTTTAACTTAAAAATAGGGGAGCACAGTGTGCTCCCTTTTTTTGCTGGCATTTAGGCGCCTAACCTTTTAAACTACTTAGCCATTAAATAATTATAATATGTTATGGCATCAGCAACTTTTACTGTGCAACAAGACACAGCACTCACAAATTCACATATCTCACTAAGCGTTACGCAAACTCAAGCATTACGCAGCCAATTAAAAGCCCAGCGCGGTATTTTACATCCTAACGATATTAGCCAATTATGCGCGCAACTTAATGTATCTGATGACGCGTTATTACAAGGTTTAGTGCCTCTGGCGTCTGAATTTTCGGTGGCTCCTGTTTCTCATTTTCATGTGGGAGCTATTGTTAAAGCACTTGATGAGCAAGGGGATATAAATTTTTATTTTGGTGCTAATGTTGAGTTTGATCACCAAGCGCTTAGTTTAGTCGTGCATGCAGAGCAGTCGGCGATTAACAATGCGTGGTTAAATGGCGCAAAAAAAATACTAAAAATAGCAATTAGCGATGCCCCATGTGGTTATTGCAGGCAGTTTATGAACGAACTGGCTGATGCAAAAGAGTTTGATATTTTACTACCAGATCAGCACTTTAAATTAGCTGATTTATTACCGCATTCATTTGGCCCCACAGATTTAGGCAACGATTTTAGCCTGTTTAACCCAAAACAGCAGCAACACACATTTGCAGATACAGCTCTTGATGAAAAACTAGCAGCCATGGCGCTAATGGCCTACGTACCTTACAGTAACAACTTTAGCGCAGTTAAAATAAGTACCTTTAATAATGGTGACTTTTACGGCAGTTACGCAGAAAACGCGGCTTACAGCCCAAGCCTTTCGCCACTACAAAGTGCGCTTAGTCAATTGTTTTTAGCGGGTCTTAGCTTTAACGACAAAACGATTAAAGCAATTACACTGTTAGAAACCCAAGGTCATGAAAACCAAGGGGGAGTAGCACGTGCGGTACTTGCAAGCTTTAGCAATTTGCCAGAAATAGAAGTGATTAGCGCAAAGCTAAGGTAACCAGAGTTCAGGTTAAGCTAAAAACAATAAAGCACAGCAATTGCTGTGCTTTATGCGTTTTATTAAAGCGCTAAAAAGGCATTAGCCTAATAGTACTTTTGCAGCTTCTAAAACCA
This sequence comes from Pseudoalteromonas sp. S2893, assembly GCF_005887105.1. Lineage (NCBI taxonomy): Bacteria > Pseudomonadati > Pseudomonadota > Gammaproteobacteria > Alteromonadales > Pseudoalteromonadaceae > Pseudoalteromonas > Pseudoalteromonas sp. S2893. The sequence goes on along the minus strand of NZ_PNCY01000008.1, from coordinate 108,647 downwards.
CAGCCACAGATTTTTTCTCAATTTCACCGTGATCAACATTTGGAATTTCTTGGCGAGTACGGTTAACCAATACACCGGCAACACACGCCGCTTTAAGGCCTAGCGCTGCACACATGGTAAATAAGGTAGCAGACTCCATTTCGTAGTTCATCACGCCTAGGTTTTGCCACTCTTCACAGCTACCTTGTAATGACTTAGGTACATAACCCGAGTGCGTATCGTAACGCTCTTGCCCTGGGTAGAATGTATCGCTTGAGGCAGTAATACCAATGTGGAAGTCGATATCTAGGTTTTTACACGCTTGCACCATAGCTTGAGTGGCAAAAAAGTCAGATACCGCAGGGTAGCTAAGTGGTGCAAAGTGTTGGCTTGCGCCATCTAAACGCACAGACGCTTGGCTTACTAAAATATCACCTTCATTAATATGTGGCTGAATTGCCCCAGTAGTACCAATACGTAAGAAAGTACGTACACCAAGCTGTGCCAGCTCCTCTACAGCAATAGAGGTTGAAGGGCCGCCAATACCGGTTGAACAAATCACCACAGAGTGACCATTTAACTGGCCTAAATAAACATGAAACTCACGTGTTTGAGCAAGGCAGGTTGGGTTGTCTAGGAATTGAGAAATGCGTGCAGCACGATCTGGGTCACCAGGGACAATAGCAAGTTCAGCCCCTTTTAAATCGTCAATACATAATCCTAAGTGAAATACCTTTTCCATAACTAAGCCTTTTTATAAAAATTTGTTGTCAATCTAGCATCATTACGGCAAATGTAAACTAAGTACAGGACGTATGTCCGATGTTGAAAAATACTTATAAATGATGGCTTTATTCATTCACATTGAATATTAAATCAAAGGCTTAAAGTTCGTTAAAAGGCGGGTGGTTGACTTGTTTATTGAGAGTCTATATGTATTGATTATGGTGATAATTTAAATTTATCAATACGTGGTTTGAAGCGTTTTTAGTTATTTAATAACAAATAGTTACGGTTGGATTTCGGCTTTATTTTAACGGCTTTTATTTAAGCGTGTAAATAATGCTTGAGCAATAAGTGAGCGCATTACGCGTTAATTGCAAATAAGCCGATAATTTTAGTTTTTGCATAACTAATCAAAACCACATGAATAAAACACACAAGTATAGGATTTATTATGAGCACACAATTTGACGCGTTTAAACGTAAAGTAGAGCACTGTTTATGTGCACCTGGCGATGGTGTATTTACAGTTAATACCGCGAAAGAGCGTAAAGCGGCATTACGTAATAAATTGTATGGGCAAAGCGAAAATGTTGATGTTTTGTGGCGTGATTCTTTAACACAATTACCCGAATCTCCTCACAAAGCGGTTATGTTAGGTATTAGCTCAGATTGTGGCGGCGGTATTTTACGTGGGGCAAACTGGGGGCCATTATTCTTACGCTCAGCCTTGATTGATCAGCAAACCCAGTGCCGCTCTTTCGACTTAGGTGATGTGCGTGTTATACCGCATTTATTACATGATAAATACTTAAACGACGCCACAATTTCAAACTGCCAAAAAGCCCTATACGGCGATAAAAACGATGATTACTACGTAAGCCCGCTTTCTATTACCGAAGATGTGTGTGACAGCTTTTACGCCACATTTAAAGATAAAGGCATATTTGGTATTGGGGGCGATCACTCAATCAGCTACCCGCTAACTAAAGCGTATTTAAAAGCTAAGCGCGAGCAAGGCAAACGTACCGCTATTATTCATTTTGATGCGCATACCGATTTATTAGTAGAGCGCTTAGGCATCGATTTATGTTTTGGCTCCTGGTGTACGCATATATTAGAGTTTTTACCTGCACCGCATCATTTAATCCAGTTTGGTATTCGCTCAAGCGGTAAACCTAAATCGCACTGGGAAAGCACCTTTGGTGTAAAACAACATTGGGCTAATGAAATTATAGAACGTGGTGCAAAAGCGGTTGCGGATGAAACCATTGCGCAGCTTAAAGCCGATAACGTAGATGAAGTGTACGTAAGCTTTGACATAGACGCACTCGATGCCGAATTTGCCTCAGCAACGGGCACACCAGAAGATAACGGCTTAACCCCGCAACATGCACTGGATATTTTACAAGCTATTGCCGATGAGTTTCCAATTACTGGCGCCGACATGATGGAAATAGCGCCATTTACCGACAGCTCATTAGTAGGCCAAGCAAGTTCAGAAACAACATTACGTGAAGGCGCTAAAATTTCAGCGTTCTTAATTAGTGCAATGAATAAATAGCAAGTTAGTCTTTAAAAAATCTAGTCCTATCAGCGTATAGGGCTAGGTTAAAAACTAGCGGTTCGGTTACCCTCGGCTATAGTTGGTGTATATCTGTTTTAGTTTTGAGGCGAAGCTAAATGAAGCTGTACTTATTTTTGTTGTGTTTTGCATGCATAAGGCTTAATGCAGCTGAAATTACAATAGTGACCGAAGTATTCCCCGACTTTCAATACATTGACGAAAACAACCAACTTGCAGGGCGCTCTGTAGATAAAGTGAGAAACGCGCTCGCCAATACAGATATTAAATACACTATGTTAGCGCACAGTTGGGCTGTGTCTTATAACGCAGTATTAAGAGATACGAATACCTGTATATTTTCTATTGTAAGGTTACCTAAGCGAGAAGATAAGTTTAGCTGGGTGGCTGAGCTTGAAAGTTTTGACTCTGCTATTTATGCCCTTAAATCACGTAACATTCGCTTAAAAACGCTTAACGATGCTAAAAAATATAAAACAGCGGTGCTTAGGGATAATTTTAGCCACCATTATTTGCTAGAGCGTGGCTTTAGTGAAGCTAACAACTTATTGATAATTGATAGCTTAGACAAGATAGATAAATTAATAAGCACACGGCACGATATTCTCGACTTTGTTATATTAAGTAAAAAACAATTTAACTACCGCGCACAGTTTGAGCCAAAGCTTAAATTATTAGAGCCTATATTTACGCTCAATACACAACACTCCCCCCTTTACTTTGCCTGTAATAAAAACATGTTGCAAAGCCTACAAGATAGACTTACGCTGGCATTCGATGAAGCAAAAAAGCAAAATAAACAACGTTAATTCAATGGCTTATTAATTTACCCTGTAAAAGTATAAATATAAATTGCCGCGTTTAAAAAAGCGTCTATAATCAGCTGCTTTTTATTGAAAAAGCGCTAACTTTTTGGAGCGTTAAATGGGTGATTTAATCGGGATTAGCTTATTGATCTTGATCAGTGCGTTGTTTGCCATGTCTGAAATTGCTATTGCAGCGTCGCGTAAAATTAAACTGCGGGTAATGGCCGATGAAGGCAGTGATAACGCGGCCGCGGTATTAAAACTGCAAGAAAACCCTGGGGCGTTTTTTGCGATGATCCAAATTGCCCTAAACGCGATTGCTATTTTAGGCGGAATAGTGGGCGAACAAGCGCTATCGCCTTATGTACAAAGTATCTTGGTGCTTTTTTATCAAGGTGTACACCTTGAAAAAATTAGTTTTTTATTTTCGTTTTTTACCATTACCTCGCTGTTTATATTATTTGCTGATTTAATGCCAAAGCGTTTAGCGATGATCATGCCCGAAGCGGTGGCTGTGCGTGTGGTAACAATAATGCGATGGGTCACTTTTGCACTTACGCCATTAGTAATGTTTTTTAATGGTTTAACTAATTTTGTACTGCGTTTATTTAAAGTACCCGCAGAGCGAGAAGATATTGTTACCACCGAGGACATTGTGGCGATGATGGATGCGGGCGCAGAATACGGCAGCTTACAACAACAAGAGTATGAGCTAATTGGCAATGTGTTTGAACTAGAAGCACGCTTTTTATCAAGTGTAATGACCCCACGCGACCAAATAGTTTATTTTGACTTAAATGAAAGCAGCCACGATATAGCCACCAAAATTATTGAAAACCCCCATAATCACTTTTTAGTGGTCTCGGGTAATTTAGATAAATTACGCGGCTCTGTTGAGTCAAAAGATATACTACGACAAGTACTAAAAGGTGAGCCAGCTAATATTAAGCAAGAGCTGATTGAAACAGACGTGTTTTATTTACCTGAAACCCTAAGCCTGTCTGAAGCGCTAAATGCGTTTAAAAGTGCTGCAAAACCGTTTGCTGTGGTAGTAAATGAATATGCCTTGTTAGTCGGTATTGTTACAGTAAAAGATTTAATGAAAGGGTTTATGGGAGATTTAATTACCCACCAAGGCGATGAACTTATTATTGCCCGCGATGAGCACTCATGGTTAGTGGATGGCTTAACCCCGATTTCTGATTTAGCAAAAGTATTAGACATTGAAGAGTTTCCAGATCAAATGCACTTTGAAACCGTGGCTGGCTTTTTAATATACACAATGAAGCGTATACCTAAACGTGCTGAGCACTTTACCTTTAATGGCTTTAAATTTGAGGTGGTTGATGTTGAGGGGATAAGGGTAGAGCAATTATTAGTGTCTCGTATAAGTAAATAGTTATAAATTTGTATTAAAGCCAAGCTTAGCTTGGCTTTTTTGTTGCAGGTTAATAAATAACGCACTGCATTAAAGTTTATTTTTCATACTTTTCCGTTTTATTTTTCATCAAATTAACACCTTCTACAACCTATGGCGTAGTTTAATTTTACAACTGTAAGTTAGTGTAAATTTGCACCCGTTTTAATTTATTCTCGTTTAGATTTACTTTAGAATGATCGTTCACTCTAGACATAAATAGACTAAAAGGTATTTAACATGCAGCGTTCTCGCATCGCTTTATTTGTATTAACAGCCCTCGTTGGATCTGTTGCTTTAACAGGTTGCGACCAAGCAGCTGACTCGCAACAAGCTTCAGCTCCACAAGCAGTACCTGTTGGTGTAATTACATTAAAAAGCCAAGCGCTTACACTAAAAAAGGAGCTTCCCGGTCGCATTAGTGCTTTTCAAATTGCGGAAATCCGCCCGCAAGTAAGTGGCATTGTGCAATCGCGTTTATTTAAAGAAGGTGCTCAAGTTAAGCAAGGCCAAGCGCTTTATCAAATTGACCCCGCTACGTTTGAAGCTGACCTAGCAGCAAGCGAAGCAGCTGTGGCCCGCGCTGAAGCAAGTATTGCCAGCACTAAATCAAAAGCGTCGCGTTATAGCGAGCTTTTAAAAATTAAAGCCGTAAGTCAGCAAGACTTTGACGAAGCAGATGCAGCGCAAAAGCAAGCACAAGCAGAGCTATTAACGGCAAAAGCACAGCTTAAATCGGCGCAAATTAACTTAGACTACAGCCATGTATCTTCTCCAATCAGTGGCCAAATTAGTAAATCGAGCGTTACTGTTGGTGCGCTTGTTAGCGCTAATCAAACAACAGCACTGGCAACAGTGACCCAGCTTGACCCTATTTATGTTGATTTAACCCAATCAAGCAACGAGCTAACTCAACTTAAAAAAGCTATTTCATCAGGTTCATTGAGCGTTGATTCACAATCGCAAACAGATGTTGAACTGCAAATGGAAGATGGCTCAACTTATCCACTTAAAGGCACGTTACAGTTCTCTGAAGTGACAGTAGACCCAAGCACAGGGTCGGTTACCTTACGCGCTAAATTTCCAAATCCTGATAAGTTATTATTACCGGGTATGTATGCACGTGCCTCTGTGGTTGAGGGCGTAAAACAAGACGCTATTTTAGTGCCGCAACGTGGGGTTAGCCGTAATACAAAAGGCGAGCCAACAGCCATGGTTGTTAGCAAAGAAAACACCGTTGAAAGCCGCGTTTTAAAAGTAGACAGAACGATTGGTTCAAACTGGTTAGTAACCGACGGGCTAAGCGATGGCGATAAAGTGATTATTGAAGGGTTACAAAAAATTCGCCCTGGAGCGCCGGTAACACCGACTGAAGTTTCACCATCAGCAACTGCTGACAAAGCGCAATAACGGAGAGTTTTAATGTCACGATTTTTTATCGACAGACCCATCTTTGCATGGGTACTTGCTATCGTGGTTATGCTTGCAGGTGTTTTAGCTATTCAAAGTTTACCAATAGCTCAGTACCCGTCAATTGCCCCGCCGGCAATTAGTATTACTGCAACATACCCGGGCGCATCAGCACGTACCCTAGAGGATACGGTTACCCAAGTTATTGAGCAAAAAATGAAAGGCCTTGATGGTTTGCTATATATGTCATCGACTTCTGAGTCGAGTGGTTCAGCAACCCTTACGCTTTCATTTAGCTCCGAAACTGACCCAGATATTGCACAGGTACAAGTGCAAAACAAGTTAGCCACAGCCACCCCTTTGCTACCTGAAGAAGTGCAAAGGCAAGGTGTATCGGTGGCTAAGTCCGCACGTAACTTTTTAATGGTACTGGGTTTTGTATCAAAAGATGGCAGCATGACGAATATCGATATTGGTGATTATGTGTCATCTAATGTTCAAGATATTGTTTCGCGTGTTGAAGGGGTAGGTGAGGTTCAGCTGTTTGGTTCTCAGTATGCTATGCGTATTTGGTTAGACCCAGCTAAGCTGCAAAACTACAAGTTAACCCCTGCTGATATTAGTGCATCAATCAGTGCTCAAAACGCCCAAGTGTCTGCTGGGCAATTAGGCGGCATGCCTGCGGTTGAAGGGCAGCAACTTAATGCTACCGTTACTGCACAAAGCCGTTTACAAACAGCAAAAGAGTTTGAAGACATTATAGTTAAGGCAAACGCCGATGGCTCGTTTGTACGCCTTGAAGATGTAGCCCGTGTAGAGCTTGGTGGTGAAAGCTATCGTGTTGTAGCGCGTTACGATGGACAACCAGCATCGGGCTTAGGTATTAAGCTTGCCAGTGGGGCAAATGCACTCGATACCGCAGAAGGTGTAAAAGCCGCTATTGAAGAGTTAAAAGCATTTTTTCCTGAAGGCTTAGACGTTGTTGTCCCTTATGATACCACTCCATTTGTTTCGTTATCGATTGAAAAGGTAGTGCATACGTTAATAGAAGCGGTCGTGCTGGTATTTGTTGTTATGTATCTGTTTTTACAAAACTTCCGCGCTACGCTTATTCCAACTATAGCTGTACCTGTGGTGTTGTTAGGTACTTTTGGTATTTTGTACGCGTTTGGCTATTCAATAAATACATTAACCATGTTTGCGATGGTACTTGCCATAGGTCTACTGGTTGATGATGCGATTGTTGTAGTAGAAAACGTTGAGCGTGTAATGAGTGAAGAAAAACTCTCTGCGCTTGAAGCAACACGTAAATCTATGGATGAAATTAAAGGCGCGCTAGTAGGTATTGCCATGGTGCTGTCGGCTGTATTTATTCCGATGGCGTTCTTTAGTGGGTCTACCGGTGTTATTTATCGTCAGTTTTCTATTACGCTGGTATCAGCAATGGGGCTATCGGTATTAGTGGCACTTATTTTAACACCTGCATTGTGTGCCACGCTTTTAAAGCCTAGCCACGTGCATGATAATAGCTCGTTGTTTGGCCGTTTTTTCAGTGGCTTTAACCGCGGGTTTGATAAAACAAATGCCGGCGCGCAAAGTTTTGTAAGCCGTATGATCCGCTTATCTAAGCGCTACCTTTTATGTTATGGCCTTATTGTTGCGGGCATGGTGTATATCTTTTCAAGCCTACCTACAGCGTTTTTACCTGATGAAGACCAAGGTATTTTGTTTACCCAGGTTTCACTGCCTGCAGGCTCAACAACCGAAGAAACATTAGAAGTGGTTAAAAAAGTAGAAAACCACTATTTGAACGATCAATCTGAAGCTGTTAACGGTATTTTTACGGTAACCGGATTTAGCTTTGCAGGTTCTGGTCAAAACTCAGCAATAGGGTTTGTAAACTTTAAGCATTGGGATGAGCGCGAACGTGATGATTTATCTGTGCAAGGTGTGGCAGGTAAAGCAATGGGTTACTTCTCAACGATTAAAGAAGCGTTTGTATTTGCTTTCCCGCCGCCAGCCATTGTTGAGCTAGGTACTGCAAATGGTTTTAATGTTTTCTTACAAGACAGGGTTGGACTTGGCCACGATGCTTTATTAGCAGCGCGTAATCAATTACTTGGTTTAGCGAGTCAAAGCCCAATTTTGGCGGGTGTACGCCCTAACGGACAAGAAGATATGCCCGAGCTGCAACTTGATGTTGACCTTGCTAAAGCACAAGCACTCGGTGTGTCTCAGGCTGATATTAACAGCACGCTATCAACTGCGTGGGGTAGTAGTTACGTTAATGACTTTATTGACCGTGGCCGCGTTAAAAAGGTATACCTTCAAGGTGAAGCGCAAGGGCGTATGGTGCCAGAGGATTTAAACAAGTGGTATGTACGTAATGACAGTGGCGATATGGTGCCATTTTCAGCCTTTGCAAGTTCGCATTGGACTTATGGTTCACCACGTCTTGAGCGTTACAACGGCTTTTCAGCAATGGAAATTCAAGGTACTGCTGCACCAGGTTACAGTACTGGCCAAGCAATGGATGAAATGGAGCGCTTAGTTAAACAACTTCCTAATGGAATTGCCTCTGAGTGGACGGGTATTTCGTTCCAAGAGCGCTCTAGCAGTGGCCAAGCACCGTTACTTTACGGCATATCGCTATTGTTTGTATTTTTATGTTTAGCAGCGCTTTATGAAAGCTGGTCTGTACCGTTTGCGGTTATGCTTATTGTGCCATTAGGTATATTTGGTGCGACGGTTGCCGCGGTAATGGCAGGTTTATCTAATGATATTTACCTTCAGGTAGGTTTATTAACCACCATAGGATTAGCCTCTAAAAATGCAATATTAATCGTAGAATTTGCGATTCATAAAATGCAAGAAGGCCTAGGGTTAGTCGATGCGGCTATTGCAGCAGTACGCTTACGCTTACGTCCAATATTAATGACCTCAATGGCCTTTATTTGTGGTGTTATACCACTTGCTATTGCCTCAAGTGCCGGTTCAGGTGCGCAAAATGCACTGGGTATTTCGATTATAGGTGGTACGCTTGCCTCTTCTATTTTAGTGGTGGTATTTGTGCCGTTATTCTTTGTTTTAGTTCGTCGTGTATTTCCAATGAAAAACACCGACGATAAAAAGGAGAGCGCACAATGAGCATTAAACGCTTCACTTTAAGCGCAATTACATTAGTTGTTTTAAGTGGCTGCCAACTAGCCCCTGAGCAAAAAGACCTTGCTTTACCAGTGCCAGATACTTATGTATCTGACACTGAGCAAGCAGCAGCGCAGCAGTTACATTGGCAGCAATTTTTTAATGATGAAAAATTGCAAACCTTGATTAGCTTAAGCCTTGAGCATAATAAAGATATGCAAATAGCGGTATTAAATGTGCAGCGTGTACGCGGTTTATACCAAATTGAAGATTCGGGCTTATACCCTTCATTAGATTTTAATGGTGGGGCTACGCGCCAACGTTTACCGGCTGATTTAACCAGTACGGGTGAAGCAGGTATTAGCTCACAGTACAGCGCAACGGTCGGTATTACCTCTTATGAATTAGATATTTGGGGCAAGGTACGTAACCAGTCTGAGCAAGCCCTGCAAAACCTCTATAACACTGAGCTTACGCAATACAGCACGCAAATTTCACTCATTGCTGAGCTTGCCAATGCTTGGTTAAACTACGCAACTGACTTACAGCTATTAGAGCTTGCTAAAGAAACATTAAGCTCACAGCAGGAGTCGCTCTCGCTTACGCAAAAAAGCTTTGATTTAGGCGCTACATCGGCAATTACGCTTGAGCAGCTTAAAAGTACGGTTGCCACTGCAAAAGTAGATATAGCAACATATAAACGCTTGTTAAAACGTGATAAAAGCGCGTTAGATTTACTGGTAGGGCGCCCTGTATCGAGTGATTTATTACCGACTAACTCGTTAACTAATTTACTGGATTTACCAGAAGTACCGGTTGGTTTACCCTCTGATTTATTAACGCAGCGCCCTGATATTAAAGCCGCTGAGCATGCTTTATTAGCCGCTAACGCGAATATAGGTATAGCGCGTGCGGCGTTTTACCCAAGCATTAGCTTAACCGCAACTGCGGGCAGTACGTCTAGTGATTTAAGTGGCTTGTTTGATTCAGGCTCAGGGACGTGGAGCTTTGTACCGTCAATCAACTTACCAATTTTTACTATGGGACGTAACCAGGCAAACCTTGATGTGGCAAAGGCCGATCAAGAAATTGCGGTGGCGACCTACCAGCAAAAGATTCAAAATGCATTTCGTGAAACCGCCGATGCATTAGCAGATAGAGAAGGCTACAAAGAGCAACTTGATGCCCTCGATATGCTAATTAGTTCGCGTCAGCTAACGTACGATTTATCAAAAATGCGTTACGAAAAAGGCGCTGATAGCTACCTACAGGTACTTGATGCACAGCGTACGTGGTACTCGGCTCAACAGCAGTTAATAACAGGTCAGCAGGCTTACCTTGCCAGCCAAATTAATTTGTATAAAGCTTTAGGTGGCGGCTGGAATATAGCTAAAACACCTGTGCAAGAGCAGTAAAATGAAAGGTGTTGTTAAGTTAAGCTATGCAATGAACTTACGCTGTATTAAGTATGCGCTTAATACCGGAGTAGGGTTATGAGCACGAAAGCTAAAAGGCATATAGACCCAGCATTAGCACAAGCTAGGCGAGAGCAGGTGCTTAGTGCTGCCTCAGAGTGTTTTAAACGCAAGGGATACCATGGCGCAGGCATGGCCGAAATATCCCGTACGGCAGGCATGAGCGCTGGGCATATATATAACTATTTTGAAAGCAAAGAGGCAATAATTGAAAGTATTATTGCTAAAGACATGGAAGAAATGTTTTCTATCTTTCAGGAGTTTGAAGATCACCCAGGTGATGTTCTGCAAGCGCTTATAGATGGCTTAAACATTGGTGTACAAAGGCATATGGATACCGGTGCCTGTGTGGTTGATTTAGACATGATGGCGGAAGCGGGTCGCAATACTAAAGTGGCCTCGCTTTTACGAGATATGGATATTCAAGCGCGGGGGCGCATGCGCCAACTACTCACCAGTGAACGTAGTGCACTTAAAGACACTGATGAACACGAACTTGAAAGCCGCATTAACGTTATTTTTTCGATGATGGCGGGGTTACTGCTTCGTAAGATGCTCTACCCTGAGCTCACCGAAGAAACGGTGTTAATCGCGCTAAGGCCTGCGATGAAAACCTTACTAATGCCGTTTGATAAAACCAAGTAATAGAAAACTAAAAAGCGAGTCAAAAGACTCGCTTTTTTAATGCTAAATGCGCTCTACGCACCACAATAGTGCCATTGCAGCGATAGCAAGGGAGCCAATTGGCATCACCCACTTTATGTAAATAGGTTTATTGCGCATTGTTAGTAACACCGGCAGTGCAATACACAATATACTCAGCTGCCCAAGCTCTACACCTAAGTTAAACGCTAAAATGCTGAGCAATTGATAATCGCTCGAGAGCCCAAGCTCACCCAGTACACTGGCAAAGCCCATTCCATGTAACAAACCAAACGCAAAAGTAAGCCAGCCAAGGCGTAATATAACCGGCCATACATTGTTTAAAGCCGCAAATAATACCGAGATTGCAATACCTAGCTCTACCCAGCGGCTACTTGGCGAAACAAGATTAAGAGCCGTAGCAGTAAGGGTAAGTGAATGCGCAAGGGTAAACGCAGTCACAATCCACGCAGTGTGCTTAATAATGTGCTTTTTACTTGCTATTGCCTGCCAGTGACTTTCAGTGCGGGTTAAAACGCAGGTTAAAAGTAGAGCGATTAAAAATAAAATATGGTCAATGCCAATCCAAATATGTAACACGCCTTGATAAACATATTGGTTAAAAGTCGTTAAATAACTCGATTGCCCAGTGGTAAAAGTGTGTTGTTGCTCATCTATAGTGAAAACCCGCGAAACCTGATTTACATTTACAATAACTTTGTGATTTGCGTCTTGGTTAAAAAAAGCGCGGTACATTAACGTTACATCTGCATCAGTGTTACAGCTAAAAACTAGCGGCAAGACTAAATATGCTTCATTAAAATGATTATCTAATTGATAGTTATCGGTGATTGTTAATGGGCAAGTTTGCTCATTTTGTAAAACCGATAGAGTATTTTTGGCATAGCGATTAATAGCCGACTTTTGTGATTTTAATTCGCCCCAGCTTATTTGTGTGTCTTGGTTAACATCAAGCGCAACGTGCTGTTCTAAATCGCTAATATTTATTTGCCAGGTGCCTGTGTATTGCTTTTCGTTGTTGGTATTATCCAGTGAAATGTAGCTTGTGCTCAACTGATGTGCTTGCACACTAAAGTTAGCAACTAGCGCAACTATAAATAAAACAAATAACGCGTTTATTTTACTCATAAAGAATCCCTAACCATCGTATTTGCTTGGCTTAGTAAGTGTTTATCTGTACTCATTTTTGCTTGCTGCCAATTTATATTTGCCCAGTATTGTGCCTTGGCTTGGTTTGCTTGTACATGAATATAGTAGTTAGCTAAGTCGTTGGCATGGAAGGTATCTTGGCGTTGTTCACGTAATTTTACGCGCTGTTGCATGAGTGGTTGCCACACCGTATTAGTGTGCATATTACTGCGTTTTTCAGCTATGGCTAACTTGAGCAAAATAGCGTCTTCAAGCGATGAGTGGCTATTGGCAAGTTTACCGAGTGTATTAAGCACTTTTTCAGGGTTGTTTTGCTGCAGTTGAATATCGGCCCACAGCACAATAAGGCTCACCGGGGCTGTGTTTAAATCAATATTATTTATATGCTGCTGCGCACGGGTGAATTTATTGAGTCTAAACGCCATTTCGCTGAGCACATGTTTTGTCGCTAAGCTGCTGTTTTTGTTTTGCGTAAGCTTAACTAACGCGTGATAACTTTCACTAAGTTTGCCCTGTTGGCTTTGTACATCTAGCACACACGTGCTGGCCGTTAATAGGCTGGTGTTACCAATTAATGCCACACAATGACGCTTAGCTTGTTCAAATTTGCCTTGTGTCATCAACATATTAGCGAGTAATAAATGGGTGTTTACATGATCTGGCTGGGTTTTTAATACGTTATTAGCAACGTCTATGGCACGCGAAAACGCATGCTCCTTTTGAAGTACCCGTGCATATAAATAACCGGTTTGTGCAGTTGCAGAAGCGGTATATAAGTTTTTTAAGCGTTTTTTTAATACACCTTGATAGCGCTCTGTTTGGCCTATGTATTGGCTATTTATCACCAGCGCAGTGAGTTGCTCAAGGGTTAAATTAGCACTTAATGTTGCATTGCTTGTGGCAATAATTGCGTTATCTTTTGGGGTAATTGGTTTTGCAAGCACGTTATTTACACACAGTGCAGCGCAAAAAACAAAGAGCATTTTTTTATAATGACTGCGCATTGTTTTATCCTCTTAAAAAAGCCATCCATGGCCATCAGCTTAATTTACTTACTGAGTTAGTTACCAGAAGAGCCCGATGAAATACCGCTTACGTCTGTGTCTGTATTGATAAAGACACGTCCGTTGGTAGATAGCGGTTGCGCAGTGGGGCTTTGATTAAATGCATCGCTTGCAAATTGTGCAAAGTCCACTTGCAGTGCTTCAATGGTTATATTTACCGCTGCAGTCACTTGCTGGTTAACACCGTCTGATACACCAAACATAAAGCTGTCGCTACCGGTTGCTTCTTTGTTTGGGGTATAGGTAAAGCTGCCATCGCTATTTACTACAGCGTTACCTAATGTCGGCTGCGAAGTTAATGTGTATGTTAATGTATCGCCATCAGCATCGGTGGCCACTAACATGTCGTTAATTTCAACTTCTGTTTGTGTGGTTAACATTGCATCACTAGCATTGGGCGCAGAATTTACAAGCGGTGTGGGCTGTTTGTTATCATCATCACTGCTACACGCGCCTAGTGCCAAAGCGCATAACAATATACTGCTATGGGTAAGGTTTAAATTACGCATACGTTACTCCTTATTTAGAGCCTGCAAGTGGGGTGGCTAAGTATGGGAAAGTGGCATCCATCATGCTCGCATCAACTGGAGCACCATCAGTGAATGGCACTGTACCTACATCAGCATCCTCTGGTGTACATAGGCCTAAGTCGGTGTCTTCACCATTTACAGGAATAGGATGACATAAACGCCCCATTACCACGCGAAGTGCAATATCAACGACATCGTCACCTGGACGGCGCCCGTTTGGAAAACCTGCTAAATCATCACCGGCTACACCAAATGCAGACTGATCAGTTTGTGCTGTGGCTGCAATTGCAGTATTTAAACGTAGCATTTCTGATGGCGTTACGGTGGCTTGTTGGTTTACCCCTGCAAAACCAGTTAAAAATGCGGTGATTAAATCAGTACGTGGAAAGTTAGTTGGAGCAAGAGTTTCTAAATTAGCGCCAAGCGTGGTATTTACTGCATCTTTAAATAAAATATTTAACAGCTCTGGTAAAGACGGGTGCGAAACGTAATCTAAAAACTGTGCATCGTCTTTAGGGTGAGCCGTTGAGAAGGTATCTTTGTCTTTAATACCAATAACGAGCTCATTAACTAATGGATTACCTAAGCGTGAAACCTGCGTTAATGCACCGCCATTTACCGCGTTGTCTGCAAATTTAGCGTTAGGGTTTAAAATGCGTGCTTGAGGTAGGCTCGCTGTTGTCCATGAACCAATTACGCCGTTGCCTTCACCTACAATACAGCTTTTAGGCATTTCAACTGCAATTGAGGTAACGTTTTTATCTACGAGGTCGTCATTCTCACTGCTTTGTGTAATCCCTCCAGGGAAACCACCGCCATCCCCAGCACCTGGCGCACTATCACCTTCAACGGGAACGTAATTTACTAAATCGAATGTTTTACCTAAGTTGACGACAAACGGGTCTTTGCGCTGACCAACAAATACTTTGGCCATACTGTCACAGCCTGGTACCGAAACTTGATAAACAAACTGATCTGCATAGGTTTGGTAATCAGCCATTGAACCAAATGTTTTGTCACCAATATAATCAAGCGGTTTATTAAACGTGGTTGAACTGGTAGTGGTATTACTTAATGCTGTACTGGTACCCGTGCGTTGTGGACCGCTTATCATGCTGAGTGTGTATGACTCGCTAAAATTAGCGGCGCTATCATCACCTGCCGCTACACCACCAACGTTTTTAAGTGGTACAGATACAGTACGTTGATTATCTTCTGGGCCAACGGTTAATTGCACACCTTGATTATCGTTTGGCAGCATACTGGTAAAATTAAAGGCAAAGGTAATATCCTCTACTGCATCACCGTCGTTATCAATATGAATACTGTAGGTTGCATCTGGGTCCATAGCAAAGTAGTTAGGGCCGCCGTAGGCATCTTGTAGAGGAATATAGTTGGCAATAAACGTAACGTAGTCGTCTCTGCCTGCTTCATAACTATTAAATACGTAAAAGTCGGTAGAGTCTAAGGTTGGAAAGCGGCTAATGTTCGGCGCTTCACGATGACTTGATGCCTCGCTAGAGGTGCTTACTAAGGTACTGCATACTACTACTGCGAGTATAGATGGAGTTAAAGCTTTCATGACTTTTTCCTTTAGTTTTGATTGGAGTCATAACTAATAACGAAACAAAAAGCACAATGGATGCAAAAAAGTTAAATATTTTTTTATTTTGTTAATAAAGGGGTGTTTAACGTTCAAGATTAAATTTTCAGCAGGCTGTTTTGCATTTAGATAAGGAAGTGATAAGAGAGTGTTAAGGGGCTGAAGCGGTTTGGTTTTATACTTATTACAGGGGGTGTATGCAATTAAAATAACGCAGCAGGTATTGAGCACACAATATGATAAGCATCGCAGTACGATTAAGCCTACTTTAGTTTAATCAAATATTAATGGTAAAGGGCGGTAGACCCAAGATAAATAAAAAGGTTGGCCAAACAAAGTTTGACCAACCAGTCGCGTTTATTTAGTTATAAAATAACTAAATCTGTCGTGTACAGTACTTGTGTTGGTAGGCCGTTTGGCGAGCCACCTAAAGGCTCTAAGCTAACAGCGAGTAGGGCAATGTCTTGCGCCTTAAAGCGTGTGCCTTTGAGTAACTGTTTTTCACCGTTTTTAGGCAGTAGACCCAACGAAATTGGCGTGTCTTGCCCTTTTAAAATCATCCACAGCTCGTAGTCTTTATCGGTTTGCGCAACAAGTTTATCACTGGCTTTAACCGATAATGTTTGCTCATCTACGTTAATAAACCACAGTGATTGCTTATCTTGGTTTTGTACTAAAGCAATTTGTTGGCTGTATTGGGGCTGATATGTGGGCTGAATAACCAAAAATGCTAAGATAATACAGGCAGCTGTGGCTATAAATGACCAATTTCGCCACAGCGATGTAGCTGGTTTGATCACCGTTTTAACGGGTTGATTGGTGTGTTCTAATGTATTTAAAATATTCTGCCACACTTGCGCGCGGGGTGTTTGAGGCGTAATTGCACTGGCTAAATCATTTAAATTTTGCTCCCACATTATAGTGGCTTCTCGGGCTTGCGGTAAGCTGAGCATTAAGCGTTGAAAACGTTTTCGTGCCAGGCCTTTTAAAGTACCTAATACATACTGCCCTGCTAAAGCATCAAGTAATTCTGGTTTATTATAATTCATAATGTTAAACACCTCTGCAACTGCTGCAAACCACGCCTGATCCAGCTTTTAACTGTGCCTAAGGGCGTTTCTATGTGATTGACTAACTCACCATGGCTTAGCCCTTTGTAATAGGCTAAATGAATGGCTTGTTTTTGTTGGGGATCAAGTTGCTCAATACAATTAACAAGTTTGGTTTGTTCGTCGTAACTAACATCGACTGCTTGTTCGTCGTATTCATCGTCACCCATTGCCTGCTCTTTTCTTACCTTGTGATAACGCAATGCATCTAAGCTGCGGTATCTCACAATGCTTATCATCCAGCAAATAACAGTGCCTTTAGATGAATTGTACTCTGACGCGTTATGCCAAATTTTTATAAATGCCTCTTGCAGTACTTCTTCTGCGTGCGCGCGGTTTGACAGCATATTTAAACTAATCGCAAAAAGCTTTGCGCTTGTTTGCTGATACAAATCAGCAAACGCGGCTTTGTTACCCTGTGCTGTTTTACACAAAAGGGGAAGTAAATTGTCGTTTTCCATAAGGTTCCTGTTGTTTTTATTATTACCGAGGTGTGTTGAGCTTCGTGAATTAAAAATTGTTTTATTTAAGCGCAACTTAATCGCTTTGAAATAGAGATTAAACAGGCTGTTATAAATTTAACCAATAAAGATAAACACACTCTCAATAAACGTGTGAAAAGAGTGATTGGATGCAAAACTTTTAAGCTGACATTTATATTAGCTGCTGTACACATTGAAACAAGTTTTAAATATAAACAGTTACCTTTGAGTAGTGAGAAAAAATGACCGATTACTGTGTAAAAAGCGCCTAATATGCGAATACAGCTAAAGCTAGCTACTTTTATTTATTTTATATCAGTTACTTAGTGTTGTTTTTGTTCCTAAAAAACAACTTTTATTGGCGTGTAAATTGCTACTACACTTATACACAGCTGTAAAAAAATGTGCCAAAACAGTAAAAATAAAGGAGAAAATATGTGGGCTGCAACGAGTTATTTAATTTTAGCGTTAATTTTTATATTTATAGGGTGGGAGGTTAACTCGGTATATTTTGCAGTGGTATTTTACTGGAGTGCATTGTCGTTAATTCTTGTCAGTGGTGCTTATATTTTTAACTTGGCGAAAATTTTTAGAAAGCGTGAAAATGGTGTTATTCCATTTTATATTCGCTGGGCATTTGTGCCTTTTTTACTGGGTGCTCAAATTTACAATGCGTATTCTCGCAAGCACGATAAAGTCCCTCCCATTCAAAAAATTAACGACCATTTATTTTTAGCATGCCGATTGTTCCCCTCTGATATTGATACGTTAAAAGAAAACGGCATAACGGCAATATTAGATGTAACGTGTGAGTTTGATGGCTTAGAATGGAGCTCTACACAAGAAAATATTAGCTATTTAAATATTCCGGTGCTTGATCATAGTGTGCCTACCCACTCGCAATTAAACCAAGCCATTAACTGGATACATCATCATATTAAAGAAGACCGCCGCGTGGTAGTTCACTGTGCACTGGGCAGAGGGCGTTCGGTATTTGTTATGGCAGCGTATTTACTGAGCCAAGATAAAAACGCCGATGTTCACCAAGTGCTCGCGCAAATAAAAGAAACCCGCGAAACCGCAAATCTTAATAAGCATCAGCTTCGTCATTTAGCAAAGCGACATAACAAGGGCGACTTAGTTATTAAAAACAAAGCCGTTATTATTGCAAACCCTGTGTCGGGTACCAAAATGTGGCAAGACAAAGAGCATTTAATAGTGGCTAGGTTGTCGGCGTATTATGATTTAGAAGTATTAACCACCACCAAAGAAATAGACGGTATTGAGCTTGCTAAACAAGCTATTAAAGATAAGCCAGATATAATAATTGCCTGTGGCGGCGATGGAACCGTGACAGAAGTAGCAAGTGTGTTGGTAAACACTCAGTGCAAGCTGGGTATTATCCCAATGGGCACAGCCAATGCCTTAGCGCATGTGCTTATGGGGATTAGCTCTAAAATCATTCCTGTTGAGCAGGCCTGCGATCTTATTATTGATGGGCAAACCCAAACAATTGATACGGCCTATTGTAATGACGAGCTAATGCTGTTGTTAGCTGGGATTGGTTATGAGCAATCAATGGTAGAAAAAGCAGATAGAGACTCAAAAAACGAATCGGGTCAGCTTGCCTATTTAAGTGGTTTTTTTCAGGCATTTAGTGAGCAAAAAGCGCAAACCCTTTATGTCACCCTTGATGATAATCAAATGCAGGAGGTAAATACAAATAGCTTTATTGTAGCTAATGCTGCGCCATTTACTACGTTATTAGCCCAAGGAGGTGGTCAGCCCGATCACGAAGATGGCCTATTAGACATTAATTGGCTGCTACCTAGTGATGAAAACACCACTCGCGTGTTAAGCATTGCTGAACTTATGTTTAGTAGTATTACACAAACGCATTTAGCAATTAGCTCGCATCATACCAACGCTAAAAAAGTAACGATCACCGCAGACGAAGAAATTAAGTATGTACTCGATGGTGAAATAAAAATAGCGGATACGCTTACTATTACAGTTGACCCTGCCTCGTTAAATGTAATTAGTAAGGAGTTATAAAATACAAAATGCACGTACTTAACGTGCATTTTTGTGTATTACTTTTTAATGCTTGGCCAAACAAAACCACTGCTATCGCTTTGGCTGGCAGGCTTAGGGCGCTGAGCGCTTTTGGGTTTACGCAGCGGTTTGTTACTTAACGTATGTAAGTAGAGAGCTTCAACTTTATCGCGAGCCCAAGGGGTTTTACGTAAAAATTTTAAGCTTGATTTAATACTCGGTGAGTCGGTAAAACATTTAATGTTTACTTGCTCGCCCATGGCTTTAAACCCTAAGCGCTGCTCAAGCTCTACTAAAATTTGTTCTAACGTTACCCCATGAAGAGGATTTTTTGGTTGATTATCCATAGCCATACTACTTATTTAAACTGTGCGCATTGTAGCGTAAATCCTCTTTTAGCGCTAATTGACCGTAATGGTTTTAGGCTTTGTGGGATAAACAATATTGCCTTTTTTATCTAATTTTAGCCAAATTAGCTCACTGTTATTATGCTGTGGGTTATTAGCTGCGCACACTAAGGTAAAAGAATGTACTTGCACCAGCGCGCCTTCACTATAACGTTTGTTGTCGTACCAACAAATATCACCATTATTAATAATCTCATTAGCGTCAATAATAGAATGCGTTTTGACTGTTTTTGCATAACTGCTAGGGGCTAAAGTGAACGCTATTAAAAAAATAAATAAAACCATAATATGGCGCATGAGCGACCTCGAATTTTGATAG
Source organism: Pseudoalteromonas sp. S2893 (assembly GCF_005887105.1). Classification (NCBI taxonomy): domain Bacteria; kingdom Pseudomonadati; phylum Pseudomonadota; class Gammaproteobacteria; order Alteromonadales; family Pseudoalteromonadaceae; genus Pseudoalteromonas; species Pseudoalteromonas sp. S2893. Next base: position 88,727 of record NZ_PNCY01000008.1, on the reverse strand, counting down.
TTTAAAAATAGTACACACGATTAAAAAACATGCTAGGGTAAGTAATAGCGTTAAACAACACTGACTTAAACACACAATTATAAAAAGGTGAACACATGCAATTTAATCAAACAATGATAGATGAATTTACGTTATTAGCTAAATTTCCACGTGAGAGCAAAATGCAAGGGATTAAGTTACATTCGGATGCTGAACCAAATTTATTAAGCGCGGCACAAAGGTTGTTTGATAAAGGCGTGATAGACAGCCCAGATGGCGGCTATTTAACCGAACTGGGCCTTGATTTAATAGAGCACGTGAGTGTTATTCACTGCGCGTTAAAAAGTTAAACTGCATCGCGCTGATTTTGCGGCGCGGCGTCATTAAAAGCGGGCAATGCATTACAACGTGCATAAATGGCTGCAATTTTTGGATACGCAGCCATATCTACATTAAAACGCAATGCATTAAATACCTGTGGCACTAAACATATATCAGCGAGAGTGGGTGTATTGCCTACGCAAAACTCATTGTTTTCACTTAGCATCATTTCAATTTTTTCAAACCCAAGCTCTACCCAATGCCTATACCAGGCGGCTTTAGCTTGCTCGTCTACACCCAATTCGTTACTTAAATACTTCAGCACTCGTAAATTATTTACTGGATGAATATCACATGCCACTGCATAGCTAATATTACGAATTTGCGCTTTTTGCCATGCAGTGCCATAAATTAACGGCGTTTGCGGATAGCTTTCATCTAACCACTCTAAAATAGCGAGTGATTGCACTAATACGCCTTCGTCCGTTTCAAGAGCAGGAAGTAAACCTTGCACATTTTTATCTAAGTAAGGCTGCGCTAGCTGTTCCGATTTAAGTAAATTAACGAATTGCATATCATGCTCAATGCCTTTTAAATTAAGTGCTATGCGTACACGGTATGCGGCAGATGAGCGAAAGTAGCTATATAGTTTCATTGTTATTATTCCTCGCCTGTAAAATGTTTTGTGATACTACGCCAGCACTGAGTGTAATTAGTTTGGCGCTCTTTTCCTTCAAGGGCATATTTAGTGGGCGATATTATGTAACGAGACTCGAACATAAAGGCCAACGTGTTCTCGTATTTTTGCGGTGCAAGCTCAGCGTTAGATGCTTTTTCGAATACCTCGGCTTCAGGCCCATGTGGCGACATACAATTATGCAAACTAGCGCCTCCTGGTACAAACCCGTGCTCTTTTGCATCGTAAACCCCTTCTATTAAGCCCATAAACTCACTCATAATATTGCGATGATAGTAAGGAGGTCTAAATGTATTCTCTGCCACCATCCAGCGCGGTGGAAAAATTACAAAATCTACATTTGCCATGCCTTCAGTGGCTGAAGGGGAGGTAAGTACAGTAAATATAGAAGGATCTGGGTGGTCAAAACTCACGGTATTAATAACATTAAAACGTGCTAAGTCGTATTTGTACGGTGCGCTGTTACCGGTCCAAGCAACTACATCAAAAGGCGAGTGTGTGATAGGGCAACTAAATAAATGACCGTTAAATTTAGTGACTAATTCAAAGCTACCTTCTTTATCTTCAAATGCAGCAACAGGGTATTTAAAGTCTCTGTCGTTGGCGTAGCCATTTGCACCGACGGGGCCGCGCTCGGCAAGTTCAAATGCATGACCATAGTTTTCACAAATGTAGCCACGTGCGGTTTCATCAATTAAATCAACCGAGAATTTAATCCCGCGAGGAATGACGGCAATTTCCCCCGGCTTTACTGTGAGCTTTCCACATTCAGTGTGTAATAACAGTTCGCCATGCTGAGGCACAAACAATAGCTCACCATCGGCATTACAAAAATAACGCTCTTGCATAGAACTGTTAGCAACATAAACATGAATACCAATACCGGTTTGTCCATTGGCACTGCCATTTGCAGCCATTGTAATTAAGCCATCAATAAAATCAGTGGGCTTTGAAGGAATATCAATAGGGCTCCAGCGCATCATTGTAGGGGGCGTAATTGCTTCAGTTATAGGCGCTGTTCTTATTAGAGCGTTATCTATAGCGGTGTATTCACCTTGTACCACCGATGGACGAAGGCGGTACAGCCACGTGCGACGATTAGCGGCTCGCGGTGCCGTAAAGGCCGTGCTGCTAAATTGCTCGGTGTATAAATTGTACTTCACCTTTTGTGGGGTAAATTGCCCGACAGGCAATGCACCGGGTAGCGCTTCGGTTTCAAACTCATTGCCAAAACCGCTCATGTAGTTTATTTCGCTGGCCATATTTAGATCCTGTGAGAGTGACATTGTTTTATTTTTCTAGGGCCTGTTTATCTTTCGAGGTTGAATTTGCAGCAGTCTGTTTGGGAATTAGGCAAGGCAGAGCCTATGCAGTGTGGTTGTTCCCCATAAATAGGCCATAACGTAGCATAAATGCCAAACAGGCGCTGCCCGAAGGGTTCTGCCTAGGGGCCATTTACTCTTTGTTGCTCGGTTTTTACTTAGCCCACTAGGTTACAAACCTCGCGCCGCGATTAAATGGCCCCTAGATTGAACAAATTTCAATCCTGAAAGGTCAACAGGCCCTAATTAGTTTAAAGTACTCTCAAGTGAGAGTAATTTCAAATGGGCGCATGTTTTAGCCTGTAAATAAAAATGCACAGTTTTCACAGTGTGTAAATGCGATGAGAAAGTAATAATGGAAATAGATCTAGATCAGTTTTTGCCCTATCAGTTGAACCAAATGGCAAATCTCATAAGCGATGATTTTGCGCGTGTTTATCAGCAAAAATACAACTTAACCATCCCTCAATGGCGGGTGTTGGCAAACTTAGCACAATATGGCAAAAGCAATGCAAAAGATTTATGTACTCAGGCCAATATGGACAAGTCAACGGTTTCGCGAGTTATAAAATCATTGCTGCAAAGAGGGTATGTTGAAGCACAGCTAAATCAGCAAGATAAGCGAGTAACGCAGGTTATGTTAAATGAGCAGGGCTATGCACTTTACAAGCTCATAGCACGTGATGCACAAAACTGGGAAGGGCAATTAGCTGAAAAATTTAGTAAGCAGCAACAAGTCCAATTGCTAAATTTACTAAAAGAGCTTAAAGAGGCCTTATAAAATCAATCCGCAATAATACTTAATCATTTTGAGGGGATAAATAGATCATTTAATTAAGCTGGTTGGTAAAAAAAAGCCCATCAAAAGATGGGCTTTAATTAGTCGTTTTTTACGCTAATGCGATTAGAAAGTGTAACGAACACCTACACGCATTTGCCATAATGACGCATCAGATTGTACTGATGTATTTGCGTTGTTTTCATTAAAGCCTGAGTAAACGTAACGGCCTTGCTCATCAATTGATGTTGAAATCATGCTAGCGCCAACGAAAGGACCTTTTTTAAGTACGCCCCAATCATCGTTTAACAGGTTAGTTAAGTTATCAATTACGAAGAACGCTTCACCTTTATGGCCATCCATAAAGCCTGGTAATTCTTGAGTAACTTTAAAGTTAAATTTAACAAACCAATCTGAGTTTTCAGCATTACGGCCAGTGATTTCACCACGCTCTAAACCGTTAGATGCGATAAAGTCGTTAAACGCGTTAATTTCATCAGCGCTCATGTCGTAAACAACGTTAGGATCGTTTTCAAGTGGTACGTAAAGTAACTGACGGTCACCATTCCAGTTAGCATCGCCCCATGCGTCATCACTTCCGTCAAATGTGTAGCTGTATGGTAAGCCTTTGTATGCTTCACCGTATAGGTTAAAGCGAGTAGCAAAACCATCTACAAATTCATGAGAGTAGCCAAGCGTCATAGTAAAACGATGTGGAATTTCGTAATCAGATGATGCAACACCAGGGTTACCAGGATCCGTTAGCGCAATGTTACCGTAGTTTGAGCCAGCAACAGAGCTTGTCATTGGGTTAACATCGTCTGAATCTGTGTACGCGTAACCAAAGTTAACGCTTACGCCATTATCAAACATTTTGCTTACTGCTAATGAAATAACCGATGAATCACCGCTATCGCCACTTACATTTGTAAGAAGGTATTCACCATCACGGCCTTCGATTGACTCGTAAATAGGACGACCATCAAAAGTTGTTTCACCTGTATCTTCAAGTGCGATATCGCGCATTAACGCTGCATCTTTCTTCTTAGAGTATAAGTAATCAAGTGAAATAACATACTCGTTTTCAGTTGTGTATGTAGCACCAATTGAGTATTTCCACTCTGAAGGAATTTCAAAGTCTGGGTCAACTGCATTTACTGTAGCATCACCTGAACCAATTACAGTGTTAGCAACTTCATCAAACATTTCTTGTGGTACTTCAAAACCAGGCGTGCCGCCATTTACGTTAGGCGTGTTGAATAAATCAACCGAGCTGCGGTAAGTACCGATGTTTGTAATACCATCGTTAGAGTAAGAGTTAGATAACCAAACATTCGGGTTACCACCAGAGAATAAGCCAACACCAGCACGAACTTCTAACTCGTCAGTTGCATACCACTGGAAGCCTACACGTGGTTGAAGTAAATCAATACCATCGAATGTGCTTTGGTTACTGTAGCCGTAACGGTCAGTAAAGTTTTGGTTGAAGTTAGGTACGTCATCGCTTGTGTATTTATCATAACGTAAACCAAATGTGATGTTTGCATCTAGGTCTGTAAATGCGTATTCGTCTTGAACATAAAATGTATGCTGAGCGTATGAGAAGCTTGCAGCTGCATCGTTAGGATCATTAGTACCGGCAGCATTGTTGTAGTAAACAGCGTTTGCGATACCTTGTTCAAATAAATCTATACCAGTTAGGCCTGCATCTCTATCGTTGTAAAAACGGTATTCGCCTTCAGTATGTTGTACGAATAAGTTAAATACGTCTAACTCTTCAAACTCATAACCAGCAGTAATTGTGTGTTGGTCAAGGTAGTATGTACCCGCTACTTTAAATGTAGTGGTATCGTAGTCTAAATCATTTGATTGACGAGAATCATCTGGACCAATGTAAACTGTACCACCGTTATCAGTACTAATTTGCATTTCACCAAAGCTGCTTGCAGCATCAAGCGATTGTACCGTTGCGTCTAATTCTGATTTACCAATACGAACTTCAGTAGAAAAATCATCTGACCAATCTGAGTAAACAGAAGCAATGATTGAAGTAAATTCTGCACTTTGGTCGTAAAAGTGGTTTGATAGTGAAACACGGCTAGAACCAGTGTCTGACTGTGAAACCGTATTACCATCGTTGTAGTTATAGATTAAGTTTGCACGGTGATCTTCGTTGATGTTCCAATCTAATTTAACTAAGATTTTTTCATCTTCAACCGGCATACTTGAAGGCATACCGCCTACGTCATAACCATATACAGATTGAGCAACACTTGTAATACGAGCAATATCATCTGCAGTTACACTGCCGCTGCTTAAACCGTCGTAGTTAAACTGTTGCACACCTTCAAGTTTTTCGTATGAAGTGAATAAAAATAGTTTATCTTCGATTAACGGTAAGCCAACGTTAAAGCCGTAACGTTTTTCGGTGTAGTTACCGTTATCAACGTCTTCGCCTTCAATTTTATCGCCTTTTAATGAATCACTTGTGAAATCGTAGAAGATGCCACCGTGAACTTCATTACCACCAGATTTTGTTACCGCATTAATGTTACATGAGGTAAAGCCACCGTACTGTACGTCAAATGGTGCTAGCTCAGCTGAAACCTGTTCAATTGAATCAAAAGAGAAAGGGGCACGAATAGTTGGGTAACCGTTAGAGCTTAAACCAAAGTTATCGTTCATACGAACGCCATCTAGCGTTAAGCTGTTGTAACGAGGGTTACCACCACCACAGTTAATTGAACCGCGGCTATCATCAATTGTGATACGCGGGTCAATACGAATAATATCTTTTAAATCACGGTTAATAGCAGGCGTGTTTTCAAGATCAGTTAAAGTAAATGTAGACGCTGGGCCAGTACCACCAGACATAGAGCTGATAGGTGCACCCGTTACTACAATTTGCTCCATGCTTGATTGTGGCTCAAGTGCAGCATTTACTGGGTAATCGTTACCAATGTTTAGGATAATGTTATTAAATTCTTGATCAGCATAAACATCAGAATCAACGATTACCTTGTAAGGACCACCAACACGAAGGCCTTTAGCAGTAAAGTAACCTGCATCGTTTGCTTCTGTTGTTTTAACTGAGCCAGACGGTACGTGTAAAATTGTTATTTTGGTACCTGGAGCTGGGTTACCGTTTGGACCGGTAATTTGACCCTTAATCGCAGAGGTTGTTTCGTTGGCGAATGCAGCGCCACTTACACTTACACACGCAGCGATAGCAAGTGAGAGTGCTGTTTTTTGAAGTTTAGTCTTCATTTTCATTTCCCGTGAAAGTTATAATTAAATTGTTATTTTAAGTAGTATAAAGTCAGCAGTGTTGTTGAATTTATACTCTTGTAATATGCAAAATTAATTTGCACAATTTATACTTGTATACTTAACTAAATTTGGATTAATTACTTATTGTTATGTTACCGCCGCTATGTGACAGTATTATGAAATGCAAACTTTATAATTCCTTTTACAATTAATTATTTACATTTTGTAATTAATACATTTTTAGCTGTATTATTTTAGCTATACTCCAGAGAGTGTATAAACATAAATTAATTCCCGTGTGTAGGTTTTTTATTTATAGGTTGATTGTTATTTTGTCGTTATTTTTAATTTTTTATTCTCATCTGACGAATCAAATAAATAGTTTAATACACCCGCAAGCCTAACGCCTGCTTTTTGCAAACGCTGTTTAACAAGCGGATTGTATTTGAAAACATAACTATAGCTCACTTCATCACTGGTTGAGGTATAAATATCTTCGGCCAGTTTGTGAGATTCCATCAGCCAAGTAGTAGGGCTGCTGTTTAAGTATGTTTTAATTAATGCTGCATCGTTGGTATCTATAAACTGAGCGTATTCAGTGTAAGCTAAGTTTTCATTTTCTATTAATCCAGTGTCCCAAAGGCTATGCAAATTGGTTTCGTTGTCAAAAAAATCAACTTTAATTAAATTGCCGCCTCTATCTTCACTTCGCCCAGCATGAAATGGTTGATGGCTGTCGCCAACCAAGTGAACTAAAAACTTTAAAGCAAACTGTTTTTCATTAAGGGAAGAGGTAGATGACTGAAGTGTATTAATAGAGAAGTAAATACCTTCTAGAATATTTGTTACATCGTCTTTGCTGTGTGTATGTGCGTGATTTAGAGAAAGTGTTTTATTTTTAGGAAGGTTTATGTAATGCCAGCGTGAAGATTTTTTACGCCAAAATAGTTCAGGACTAGATCGCATTTCATCTGCCCAAGTAGAAATTTGAGCTAGGGATTGTCCTTCTAATAGTGGCAACAGGTTCTGCACTGTTTCGTCACTCAAATGTTGCTCAGCAATATGCCCAACAATTCGATGACCATTTTGACCCCACGCATACGCTTTAGAAGTTGTAAAAACAGCACCAATTATTAACGTTGTTGCTACGAGAGTAGCAATTTTAATGCGCATCAATGTTTCCTGCATTTATTTTTATTCACCTATTAGCTGGTGTAAACATTGTGATTGTTTTTGCTAAATATAGAAAGGAGTCAAGAGTATTCATTATTTCTTATTCATAATCGCATTAAATCAATAACTTACCTTTGATGGGTAAAATTACCTGTTGTAATAAGTAAATAATATTGTTCAAATAAAGCCTTAGCGTTGTTAGGTACATCTTATTGATGGGGTTTGGAAAGGTCATGTTACATAAACTGTCGTTTGTTACACTTTTGTTTCTGGTTATGGTTGCTGCATGGTCTGTTGGAAAGGTGAGCGTTAAAAGTGATGAAATAAATTTCCCAGAACTAATAAAAACGTCAACACAATGTTATACAACAGCCAGTGAAAACAAAAATCAGCTTATTGTATTTACGCCATCCCAAAGCGTGGCAGAGAAGCTTACAGAGTCTCTATGCCTTGATACCGTGGTAACGAAACAATACGGTTCAGTTAAAGGTTACTGGGGTGACAGTACAACGGAAAGCTTCGATTTTGTCGGCAAAGGGATTGCAGACCTCGTACTTGCAAAAAATAATATAATGGATGCCTTTAATGCAGAGCTAACTTATAACTATCAATCTGTGGTGGGCTTTTCTGATTACACCGCATTTTTTATCTCCTCAAAAGAGAAGCCACGTTTAACAAAACAATACTTTTTAGATAAGCGTATAGGCTTATTAGATTACCCTACAAGCCGCTCTGGCCATATACTTCCAAAGAAAATGTTTAAAGATTTAAATATCAACTTAGCCAATCTAGATATTACTTACGCCAGTTCGCACAGCGAGCTTCGTGACTTATTAGCTAATGGGCAGGTCGATATTATTGCGTCTTTTTGGAAAGAAAGTGATGCTGCTCGTTTTTCAAAAAATTATATAACCCCTTTAAGTAATAAAATTTCAGGTTCGCGCTGGTATCTAAAAATGCAGCAAAACAATACAGACCTTTTATGTGCTGTACAGCGTCATATTCTTGATATGTCAAAGGAGCAAACACTGAGTTATTACAAAGAGGCGCAATCGTACTGGGATTGCAGTTCAGAGCAGGTAACAGCTAAAGATGAGAGCGTTAAAAATGGATAAGTATAAATATGTTTTTTTTGGCTGCGCTGTTTTTATTATTAACTGTTTAGTGTTTTATGTGTCTGTAATTAATGAGCAGAGTGACGCAATTAAACGCCAGGTTATTGAAACCGAAAAACAAGTTGCACTGGATTTACCGTTAATTGCGCTCTCTAATGAGCTTTTAAAGCACTCGGGTAACCAACATGCAGTGCAAGACTACTTATTAAAGCTCAACGGCTATTTAGACAATAATCTTCGCTTAGTTAAAATTGTGCCAAAATCTGCTAAGCCTTTAACTTTAAAGCCAAACCAGTTTGTAAGAACACTCAAGTCGAGCACTACCCATGTCTCTTTAGTGTTTGAGAAAAACGCACAGTTTTGGTCAGAAAACAGGTTTTTAATTTGTTTGTTATTTTTGGTTTTGAGTATTTTATTTAGCAAATGGCTGAAGTCTATTATAGGTATGCCTGTAGATGCAAAAGGCCCATCACTGAACGCTGATACTGACTTAGGAAAACCAAAAGAGCTGGCATTGATCATTGATTTAAACACTAAAACACTCAGTAATAGTTATATGCCTGAGGCTACAGTGTGTTTAGCTAACAAACCGCTATGCTTTTATTTAGCATTAATAGAGTTTTGTCGTGATAATAAAGATGTTGTGCTAAATCAAAATAAATACGTGCCAGATGAGCTTATAGAGCTTGCTAATAAGTACTTTTATAGGTTGATTGAGCTTGGGCATACTATACGCAAGCGGCCAAATTTTAATAGCAGCTTAGAAAAAACACTCAGTGAGATTCGTGCAGCTCTTGACGAAGTCTTAAATGAACACCCTGATATGAAAGACATTTATTATCCGCCTAAAGCATATGGCGAGGGCTCTCGCTCACGTTTACACAGTTACGGCTTAATAAATATTGCAAAGGGAAACATAGAAATAAAAGGAAAGTAGTCAGCTACTTTCCTTAAACATTATCTTTTAATAACGTTTTGTTATTTAGGTGCAAACTGCGCAGCTTTAAGTGGACTATTTTGTGAGACAAAGGTTTTAAGTGCCTGGGCATCGGTTTCATCTGTGCTAACAAACCCTTTTAGTTTATTAATAGCAGGGTAACCGTCACCACCTGATGCGTTATAGCTATTTAAACTCATACGGTAAGTTTTATTTTCATCAAATGGCTTACCATCAATGAGTACACTGACTAATTTGCCATTTTTACGGGTAAACGCTAATTTGTGATATTGCAAATAGGCACCTGCATCAACAGGGAAGCTGGTCACTGTTTCTAAGTAGTTCCATAAATCACGCCCTTGCCAGTCCATGTAAGTAATGCGATTTTTAAACGGGTGTACTTTTAAAATATCTTTATAGCTAATATCGCCAGCTTCAATAGAGCTTCTTATTCCGCCACCACTAATAAGGCCAAAGTCGGCGCCAACTACATTCATTTGTGCTTGTATAATCACACGCGCTAAATTAGTTTGTTGGTAACGTACCTTGTTTCTATCGCCCTCTAAACGCGCATCAACACTGCCAATTTTACCTGCAATTTGTTTTGCGCCTTTTGCTTGGTAACTTGCTAAAAAAGCTTCTAGGGTCGGATCGGGTTTAATGTATTCGTTGGCTAATACTTGTTTACTAGACCCATCGGCTTGAATTTCATCAACATATAAATTAACTGGCAACAATTTATAATCGAGTAGGGTGAGCTTTTCGTTTTCTAGCTTAAACTCTGCCTTACCCACATACTTGCCCCACTCATGTGCTTGCATAATCCATGTGCCGTTTTGCTGATCGGGCTTACACGCAAGACCGGGTTTAAAGTTATCGTCATTCTTATTTTTAGCTGCCATACAAACCGGCTCTTGCGAGTGACCACCAATAATCATATCTAAGGTATTAGCGGGTAAAGAGCGGGCAAGTGTGACATCGCCCGGGGCATTAATCCCAAAGTTTGCATCTACATAATGGCCCATGTGAGTAAGTGCAATAGTGATATCGGGGTTGTATTGCTCATTAATTTTTTTAGCGAGAGCTGCCGTCACATCAACGGGGTCTTTAAATTCTAAATGGCCAATATATTGTGGGTTAGCTATTTTAGCGGTGTCTGTAGTGGTAAGTCCTATAACCGCAATTTTTAAGCCCCCCTTTTCAAAAATTTTATAGCCTTGAAATGCGCTTTCCCCAGTTGCTTTGTCAAAAATATTTGCAGACAGTAAAGGAAAGGTAGCCCATTGCTGCTGCTTACTTAAAACGCTCAGTGGGTTATCAAATTCATGGTTACCAATTGCCATAGCATCGTAACCGAGTAACGACATCCCCTTAAAGTCAGGCTCTGCGTGTTGTAAGTCTGACTCAGGTATACCGGTGTTAATATCACCGCCAGAAAGCAGCAATACTGCATGGCCTTGCTGTTGAGCTTTGTTACGTAAAGCGTCAATTAACGTTTTACGCGCTGCCATACCATATTCACCTTTTTCGTTATGCCAAAAGCGCCCGTGATTATCGTTAGTATGTAATACAGTAATATACTGTGGGGCAGTGGAGGTGTTTAAAGGTGAGTTTGTACAACCTATAACAGATAAAATAACTGAAAATAAAATAATTATACGCATGAAATACCCATTTATTATGGTGTGCTTAATTTATTAGGCGGTTAGTTTAAACTAATTTAGCGATAAATAACGTACTTATTTTATACTTTTTTATATTCGAGTTTTAAAAGTAATATTAAATTATTAAATGCTTTTACACAAAGCGAATACAGCGAGTGTTATTTAAAAGAATATGTAATGAAGTGTAACTAAAAGGGTGTTAATTGTAGTTGTGCCTTTTAAATGCTTTTTCTTGGCGTATAGTGTGGATTATAATTAACACTTAATTTAAATAACAATAACAAAAAGGACTCATAATGAAAAAGTGCCTGATTGGCTCACTACTTGCGTTTTCGTGCTTTACTAGCCAAGCCACTATTGTTGAAATGCAAACTTCGCACGGGGTGATAGAGCTTAACTTGTTTGATCAACAAGCCCCCAATACGGTTGCTAACTTTTTAAGTTATATTGAAGATGACGCATACAACCAAACCGTAATACACCGCTCAGTCAGCGACTTTGTAATACAAGGTGGTGGCTTTACATTTACCGACGAATTAGTGCCAATAACCACCAAGCCTGCTGTTGTTAATGAGCCTGTTTTATCTAATGTGAAGGGCACAATCGCGATGGCTAAATTAGCCAACGATGAAAACAGCGCAACGAGCCAGTGGTTTTTTAATGTGGTTGATAATAGCGAAGCGCTTGATACTCAAAATGGCGGTTTTACAGTATTTGGACAAATTACAGCGCAAAGCCAAGCTACGCTCGATAATATTGCTGGATTGGTACACTGCGGCGATATCCCGTTGGTTGATATAACCAGTGAACAATGCTCAAGTAGCGACGTCGCTCTGAGCAGCGCTAACTTTGTAACTATTAATAGTGTGGTGGTATTAGATGACGACCCGCTTTCATCTGCCAACTTAAACCCAACAGCCAATACATTAATAAGCCAAGACGATTCATCAGCAGAGGCTGGCTCATCGAGCAGTTCGGGTGGGAGTATGGGTATTGGTTTTTGCTTAATTGCACTGCTTGGTGTGGGTAAACGCTTAAAACGCGCTAAATACTAATTATGTGTTAAACAGTAAATAAAAAAGCGGCTAATTAAGCCGCTTTTACTAAAATGCTAAAATTCGCCAAACAATCGCAAGCCATAAAGCAAACACACTGGCGCAGCCTAGTAAAAAAACATTAAAGCGCAGTCTTACATTATTACTGCCAATATGAATAACCGTATGCACAATACGCGAAATAACAAATAAGCACGCAAGCGCAGTAATTAAGTAGCTAGCGCTGTTAAGTTGCAATGCAACAATACAACCGATATAAAAAAGCACTGGTATTTCAAACTGATTGGTAAAGTTTCTATCAGCTACGCGTACGGTATCGCCTGCGTTATCAAGGCGCATGGTTTTAAAATCGCTCAACTGTAATTGTTTGTTTTTTGCAGCAGCAAAGCGTCGCTTGCCCATAATTAACATTACAACGAGCGATAACGTTACTTGTGCAAACATGGCGAGTATTATTATTTTTTCCATCCTATTTCCTTCGTTATTATTTTACTGACTTTAAGTATGCAGGTGTTTTTCACAATGTGTTACATAAATTAGTATTATTTTGTGGTAAACCCTTAATTGTTAGTGTTAATTTAGCTCTATTACGTTGTTTTGAGCGCATCCTAAGCGCAATTTTAATGGAAAAACATAATGAAAAAAATTCTTGGTTTTAGCGTCATCGCTTTAGCAGTTTTAAGTGGCTGTACAAATACATCATCTACCTCATCGGTTGCTAGTTCTTCGCAAAGCTTCTTACTCTCAGACACATTAGTTGTAAGCCCAAATGATACGCGTGAATATAAAACTCTTACCCTCGAAAACGAAATAGAAGTCATTTTAGTCTCTGATCCAAGCGCTGAAAAATCAGCAGCATCGCTAAGTGTAGGCGTAGGCTTACTACACGACCCTATGATGCAGCAAGGTATGGCACATTACTTAGAGCATATGCTTTTTTTAGGCACAGAGCGCTACCCCGATACAAAAGGCTACTCTGACTTTATGACCAAAAATGGCGGGGTAAATAATGCGTATACCTGGCTCGATATTACCAACTACATGTTTAAAATTAATAACGATGCCTTTGATGAAGCGCTAGACCGTTTTGCTGATTTTTTTAAAGCCCCTAAGCTGTACCCTGAATATGCAGATAAAGAAAAAAACGCTGTAAATGCCGAGTGGTCGATGCGCCGCGAAATGGACTTTTTTGGCCAGTTTAAACTTGCCCGTAAAATGATGGGTGATCACCCGGCAAATCGCTTTTTAATTGGTAACCTAGAAACGCTAGGAGACAAAGAAGGCAGCCAATTACACAAAGAAACGGTCGACTTTTACAATAAATACTATTCATCAAATATCATGAAAGTGGCGCTTATTTCAAACTTGCCAATTGAGCAAATGGAGCAAAAAGCAAAAACTTATTTTGCCGATATCGAAAATAAACACATTGAAAAGCCAACCGTTACTGCAGAGCTTGATTTTGATAAAGCCGGTGGCAAAAAAGTATATTACTCACCTAATGAAGACGTAAAACAGCTGCAACTTGAGTTTACGATTAATAACAACAGCAGCGACTTTGCGGTTAAACCTAACCGTTATGTCAGTTATTTATTAAGTAATGAGATGCCAGGTAGCCCGGCACAATTACTACGCGACAAAGGCTGGGTATCGCAATTAACAGCGTCTCCTTCTCCTAGTCAGTACGGCAATTACGGCGCGCTTACTATTTCGCTAGAATTAACCGATGAAGGCATGAAAAACCGCGAAACAATTGTCGCAACTATTATGCAATACATTGAACTGATTAAAAAAGAAGGTGTAGATGCTAAGTACTTTAATGAAATTCGTACATCACTTAGCAATCAATTTAAGTTTTTAGAAAAAGGCGATGAGTTTAGCTATGTCAGCGCGCTTACTGGTAGCATGCAAGATTACCCATTAAATCATGCCATTGATGCACCTTACTATTATGCCAAATTTGACGCAGAGGCGATAAACGAGGTACTTAAACAATTAAATGCCGATACGCTGCGCGTTTGGTATATTTCGCAACAAGAAGAAACCGACTCGCAACTGCATTTTTATGATGGTAAATACCGCATAGAAGATATTAGCGATGCCGAAATTGCCAGTTGGAAAACATCAAGCGAGTTTAAGCTTGCTTTACCAAGTGTAAATAACTTACTACCTGAAAGCTTCGCGATTAAAACAGCTGAGTTTAAAGAGCAGAAACACCCTAAACTGGCTTACGATAAAAACGGCGTAAAAGTATGGCGCCAAGCAAGCCAAAAATTTGCTGCCCAGCCTAAGGGGTTGGTTGAGGTATATATTAATACCCAACCAGGCTTAAATGATATTAATGCTGAAGTACTTTACTCAGTATGGGCCGACTTATATAACATTCAACAAAGCCAACTAAGCACCGAAGCCGCCATTGCCGGCATGAGTGTAAACCTTGCGCCAAGTAATGGTTTAGTTTTATCAATGAGTGGCTTTACCGATAAGCAAGATGTACTTTTAAAACAAGCGCTAAGCGGGTTAAAAGCCGACGTAACTGCACAAGCATTTACCCAAGCAATTGATCGCTATATACGTGGTTTGTTAAATCAGCAAAAGCAATTTCCGTATGCACAAGCATTTGGCGCCTACTCTAAACTTATCCGCACAGGCAGCTTTGATACAGAGGCACTGATAAAAGCGGCAGAATCGCTAAGCGTTGCCGATTTAAACAAGCTAAAAACAGCCACATTTGCCACCAACGATTTACGTGTATTTAGCTACGGTAATTACAACCAACAAGATATAGAATCGATAGCCACTGAGTTAAGTGCCACTTTACCAAGCAATCATACATCGAGTGAGTTTGCGCGTAGTAAAGCATGGTTACCACAGCCAGGCGAAACGCGAGTATTGCAAAAAGATATTGATGTTGCTGATGTGGCAGTTGTTGATATGACTGTTCACCCAGTGCCAGGGTATAAACAAAAAGCGCAAGCTGCGGTGTTACAAAGCCACTTTAGAACCATTGCATTTGATAAAATGCGTACCGAAGAGCAACTTGCATACGCCGTAGGCGCGCTGGCTCGCCCAATAGAGGATTACTCGGCAATTGGCTTGTTTATTCAAACACCTGTTAAAGGGCCAAAAGAAATACAGGCACGTTTTGATCAATTCAAAAAAGAGTACGCGGTAGAGCTTGATAATATGAGCTTAGATACTTTTGCTCAACTTAAAAATGCCACGCTTGTATCACTAAAAGAGCAGCCTAAAAACCTAAGCGATGAAATGGGGCCACTTATTACTGATTGGTATCGCGAAAACTTTAACTTTGACTCTAAGCAAAAGCTAATTGATGAAGTTGAAAAAGTAACGCTTGAGGATATTAAGCAGTACTACAAACAAACTATGTTAAACCCACAAGCCGCACGTTTAAATGTGCAGTTACGTGGTACTAAGTTTGTAGAAAGCGACTTTGCTGATTTACCAAATCAAACCAAAATTCAATCGCTTGAAACCTATTACAATGGTATTAAATTACAAAAATAAGCTATATATATTTATACAGCTAAAAGAATGCCAATCCGCTTAATTAAGTATTATTGTGGATTGGTAAAACACCCCAATGTAGTACTACATTGGGGTGTTTTATTTAAATTAACTTAATTTATGCCATAACAATAAAGCCGACAACGGCAAGTGCCGCGGCAACTAATGTATAAGGCAGTTGCGTTACTGCATGGCTCATTAAATTACAGCCAGAGCCTTGTGCTGCAAGTACGGTAGAGTCTGAGTAAAAACAGGCTTGGCTACCAAATGATGAGGCCGATAACAACGCGCCAATAACCAGTGGAATATTAGCGTCAACGGCAGTTGCCAGTGGCATAACTATTGGGATCGACACAGCAAAAATACCCCAACTAGAGCCTGTAGCAAACGCTAACACCGCCATAGCAATAAATACCACCGCCGGTAAGTATTGTGCAGTCATGTACGGGCTCAAACTACCGATCACAAACTGCGGTAAGCTAATTAAGTCGCACACATCTTTAAATATAAATGCCGCTATTACAGTGCCAATAGCCGGTATCATGCTTTTAAAGCCATCAAGCATGCGCTCTATCATTTCGCTAAAGCTCATTAATTTTTGTAGTGCATAAAAAGGAAGCGTTACCGCCATAGTTGCCAATAAGCCTTTATATACATCTATTTCAAAGTAAACTGTAAAGGCTACTAGTAAAATTATAGGCAGTAAAAAGTTGTGTAATTTTCCTTTAGGGTCGGCATCTTCAAAGCTTTCTTCTACTGCTTTTACAGCGTATTCGTCGGCTGTTTGAATATCACTAAATTGCGCAGGGTCTACAGTGGCTTGCTCAACTTGCGCTAACCTTTCGGCTTTTTTCATAGGCCCAATAGCAGGTATAACACCCAGTACCACTAACAAAACCACCAATACTGCAAACCAGGCGTAAAACATATAAGGAATGGCTTGAATATAAACCGCAATGCCTTTGCCCTCCTCGGCAATGCCGTTATCGACTAACAAGCCGCCAAAAAATACCGCCCAAGTCGATAAAGGGACAAGTACGCAAATAGGTGCCGCTGTTGAATCTACAACGTAGGCGAGCATTTCTCGGCTAACTTTAAATTTATCGGTAATGCGTTTCATCGTTTCACCAACGGTAAGCGCATTTAAATAGTCATCAATAAAAATAACCACACCTAAACAAAAGGTCATAAATAAAGAAGAGCGTTTACCTTTAGTGTATTTTAGCGCTAATTTGCCAAACGCCGACGCACCGCCAGTGCGCACTAATAAAGCGATTAAAGCGCCAAAGCCTCCGCACACGAGTATTAACCAACCTATGGTTTCGTCGGTCATTACTTTAAGTGATGTGCTGGCAAAGTTAGCAAGCACCTGAGCTGGGTCGGCTATTACTAAGCCAACTAAAGCGCCAATAAGTAAAGATAAAATAGGGCGGCGTAAAACAACAGCCAATACCACAACCACCGCTGGTGGCAGTAAACTTAATGCAGAAGGTTCAAGCATTTAAAGATTCACAAAATTAAAAGCATATTTAAATAATAAATTGCTTAACAAAAACAAAGCAGGTAATAGTTATTACGTGCCAAGTCACTGCTTTTGCCGCGTAGGGTGCTTTGCTGTTATGTTAAATTAATAGCGAAAGGGAAACGCGTTGGCTTTGGCGCCAGACGGTGCAAGAGAAGCATGCCGCTATTGTTGTGCCTGTAAAAACATCGGCGCAAAAATAATCCGGTTTTGTATTTCAGTCAATAAAAATTTACGTACAAAATAACTTTTTATAGGAGATAACGTGGAGGCCGTATTTAAAACCCAACGTTTATTATTACGCTATGCAAATGAGCACGATGCAGCCATGTTACTTACTTTGGTGAATCAGCCAAATTTTATAAAATATATTGGCGATAAAGCCATTTATACGCACAGCGATGCCACGCGCTACATTGAGCAATCGTTTAGGGCATCCCATAAACACCAAGGGTTTGGCCCTTATATTATTACTTTACACAATAGTGAAGTACTAGGAGTTGTGGGCTTTTATAAACGCGACGTACTGCAACTGCCAGATTTAGGTTTTGCCTTGTTAACCCGTTATGAGAAAAACGGTTATATTTTTGAAGCGGCCAAAGCGCTATTACATAATAGGCACGCACTTGGGATAAAGCAGGTCAGTGCTATCTGCGCAGCTAATAACACCGCTTCTCAGTGCGTATTATTAAAGTTAGGTTTTAATAGGGTAGGCAAGGCGGTTATTAATAATGATAAAACCGCCATAATTATATATGCTTATTAAAGACGCGCTTGCTCTATGGCTTTTGCTACGCTTAGGTTTATGTTTTGCCAAGTTTGCTCAAGGGTAGCCACTAAGCCATCGTAACCATCATCTTCTATTGGAACTACATGCGAAAAATTATGCACACTAATCAGGCTGCGGCCGGTTTCTGGGTGGGTGTAATATAAGCGCCACAGGCCAGAAATATCAGCGTTGCCTTGCATATCACCATTAAAGTGGTGCACTTCATATTCAAGCTCGTAAAACGTTTGCTGATCAAGCTCGGTAATTACCGGTAAGCCCTTAATAACCATCCAATTAGGCATTGCATTAAAAAGGGTTTGTTGCGCTGTAGCGGTGAGCATCACATCGGGCGATTCACCCCATAGGTTGTAATTTGCCGCATGAATTTGGTTGCTATCAATTTTCATTGCTATGCCCAAATTATTTAATGCGCCTCTAAGGGCTACAGTTTGCACTCTTAATTGGGCATCAGTTTCTTTTACATGGCGTGATGATGAAGCAATGGGTTGTTCAAACTGATAATACTGCGTTGCGGTTTGAATTGACGCACTGCACCCTGCAAGGGTAATTAACACGGTTATGGCTAAAAATAAGTGTTTCATTATTGCTTCCTTGGTTGTGGATCAGCAGGGAGTGCTTTATCAAAAATAAACATATTAGGTTGTTCGTTTAAACCCCGTGTAAGAGGCTGAATTTCTTCACTTAAGCGTTTAAATTCAAGCAAGGTTTGCTGTAATTGATGATGAAACTCAGAGCCGGCCTGATAACTTGCCATGGTTTTATCAAATTGACGCATGGTCACTTCAAACTGCTCCATACTTTTGGTCATTTTATCAAAGTTACGGTTAAAGTCGCCGGGTAAGTTTTGGGTATCTTTTTGGCTTAATAACGCACGCATTTCGTTAGCAAGCGCTTGGTAGTCACTAAATGTAGCCTGCATTTGCGCTAGGCTGTCTTCAATTTTTAAATCGTTTACCTTGTTAAGCACATCCGAGACCTGATCGGCAAGCACCGTAATGCCGCTAGAAATACTCGGAAATACATCATATTGGGCAAGTTTTGCTAAATGCGCTTTTGGTGCGTCGGGGTATATATCAAAATCTACATACACTGCGCCAGTTAAAAGGTTGCCGGGTTTTAAAGAAGCGCGCATACCATTTTTTATCCAGCCGGTTAGGCTACTTTGCCAAAACTCTTTGGCCGCTGCGCTATCGTGATATAAACGACCATACTCTATTTTAATCAGTACCGGCACCGCTGTATTATGGTTTTTAAAATGTGCAGGTTTACCATTAACAATAACGTTAGCGGGGGCTTCTACCACGGTACCAATTCGGGTGCCGCGATATTCCACAGGAGCGCCGGGTCTTAGGCCACGTATAGATTGTTCAAAATCAATAATGTAGTAATCAAAGTCGTAAAAGCGCTCTTCTAGTGCTTCTTTGTAGCTTTGGCTTAGCGAAAAGTTGTGGCCGTCTTGGGCTAAGTCACCTGGGGCTTGTTGCTCTGGCAAGCCAACCGAAATACCGCCTTTGAGGAGTTTACTTAATGAGCCGGTACTTATATTAATACCATCGGCCGACAAATCTATTTCAATGCCGGCATTAACCCAAAATATAGAGTTTAATGTTATGAGGTTTTGATACGGTTCGTTAATAAAAATACCGTACTTCATTGCTTGGTTTTTCCAGTCAAAAGTAGCGGTTTCTATTTGGCCTATTTTATAGTTTTTAAAAAATATCCCAGTGCTTACCTCTAGCACTTCAGCGTTGTAGCTGAGTAACTGAAAACGCCCACCTTTTACATCTTTACCAATAAGGGCTGGCTCGTCTTGTAATACAAAACGCTCTTTTAGTTTTTTACTCTCCCCCGGTGAAAACTCTAAATAAACACCCGACAAAAGCGTACTCATACCACTAATGCCCGTTTCGTCTATACGAGGTTTAACAACCCAAATTTTGGCATCCTCGGTGAGGAGCTCATTATAGTTTTTGTCTATTTGTGCGCGGGCAATAACGCTATCTTGCGAGTCAGAAAGGCGTATAGCATCAATTTGACCAATTTTAACACTGCGCACTTTTATTTCTGTTTTACCTGCAATAATGCCCTCTGCGTGGGGCATTTTTATATAAATAGTAGGGCCTACATTTGCTTGGTATTGATACAACATCCATATACCAACTAATAAGGCTATCAGTGGAATAATCCAAATAGCAGAAATTTTTGGTTTTGTTGTTACATTAGCCGTTTCGGTCATGCTTTATTCTCTGAATGTTTGTTTTTTGGTGTATCCCACAACAAGCGCGGATCAAACGCATGTGCAGCCATCATTTGGCATATTACCATAACAGTAAAAAATACAATGCCTAGCCCTGGGGTAATTGACATTAAGTTGCCTAGTTGCACTAAGGCAACGAGTATAGCAACAACAAATACATCGATCATTGACCATTTGCCAATAAATTCAGTAAGTTGATAAATTTTAGTATAGCCTTTTGTGTGCTTGTTAGCAGGTTTTGCCACCATAATGCATAAAAAGCTAAGCACAAAGGCTTTGGCCAGTGGCACCACTACGCTGGCCAAAAATATAATGGCAGCAATGGGGTAGGAACCACTTTTCCAAAGTGTCAGTACGCCGCCAATTAAGGTTGACGGTGACACATCACCCAGGCTGGTGGTATGCATTATTGGTAATAGATTTGCAGGTATGTAACACAGTACAGAGGTCACCAACCAAGCCGTTGCTTTTTGAACACTGTTGGGGTTTCTTACATGGGTTTTAGTGTGACAGCGCGGGCAAATACTACTTTTACACAGTTGATGGCATACGTGGCAAGCTTTAATGTTTTGATCAATAGCGCGTTTGGCATGTGCTGCGTCTTCGAGTGTTGTTGCTGGTTTAATATGTGCCCATAAGCGCTGCTTATTTAAATGGGCAAGCGCCGCAATGTACATAATAACAAAGCCAATATATGCCCAAAAGCTGGTGCCAAAACTAATGTCGGCAAGCGACATAATTTTAACCATGCTTACTAACACGCCAATTAAAAATATTTCAGACATGATCCACGGCTCAAGGGCCAAGGTAAACTTGAGCAATCGCCTAGCGATGGCCTCAGGCAAAGATTGCAAAAGCCCAAGATGCATAGGAATAAGAATGATCAGTAAGCTCATTGGCAGCGCAATAATGCTTAAATCAATAAATAAGCCAAGTAACTCACTGTCGTAATTAAATAAAATTCGGGCAGCATCGGGCAGGGTGATGGTTTGCGTTATTCCGCTGCTACTAAATGAAATAAACGGGTAAAACATGCTGCTTAATAGCATTAGTAATGAGCCAATACTTAGCGCAACTACTTTACTGTCGTTGTTTACATCACCTTCGCACAACTTATGGTGACAATGCGGGCACACGGCCATTTGCTTATCGGCTATTGCGGGTATATCAATTATTAGGTCGCAGCACGGGCAAATTGTTTGCAAGTTATAACCATCAAAGAAGAATGTTTACGCAATTTTGCTATATTTAAGTTATTAATACAACGCGATTCATCATTAAGCGCAATAACAATACGTCAAGGATAGATGTGAGGCTGTTATTACTTTGCTTTATTACCTGTTTTTTTATAAGCCCGCCAGTGTCTGCCGCTTGGCAAAAACAGCCAATTGTGATTGCTGCCAGTGCGACTATTCCTCCCTATGTAATAGAAAAAACAGATACGGGTATACAACGTAATATAATTAAAGCGGCACTTATTGAGCAGGGCTTAGATAATATTGTGGTTATTTACATGTCTAACAAGCGCGCCGAGCAGCAACTGCATAGCGGTAATGTGGATATACTGCTTAATTACGCAGGAAAGCGCGGCGCAGGTATTTACCCTAGTTATCAGCCAGTATTGAGTTACAAAAATGTGGCGGTATCACTTAAAAAGCGCAACTTTACTATTGAGACTATAAAAGAGCTAAACAATAAAAGTGTATTAGGATTTCAACATGCGACAGCTTATTTACCACCCCCATTTGCAAAAGGGGTTGCTCAGTTTGCAAGTTATGAAGAAGTAGTCAATCAGCGTGCGCAAGTCGATAGGCTAATGAAAGACTGGGTGGATGTAATTATCCTCGATGAGCGCATATTTCATTACTATAATAATGACTATGCGCACTCATTACCCGTTAATATTCACCCAATTTTTCCAAAAGCCCCACGCCCTGCTTATTTTAACAACGCAGTGCTGCAAAAAACATTTGATAAAGGCCTGCTAACTATAAAAGCAAAGGGAAAATATCAACAAATAATGAGTGGTTACCACTAAGCTCATTAGTAAGCTAAGCGGTACTTAATCAAACAAAGCAACGGTTTGACGTGTCAAAGCTATTAGCTCCCCCGATTGCGACCAAATACAGCCATCTTCTAAGCCATAACCCCCTTTAGCATGATGTGTAATTGCTTCAAAGCCTAACCATTCACCGGGTGTAAGCGTTGGCTCTTGCACAAATTCTAAATACCACGACATGCTACTTGCAGGAGCCGGCTGTTTAAACATTTGTAATAATGTAGGAGGCCATGCATCGGTAAGGGCTATTATATGTGCTTCGGTAATTGCCTCTGGGGTATGTTTAAAGCGCATCCAGCCGCCTAAATGCGAGGTCTGTGCAGCGCTAAAAGGCATAGCGCCTTGTTGCGGACATAAATCAACATGCTGAAAAAACTCAGGCATTTGCCCTTCAATAAACGGCAATGTATGACGTGCATCCACAGGCTTTAATCCCATTTCTTTACTAACCGGTACATTAACACCCGATTGCCTATCAATAGCAAAACACGCTTGGACAATAACGCACACTTGTTCACTCTGAATCACTTTAGCTAATACCTGAGTACTGCTTTTACCTTGGCGTAAAATTTCAACTGACAAGGAAAAAGGCGTGTCGGCAAGCAGCGGCCCAACAAAATTAGTGCTCAAAGACAGTAATCGTCTACTTGGGTCAATGTGTTTTCTGATTGCTTGATAAAGTAGTGCAGCAGAAAGGCCACCAAAAGCGGTTCTACCTTGGCACCAATTAGCAGGAAACTCCATTGTATTGCTGTTATTGGCAAGCGAAGCGGAAGAAGAGTTTGAAATAGCAGAGGCTTGTTTTAATAAGTCATCAAAATGCATCGTTAATATCCTTGAAATTATCATTATCAGACATATATAGCACATAACAACTGGTCAGACTAGTTGTGTTGAATAGGTGTATTTGGCGTAAAAAACATCAAACCCTACTTTTATTAAGGTTTTTTGTTAAATAAATTACAAAAAATGAATTTTTTTTCATTTTTACAGTTGAATTAACTTTGTGGCATCCCTATTTACTAGTCATCGAACGTATTAACGAATTTGAAGTTGGAGAAGATTCATGGGTAAAATTATTGGAATCGATTTAGGTACTACAAACTCTTGTGTTGCAGTACTTGATGGTGATAAAGCACGTGTTATTGAAAATGCGGAAGGCGATCGCACAACCCCGTCTATTATTGCTTACACGCAAGACGGCGAGACGCTAGTAGGTCAACCTGCTAAGCGTCAAGCGGTTACTAACCCAACTAACACGTTATTTGCAATTAAGCGTTTAATTGGTCGTCGTTTTGAAGACGAAGAAGTACAACGCGATATCGGTATTATGCCGTTCAAAATCATCAAAGCTGATAACGGCGATGCATGGGTTGAAGCGGGCGGTGAAAAACGCGCTGCACCACAAATTTCTGCAGAAGTACTTAAAAAAATGAAGAAAACAGCAGAAGACTTCTTAGGTGAAAAAGTAACTGAAGCTGTAATCACAGTACCTGCATACTTTAACGATTCACAACGCCAAGCAACAAAAGATGCTGGTCGTATTGCGGGTCTTGAAGTTAAACGTATTATCAATGAGCCAACAGCTGCTGCCCTTGCTTACGGCATGGACAAAAACAAAGGTGAAAACGTTGTTGCAGTATACGACTTAGGTGGTGGTACTTTCGATTTATCAATCATTGAAATTGATGAAGTTGAAGGCGAGCACACATTTGAAGTACTTGCTACAAACGGTGACACTCACTTAGGTGGTGAAGATTTCGATAACCGCGTAATCAACTACTTAGTAGCTGAATTCAAGAAAGACCAAGGCATCGATTTACAAAACGATCCGCTTGCTATGCAACGTGTTAAAGAAGCGGCTGAAAAAGCGAAAATCGAACTATCATCTGCACAATCTACAGAAGTTAACCTTCCGTACGTAACTGCCGATGCATCAGGTCCTAAGCACATGAACGTTAAACTAACGCGTGCTAAACTTGAATCATTAGTTGAAGACTTAGTAACTAAGTCAATTGAGCCACTTAAACGTGCACTAGCGGATGCTGATTTATCTGTAAATGATATTAACGATATCATTTTAGTAGGTGGTCAAACACGTATGCCACTAGTACAAAAAACAGTTGCTGAGTTCTTTGGTAAAGAGCCACGTAAAGATGTTAACCCTGATGAAGCTGTAGCAGTAGGCGCGGCAATTCAAGGTGGTGTATTAGCAGGTGACGTTAAAGACGTACTATTACTAGACGTGTCTCCATTATCGCTAGGTATTGAGACAATGGGCTCAGTAATGACCGCGCTAATTGAGAAAAATACAACGATTCCTACTAAGAAATCGCAAACGTTCTCTACAGCAGAAGATAACCAATCTGCCGTTACGATTCACGTACTACAAGGTGAGCGTAAGCGTGCTAGCGACAACAAATCTCTAGGTCAATTTAACCTAGAAGGTATTCGTCCAGCACAACGTGGTACTCCACAAATCGAAGTAACTTTCGATGTAGATGCGGATGGTATCTTACATGTATCAGCGAAAGATAAAGATACAGGTAAAGAGCAAAAAATCACGATTCAAGCGTCTTCAGGCTTAAGCGATGAAGAAGTAGAAAAAATGGTTCGTGATGCAGAAGCTAACGCGGAAGAAGATAAAAAGTTTGAAGAGCTAGTAGCAACTCGTAACCAAGCTGATGCAATGGTACACGGTACTCGCAAGCAAATTGAAGAAGCTGGCGATGCACTACCAAGCGAAGACAAAGATGCAATTGAAGCAGCTGTTGTTGACCTTGAAGCAGCTATTAAGAGCGACGACAAAGCAGAAATTGAAGCTAAAACGCAAGCACTTGCTGAAAAGTCTCAAAAGCTAATGGAAATCGCTCAAGCTAAAGCGCAACAAGGTGGCGCAGATGCAGGCGAGCAACCACAACAGTCTGCTAAGCAAGACGACGATGTAGTTGATGCTGAGTTTGAAGAAGTAAAAGACGACAAGTAATTGTCAGCTAAGCTTCTAACTAGCCTAAACAACATGATTTGCTCAAGTTTTTAGGGTAGGATGAACTTTTGAGGCGCGCAGGCTACAGCTTGTCGCGCCTTTTGTATGTATTTAAGGTTTAAAATTTTCATGATAAATCGATGTGATTTATCGGTTTATCCCGCAGCCTAGCTGCAAATAGAAAAGAGTAGTGTGATAGATATGTCAAAACGCGATTATTACGAAGTTCTCGGCGTAAGCAAAGATGCAAGCGAGAGAGACATAAAAAAAGCGTATAAACGCTTAGCGATGAAATATCACCCAGATCGTACCGCCGGTGATAAAGATCTCGAAACTAAATTTAAAGAAGTAAAAGAAGCTTACGAGATTTTAACCGACGATCAAAAACGTCAAATGTATGACCAATACGGCCATGCTGCCTTTGAACAAGGCGGTGGCGGCGGTCACGGTGGCTTTGGCGGTGGTGGTCAAGGCGATTTTGGTGATATTTTTGGTGATGTGTTCGGTGACATTTTTGGTGGCGGTGGTGGCCGTCGTCAATCGCGTCAACAACGTGGATCAGATTTACGTTACAACATGGACCTAAGCTTAGAAGAAGCGGTCCGTGGTAAAGAAGTAGAAATAAAAGTACCTACATGGGTTAGCTGTAAACCATGTGATGGCAGTGGTGCAAAAGCGGGCTCTAAGCCTAAAACATGTACTACGTGTCATGGTGCTGGCCAAGTACAAATGCGCCAAGGTTTCTTTGCTGTTCAACAAACGTGTCCAACGTGTCAGGGGCAAGGTCAGATTATTTCAGACCCATGTGATAAGTGTCACGGACAAGGGCGTGTTGAGAAAACAAAAACGTTGTCAGTTAAAATTCCAGCAGGCGTAGACACAGGCGATCGTATTCGTTTAACCGGTGAAGGCGAAGCGGGTATGCACGGAGCGCCAGCTGGCGACTTATACGTGCAAGTATCTGTACGCGAACACCCAATTTTTGTACGCGATGCGAATAACTTGTACTGCGAAGTGCCAATTAGCTTTACTACCGCAGGTTTAGGTGGCGAAATTGAAGTGCCTACGCTTGATGGCCGTGCAAAACTTAAAATACCGTCTGAAACACAAACGGGCAAAATGTTCCGTATGCGTGGCAAAGGTGTTAAATCGGTTCGTAGTGGTGCTCAAGGTGACTTAATTTGTAAAGTAGTGATTGAAACGCCAGTTAACTTAAACGAGCGTCAACGCGAGTTACTTAAAGAGTTAGACGAGAGCATGGGTAAAGATAGCTCAAAAAACCGTCCTAAAGAGCAAGGCTTTTTTGACGGCGTTAAAAAGTTTTTTGACGATTTAACTAAGTAATTAGTTATCGTAAAAACTAAAAAAAAACGGTGCTTGATGCACCGTTTTTTTTGGCTCAAATTCCTGTGGTTTAACAATATTACTGGGCAGCTACGAGCAATATTATAAAGTGCGTATACTCAATCGATTAATTCACTGAGCAATTTTGTTCCCGTGTGCAATTGACTCCACACTGCTTTACCCTTTGTACCTATACCCTCGTCAATAAAAGGCTTTTTACGTCTCTGCTATTAAGTTACTCTTCAAAATGATTAACCCTTATTGTAGATTAATAATGCGCTTAAAATAATGTGGCTAAATTGTATGACCCCGGCAATAGAATTACTGAAAAAACAAAATGTGCCTCACGATGTACTTAGTTATCAACACGATGCTAATACAACGCGTTATGGCCAAGAAGCCGTTGAAAAGTTAAACCTTAACAGTGAGCAGGTATTCAAAACCCTCGTGCTTGAAACCAATGAAGGGCAGTTAATTGTTGCCGTTACACCGGTATCCCAGCAAGTAAATTTAAAGCAATTAGCCAAACTGAGTCACGCTAAAAAGGTCGCAATGGCAAGCGCGCCAAAGGTACAAGCCGCCACAGGGTATATTTTGGGAGGGGTTAGCCCACTTGGGCAAAAAAAGCTCCTAACCACTTATATTCATTCAAGCGCTATGGCCTTTAAAACAGTGTATGTAAGTGCAGGTAAGCGAGGGCTTGAGGTAGCGCTATCGCCAACCGATTTAAAGGCACAAACATGTGCCACCTATGACGATTTTTAAAAATCTCCACAAAAACCAACGCGCCCTATACCATATATTTTAAAGGCGATAATTTGCTGCTTAGGGTATTTTTAACTACAGTCAAAATACCCTTGTACACTATGCATTATGGCAGTATGTATGAATTTTACTGATGTTAATTTTTTTGCCGTGCTTGTGGCGGCGCTTTCCTCTTTTATGCTTGGCGGTATTTGGTATTCAAACGCTTTTTTTAAAAATGCCTGGTTAGAGTGTACAGGCCTTACGGAGCTTGATTTACAAACAGCAAAACCGGCGTTAATTTTTGGCGGCAGTATGGTACTTGCACTTTTGTCGGCGGTGGTGCTTTCATTATTTTTAGGTAAAGAGGCAGGAATGGGAGAGGGCGCCTTTACAGGTTTTGCCATCGGTTTGTTTTGGGTAGGTAGCTCGCTGGGGCTCAGTTACATTTATGAGCAGCGGCCAATCAAGTTATTTATAATTAATGCTGGGTATTACACATTACAATTTACATTAATGGGTTTTATTATAGGTGTATGGCCCTAAGCACGCTAAATAAGGCGCCACCTTTAAGCGCTAAAATACAATAAAGATAAATATGAAAATATTAGTCGTTGATGATATGCCACTTATGCGCCACGTATTAATTAACATGCTAAGGCAGCTTGATTACAAAAATGTTGTAGAGGCGACTGACGGCCAACAGGCGTTAAAAATACTGCGTCAGCAAAAATTTGATTTAGTAATAACCGACCTACATATGCCTAAAGTAGACGGTGTAAACTTGCTCGATAACATACGCCACGACCAAGCCTTAGTCGATTTACCTGTTATTATGGTCACGTGCGAAGATAACGCTGATACAGTAAAACAAGTTATTAAAGCAAAAGTGTCGGGGTTTATTATTAAACCATTTAATATGAATGTGTTATCAGCGCAATTAAACCGTTTGTTTTTTAGAGATTAGCGAAACGCTTTTATGGCGTTTTATATCGTACCTATTATTTAATCCCCTGTGTTTTCTCCACCGCTTATTAGGCAGTTTACCTAGCTTCTGTAACGTTTTTATTTATTAACTGCTAAAATGCCTGCTTTGTATCAATGTAGGTATGTTAAGGAGTGTATGGCTAAGCCAAATAAAAAAGGGCCGACTAAAACAGTCGATATTTTTTGCTCTGCTTGCAAAGCGGCGCTGTTTAAATATAGAAAAGGTGGCAAAGGCGCTTTAGTAAAGTGTTTTATAGAGCGAATAACCCAAGATTACACAACTACACCGTGTATTTGCCCCCAATGCGAGCGCCCATTTGCGCGCCCAGCAATCATTCGCGGTACGCCAGCTTATAAAATAATTGGCGGTAAGGTTACCTTTAAATAACCCAATACGTTTAAAAATGTAATAACTACAAAAGCTTAGATTGGCTGATTAGTAAGGCGGACAATTGACCTTGTACCAATAAACAAGCCTGATATACTCGCCCGGTTTTGCTGTTTCAATGATTGAAAAACACCCTCCCCAAGGATAGGGCCAGTTAGTTGGGTTTTTTAAGCAAAGGATAAACGTGTGATAGCACTGTTATTTGATATTGTAGGTATGGCGGGTACTTTCTTAGTTGTTGGTGCATTCTTTTTATTACAACTTAATAAAGCATCCCCAACGGGGTTATTGTACAACATAATGAATTTAACAGGGGCAATTTTGCTGTTAATCAGTTTGTGTTACAACTTTAACCTTGCAAGCTTTGTAATTGAGATTTTCTGGATTGCAGCTTCACTGATCGGCTTATACAAGTACGCTAAAAATAAGCCTCAATTAGCCACTAACTCGTAATTTTAGTACCGCTAATGATGTTTACTGTTGCGAGTCAGTACAGACTTGCAGCAGTTTATAAATAAATTAAGATTTATTGTATTTGTTAACACAAAGTTTCTGTTGTTAGCGCCCATAACCCGTTAAACTAGCGCCCTTAAATTTTATAGCTATTTTGTTGTGAGCTAGGGCATGTTCTCCTTTTCTAAAAAACTTCTTTTATCTTTTGTTGTACTGATAGTGCTATTGTCGGTCGTGTTTTGCTATGGCCGAACTCATTATTATAATCAGGCCGAGCAAAAAGCAGCCCAGCAAGCAACTCAGTTAAAGCATTATATTGATGCTGAGCTTGCGCGTTTTTCAAAAATTCCTCAGCTTCTTACCTATAACAATGAGGTTATTGATTTTTTAGGTGCGGGGCAAAATAACGAAAAAAAGATTAATAACTACTTAGCTGATATACAACAAGCCAGTGGTGCCTCAGATATTTATATTCTTGATGAGCAAGGCGCTGTGATTGCAAGCAGTAACTGGCAGGCCGATCATAACTTTTTAGGCAGCGATCTGTCGTTTAGACCGTATTTTAAGCGCGCATTTGCAGGTGAAAAAGTAGCGTATTTTGCCCTAGGCATGCGTACAAAAGAGCGAGGCATCTATTTTTCACAAGC
The DNA here is from genome assembly GCF_005887105.1 of Pseudoalteromonas sp. S2893. Classification (NCBI taxonomy): domain Bacteria; kingdom Pseudomonadati; phylum Pseudomonadota; class Gammaproteobacteria; order Alteromonadales; family Pseudoalteromonadaceae; genus Pseudoalteromonas; species Pseudoalteromonas sp. S2893. The sequence continues at coordinate 58,711 of NZ_PNCY01000008.1, read as the reverse complement.
CATTTATAACAATAATCAAGCGGTAGGGGTCGTTGTTTTAAAAGTCAATGTGAACAAATTTGAAAGTGACCGTGAGCTTTTAAATACCGCCAAAGGCAGCCACTTTTATGTGCAGCTAGAAGATAGCGTGATTGCTATTTCAGATATGGAAAATTGGCGCCTGAATACGTTTTCTACACTCGATATTACTCATCGTCGAGACATCGCTCAGCGTCGAGCGTATTTAGATTATCAACCTAAGCTGATTCCCCATTCAAATTACACATCACAAAGGTTACTGTTTAGCACAATTGATGAGCATAATTATTTATCGGTAGAGCAAAAATTACGCTTTTTGAACGCATCGGTTACCGTATTAGTAAATGTATCTAATGCTAATATTGCCCAATTACCGGCGTTATTTGGCTTTGTGGTAATTTATGCGCTTATTATTGCCCTAGGGTATGTTGTCTTAAGGCGCTTTGTTGGCGTTAAAAAGCTGGTTTATTCCCATCACAGTGTCAGTCAGGAAATTAGTGCACGTACTAATGCTTTTAAAGCACAGCAAGATGCGCTTGTACAATCAACTAAGCTTGCAACAATTGGCCAGCTTAGCATGGGCTTTAACCACGAAATTAACCACCCGCTTAATACCATTAATACTTACTTAGCCAGTGCTAAACGCTTGCTAGCTAAAGGAAAGTTTGAAGCCCTAAACGAAAATTTACAGTTTGTTGAAGCCTTAGTAGCAAGAGTGCATAAGATAGTTGCACAGCTAAATTATTTTTCTGATTCTGCAAAAACGATTATTAGCGAAGTGCCATTAAGTGAATCAGTAGCCAAGGCACTTGAGATTAATAAAAACCAGCTAAAGCAGGACAATATAAGTGTTTTACCGCCTAAAATTGACAGCCAATTAAACGTGTTAGCAGATAAAGCGGCCCTTGAAGAAGTGTTAGTTAACTTAATATCGAATGCCAGCCAAGCAATGCAGGGGTGTATTACTCGCGAGTTGAGTATCAGTGCCAATTATCTACATAATAGTGTGCAACTGTGTATTGAAGATACCGGTCCAGGCATAGAAGTGCACGATATAGAGACTATTTTTGAGCCTTTTTACAGTACTAAATCGGTTGATGGACTAGGGCTTGGGTTGTGTATTTCTAAGCAAATTATTAGCGCGCTTAATGGCACGCTAAGCGCACAGAACCGCGAGCAAGGCGGCGCTAAATTTATTATTACGCTGCCTTGTGAGCCGCTAACGAGCTAAATAAAAGTAATTTAGGGCTAAATTATTGAGCGAATAGTAATTAATTGTGGCTATTTGTTCCTACAAAAACGGTAATTTTTAGATAGTTAGTGTTATTGCTCGAAAATCAGAACGGCGTTATAGTCGTAGCAAAATGATACACGAGTAGCACCTTTGGATACTGATAGCACACACACACCGTCACTCAGCGATACGTTTAATGAGCTGCAAAATAGCTTTTTAGCCCAGACGTACCTCCCGATAGATAAGCGTATCGTATTATTAAAAACGCTGCACAAACGCATTGTTAGCAATGAACAAGCGCTTATCGATGCAGCATCAAAAGACTTTGGCTACAGAACCGCGTTCGATACGTTACTTGGCGATATTCTGCCAACGGTTCAGGGCTTAGCGCACATTATTAAAAAATTGCCAAAATGGGCAAAACCCAGTAAGCGCTCAACTAGCTTAAGTTTGTGGCCATCAAAAGTGAGTGTGACTTACCAGCCACTTGGTATAGTCGGCGTGATTGCACCATGGAATTACCCCATACAATTGGCATTAGTGCCTGTTATTACCGCCATTGCTGCGGGTAATAGAGTTATGCTTAAGCTCAGCGAGTTTACCCCGCATACTAATGCAGTCATCGAAAAAATATTTGCAGGCGAGCTACAAGCGCATTGTAAAGTGGTGTTAGGGGCAAGCGATGTAGCGAGTGAGTTTTCTGCACTGCCATTTGCACATCTGCTGTTTACTGGCTCAACGTCAGTGGGCAAGCTGGTTATGAAAGCAGCCAGCGAAAATTTAACTCCTGTTACCTTAGAGCTTGGTGGTAAGTCGCCGGTGATCATTACTGAACAAGCTAATATTAAAAAAGCAGCGCAAACATTATTGTTTGGTAAAATGGCTAATGCGGGGCAAATTTGTGTAGCCCCAGATTATGTATTTGTGCCTAAGGCCCTTGAGCATCAGCTGGTGCAGCAATTGTGCGAGCTTTATAAAAAGCACTTTAAAGACGGGGTTGAAGGCAAAAACTTAACGTCAATTATTAGCGATGCGCATTACACTCGCTTAGAAGGGTATTTAACACAAGCACAGCAGTTAGGTGCGCAAGTTATTAAGCCGCTAGATCAAAACCAGCAAGACAAACAAAAGCATAGAATGGGTTTGCATATTGTTACCGCACCTAGCGATGATATGACGCTAATGCAAGATGAGTTATTTGGCCCCATTTTGCCTATTAAAACCTACGAAAAGCTCGATGAGGCAATTAGCTACATAAAAGCGCATAATCACCCTTTAGCGCTATATATTTTAGGCCAAGATAAGCACGCTCAAGATTACATAATGGAGCAAACATTAAGCGGCACAGTTGCTGTAAACGATGCCTTAGTGCAGGTGACAGCAGACGATGTGCCATTTGGTGGCGTTGGGCATTCAGGAATGGGGCATTATCATGGTAAAGAAGGGTTTTTAACCTTTAGTCATGCAAAAAACACCTTGGTGTCTAGCACGTTTAACCCGCGTACCGCGCTTTTACTCAAACAGAGCAACCTTATTATTAAGTTGCTTAAATTTTTATATATTAAGTAAATTGGTATAAAAAGGGCTAATGCGAGGTGCATTTGCCCTTGTTAAACACTTAGTTTTAGCTAGGCGCAAATTAAAATAAGCGACCTTCACCGGCGTACGTGCCTGCGAGTATTTTTTCGTAGATTTTGTCGGCTTTTTCTTTTGCTTCTTCTATTTCTTTGGGTAGCATTTTACGCTCATCTAGCTTACGGCTATGGCTTGCTTGCATGTTGCCGTTGTATTCTGCAATGGTATTCCACACATACGACTTCTCTAAATCTTTTGGCATGCCTAGGCCTTCAAAATACATGAGCGCCAGATTAAATTGCGCTAGTGAGTAGTTATTAGCAGCGGCTTTTTCGTACCACGTTCTGGCTTGTTTATAATCGCGCGTTACGCCCTCGCCATTTGCATACATAACACCTAAATTAAATTGTGCGGCGGGGAGGTTTTTTTTCGCTGCTTTTTCAAATAACGTAACCGCCATTTGCTTATCAAGCTTTACGCCTTTGCCTTCATCGTATAAAACCGCTAGCGCAAACATTGAGTTAGCGTGATTTTTTTTAACGCCTTCTTTATAAAGCTCTGCCGCTTTAAAGTAGTCGCGTGTAACACCATAGCCGCCCTCGTAAAGTTTACCTAGTTCGTAAATGCCAGGGGCAAAGCCTTTATCAGCTAAATATTCAAATTCTTTTAGTGCCGTCGCAAACTCGCCTTCGTTGGCAGCTCTTATACCGTCTTCAAGAGTTGCATGTGCAAATGGGCTTGAAAGCAAAACGCCAGTGAGTATTAATGCTTTTAAATTAAACTGTGACATAGCCATGTCTCCAATAGGTAATAGTTGCAATGTGTAAGTATAAAAACCTGTTTTATTGCAACACTTTGTACTTACTATTTAATAGCCACGTATAAAATGGTGCAAGTGCTTGGGGTTAAGTGAAATACTAACGCTTTGGTGATTATATGCTCGTTTAACACTTAGCCAAGCTGTTGTGGTAATTATAGCTTAAATAAGCAATTATATTGCTAATAATGCGCTGTTTATAAGCGTAAGATACAGATATTACAGAAAATTTAAAGCAGTAAAAAAGCGCAAGCCAAGGCCTGCGCTTTTAATGTCATATTAACCGTCACTAATATGAGCAATGTAGCAAGTAGAGATGAACTTTTATGCTATTACTTGGGTCGAGTAAATAATAGCCATTAAGCAGTCACGTGTTTAAAACAAAATGTCAGCATCCATGCTGTATTTCTTCCTTGGGCACTGAGGTCGTTACACTTTGTTTATGCGATTAATTATTATTTAGATTTGACAGTGTGTCAACAGTAAATAATAATTATTATCAATTAAAATAAATTAACATCTTTGCGTATTATGTGAGAGTTTGAGAGAAAGCGTTAGTTGAGGATTTCATGTTTAAAATAAAAAATATAAAAGTTTCGCGCGTAGCCATTGCGCTCAGTCTGCTATTTTTGTGTAGTTGTTCGGCTTCGTTTACTTATAATAACTTAACGTGGCTTTCATCGTTTTGGGTAGATGACTACATTGACCTAAATAAGCAGCAAAACAAGCAACTCAAAAGTATTATTAACACAACCCAGCAGTGGCATCGCACCACGCAATTACCCGCCTACAAGCAAGATATCCTAAATTTAAAAGGGTTATTTAATCAGCAGTTAGACTATCAGCAACTAAAGTCGCAAGTGGTATTGGCCAGAGCTCATTTTCAAAACATTCTTGAACACGCGCATATACCGCTCGCGCAGTTAGGGCTTACGCTTTCTTGTGCGCAGCGCGAAGAGCTTATTGCTAATATCCAAACGCAAATTAACGAAGAATACGAAGAGTTTACTGAATTAACAGCGCAGGAGCGCAAAAGCGAGCGCCTAGAAAGACAGCTTGATTACTACAAACAATGGCTAGGAAAGTTAACCCCTGTGCAAACGCAGCTTATTACCCAAGCTAACAATGCTCATTATGACTCTTCATTGCTTTGGCATCAGTACAAGCAAACGCGTTTAAATGCAGCGCAGCAAGTGCTTTTAAATAAAGCGCTCAGTGAGGCTGAATTTGTAAAACAATTAAGCTATGTAATTACACAGCGAGAAGCGTATATGAGCGAAGAGCTATTAGCCAGTAATGATGCAAACTTAGCGCTCTATGTAAACCTACTTATTGAGCTAAATACCACCTTGAGTGAGCAGCAACGCGAGAGTGTAAATGATGAGTTTGATGAGCTAATTAATACGCTCACCGATTTAATTGAAGATTAATGCTTATTTAAGCCAAGGCTCACATTAGCTAAAAAGCTAACGTATTGTTTGCTAATTAAGCATGTGCGCCTTTTTATAAATTATACGCTTATTAAGGAAGTTAGGGCGTGGCGTACTGCGGTGGATGAATTTACAGCAGGGCGTTTGGTTTTTAGTCAGGGCAAAGCCTTTGAAGGCGATTTAATTGCACCTAGAGTGAAAAATTTCAATCCACACAGGTCACCTCGCCCTCGATAAATGCTAAGATAATATTTCATATTTAATAACGTCCTATCTGATCGATTTTAAAATATATCACGTACGCTTCTCACTTATTTGTTGCTTGATTATCCTCGTTATATCTAACAAATGAAGTAAAGCGACACAATGGTGATAATTAAAACGCGCGCATATTAAGGTTTGTAATGGCTGCAGCTAATGGTTACTGATTTAAAAGGAATGCTCAATACGTGGTATCCGCTTCGTGATGAACAACAATGGGTGCTCGCAACCTTGTACCAAATTGAAGGGTCTAGCTATCGAAAATTGGGCGCGATGATGCTTATTTCGAGCCTTGGCCAGCGCTTAGGCATGCTTTCGGGTGGCTGTTTAGAGGCTGACATTCAGCGCCACGCCAAACAGGTTATGACCTCATTACATTCTAAAACTATTACCTACGATGCAACCGATGAAGACGACTTAACATTTCAGCTAGGAATTGGCTGTGGTGGTGTGGTGCATATTATTTTGCAAAGCGTTAATAGTGAAAACGAATACTTACAATTAGATAGCATGTTTAATGCGCTTAAAAATAAGCAATCGGGGCACTACACACAGCAAATTAAACCTTTGGTGGCAAAGGGGTCTGGCGTTTTTAAAACTGTGGCGCAGCAGCACAACTTATCTTTAAACCGCAAAGCAGCGCTTTTAGAGCAAGATAAAGTCCAACGTTTAGAAGTGGCTATTTACCCCAGCGCACATTTATTAATTGTTGGCGGTGGCGCTGATGCGATACCGGTATACGCGTTTGCTAAACAACTCGGGTGGACGGTAAGTGTATGGGATAGCCGAGCTGCAAATGCTAAAAGAGACTACTTTAAGCAGGCCGATAATATTTTGCGTTGCCCAGCTGCGCAGCTTAAACAATTTTGCGAACAGCAAAAAGTGGATGCCGCTGTTTTAATGGCCCACAGTGTAGACCTTGACTCACAGGCGTTAGCCGCACTTGAGCAAAGCCAACTAAAGTACATGGGGTTACTGGGGCCAGCACATCGCCGAGCGCAAGTGTTTGAACATGCAAATACAACGGTAAATAAGGTAGTAGCGCCTGTATTTGGTCCTGTTGGGCTTAATTTGGGAGGCGACTCGCCAGAGAGCATAGCTTTGTCGCTCATTAGCGAAATTCATGCGGTATTTGCTAATAAAGATGCTACATCGTTAAGTAATTGGGGCAACTAAGGTGCGCGTAGCAAAGGTTATTTTGGCCGCTGGGCAATCGTCGCGCTTTAACGGCTGTAAGCTTATAGCCGATGTAGGTAATAAACCAATGATTTGCCGCGCCGTAGATACCTTACAAGGTGATGACACATTACCTATATACGTTATTAGCGGTGCTTGGCATGCGCAAATTGAACACGCGTTACGTGGCTATAAAAATGTTGAAATACTGCATAACCCACACTGGCAAATAGGCTTAGGAAAATCCATTGCGCTGGCAACACACACTATAAGTAAGGCGCACTCATTAGAGGGGATTTTATTTATGCTGGCGGATCAGGTTGAGCTTAGTGCGGCACACATAAATACTTTAATTACTCATTTTAACAGCAACCCCTCGCGCTGGTGCGCTGATTATGGCGAACGCATTGGCGTACCTGCTGTATTTCCTGCCTGTGATTTTAAAACTCTAGCAGCGCTAAATTGCGATAAAGGCGCTCAACATTTACTGCGCGATACACAGGTTGACGTTAATACCATTTTACTTAAGCAGGCAAGCACAGATATCGACACTCAACAGCAATTAAAGCAGTTTATTAATAATAACAACAACCTAATTGTAAGCGAATAAACTAAAAAATATAGCCTAAACTTTAGGTTAAACGTTCAAAACGAGATTAAATTTTTAACAGTTATGCCAGCGCGCATTTTAAATGTGCGCTGCAATGTAAAGCGTAATAGTTTCAACGTACGGTGGTATAAAAAGTAACGTGTATGGGTCATGCGTTACTTTAATTTTATTTAGGCTTAATCAAGGGGCAAGCTATGGTGACGTTTACAGTTAATGGCAAAGAGGTTAAATCGCAAGCAAGTGCAGATACACCTTTGCTGTGGGTTATTCGCGATGAAATAGGGTTAAAAGGAACTAAGTTTGGTTGTGGTATTGCTATGTGCGGTGCATGTACGGTGCACCTAGACGGACAAGCAACGCGCTCGTGTGTATTACCCGTGGGCGCAGTGGCAGGAAAAAACATTACGACCATTGAAGGACTTAACAACGCGCATCCGCTGCAAAAAGCGTGGGTCGATGAGCAAGTGCCTCAGTGCGGTTACTGTCAATCTGGGCAAATTATGCAAGCAGCTACGTTATTAGCAGACAATCCAAATCCAACAGATCAAGAAATAGTAAATCATATGAATGGCAACTACTGCCGCTGTATGGCGTACAAGCGTATTAAATCGGCTATACAACGTGCAGCTGATGAATCGCAAAGTGCAGTACAAATGTTTAACCCCAAAGAGCTAGACGTGTAACTGGAGCCGACAATGAAAAAACTATTTCAAAAAAATACCGAAACCGTAGACTTAAACCGTCGCTCTTTTATGATTAGTACAGCAACTGCTGGCCTGGTTATGGCATTTGCTCCGGCTTTATTTTCAGGTGAACTTAGCGCCAAAGAGTCGATTGCACAACAATCGTTTTCACCCACAATTTGGTGGACTATGAACCAGCAAGGTGAAGTAGTCGTGAGTATTGCCAAAGCTGAAATGGGCCAGCACGTAGGCACCGCCTTAGCGCGTATTGTGGCAGATGAGCTTGAGTGCGACTGGGATAAAGTATCAATCACGTATGTAGATACGCACGAAAAGTGGGGCTACATGGTTACAGGTGGTTCATGGTCGGTGTTTCAAAGCTTTAAGCCGCTTTCACAAGCCGGCGCTGCGGGGCGTATAGCCCTTATAGATGCAGGGGCTAATATGCTTGGGGTTAAACCGGAGCAGTGCCACGCTAGTAAAGGGCGCATAATTGCAGGCGATAAATCGCTCAGTTATGCCGATATCGTTAAAAATGGTGAGTTTAACCGTACCTTTAGCAGTGAAGAAGTTGCAAAACTGCCGTTAAAGCCTGCCAACAAGCGTCACTTAACGGGTTTAAAACAAGACTTTAAAGCGCTTGATATTCCGGCAAAAACAAATGGTACTGCCGTATACGGTATAGATGTAGAGCTTGAAGGCATGGTGTATGCGCGCCCTGTGATCCCACCAACACGCTATGGTAGTGAAGTGACACAGGTGGACGATAGCGCCGCAAAAGCAATAAAAGGCTATAAAGGGTTTGAGATTTTAAGCGACCCGAGTAATACCGTACAAGGCTGGGTGGTGGTTTTAGCTGACAATTACCCCAGCGCTATTAAAGCGGTAGATGCGCTAAAAGTAACCTATAAAAAAGGGCAAACAGCTAATGTTACAGAGGCCGATATTCAATCCCTGGGCGAAAAATTATGTAACGATAGCAACGCTGGCACCTTATTTGTTAATGAAGGTGATACCGCTAAAATGCAGGCTGAGGCAACGCAGTCTCTTGAGTCACTGTACACCACAGCAACAGCAAGCCATTATCAATTAGAGCCGCTTAACGCGGTGGCAGAGTTTAAACAAGACAAGTGGATTATCCATACCGGTAATCAGTGGCAGTCTTTAACACTACCTGCATTGGCCAAGGCGTTAGAGGTTGAACAAAATAACGTTATTATTCGCCCTTATTATTTAGGCGGTGGATTTGGGCGTCGCTTATTTGGTGATTGGACTGTGCCTGCAGCATTAACAGCGAAAGCGATTGGCAAACCCGTAAAACTGGTATTTACGCGCGCCGACGATAGCTTATTTGATCAATCACGCTCTGCCTCTACAGCTAAATTAACAGCTTCGTTTAATGAAAATGGCAAGCTTAGTGCAATGGAGCATGCTTTTGCAGCAGGTTGGCCAACAAAAGCAATGGCACCTGGCTTCTTATCACCAGGGGTTGATGGCAAAGGTAAGTTTGATGCATTTTCAGCCTCTGGAGCCGATCACTGGTACAGCATGGATAACCACCGTGCCCGCGCAATTAATAACGAATTAGCGCAAAGCACCTTTACCCCTGGTTGGCTTCGCTCGGTAGGCCCTGGCTGGATAGCATGGAGCCTAGAGTCTTTTATCGACGAAATAGCGCACAAACAAGGGATTGATCCGGTTGAGTTTCGTTTATCAATGCTCGACGGCAAAGGTAAACAAGCAGGTAAAGCCCCTGAAAGCGTAGGCGGAGCGCTGCGCTTAAATGCGGTACTTAAAAAAGTGTCAGCGAAGGTCGCAAATGTTAAGCTGGGTGAAAATGAAGGCATTGGTTTTTCAGTAAGTTCAGGCCAAGAGCGTAATATGCCAGCGTGGATTGCCACAGCAGCCCATGTGCACGTAAATAAAAGCGATGGCAAAATTACGCTTAAAAAGCTTTACGCCGTGGTAGATGCAGGTCTAATTGTTCACCCAGATGGTGCACTAGCCCAGCTTGAAGGTTCGTTATTGTGGGGCACAAGCCTTGCGTTACATGAATCAAATAATTACCAAAACGGACAAGTAGCAGCCACTAACTTTAACACTTACTTACCACTTAGAATGCAAGATGTGCCCGATATGGACATAGAGTTTGTACAAAGTGATGAGTTTCCAATGGGCTTAGGTGAGCCTGGAGTAATTGGTGTTGCGCCAGCTATTGGAAATGCGGTATTTAATGCAGTTGGTGTACGGTTACGTAATTTACCCATGAAACCCAATGAGCTTAAAGCAGGTCTTTCGGCCTAGTTAAGTGCTAACAAAGCGCGTAAGGCACAGGCTTTACGCGCTTTGAACTTAGCGATGAATTATTAAAATGTTAAAGGCTTTTTTATGCTAGTCGACCCAGCAGGGCGAAAATTTAGTTATCTACGTTTATCCATTACTGATGTATGTAATTTTAAGTGTGTGTATTGCTTACCGGATGGTTATCAATGCGATCACGACCGAGACTTCCTTTCTCTTAACGAAATTAGCAATACAGTAAACGCCTTTGCTCATCATGGCATATCAAAGTTACGCATTACTGGCGGTGAGCCAACCCTCAGAAAAGATTTTATAGATGTAATTCGTGCGGCAAAAGACACCCAAGGTATTACCAAAATAGCCGCCACTACAAATGGTTACTCAATGCATAAACATGTTAAAGATTGGGCACACGCAGGGCTCAACGCAATAAATGTTAGCATCGACAGCCTAGACCCACGAATGTTTAATACCATTACCGGCAATGATAAGTTTGCCACGGTTATGCAAGGCATAGACACTGCCCTAGAGAGCGGCTTAGATTCAGTAAAAATAAACAGCGTACTCATGAAACAGTACAATGGCCGTGCCCTTGAAGCTTTTTTAGCGTATTTAAAGCACAGACCCGTAACGATGCGTTTTATTGAGCTAATGCAAACAAACGACAATAAAGCATTTTTTGATGCTAACCATATATCGGGGCAATCCATAAAAGAGCAGTTGCTTCGCGCTGGTTGGCAGCCCATTATACGTGATGTAACGGCGGGGCCTGCGCAAGAGTTTTTCCATCCTGATTATTTAGGCAAAATAGGGTTAATAATGCCTTACAGTAATGACTTTTGTGCTACCTGCAACAGGTTAAGAATTTCATCACTGGGGAAACTGCATTTATGTTTGTTTTCTGAGCAGGGTATTTCACTTAGAGAATACATGAGTGATAACACTAATCAGGCATTAATTGATCAGTTAGCGCGTTATATAAAAACAAAAAAACCAACGCACTTATTGCATCAAGGTAACACCGGGGTCACTACAAACTTATCTATGTTAGGTGGGTAAAGGCGTAAATATAGTGTAATTCGCTACTGAGTTTGCTGTTTTCGCTGCACAGTTTAATAAAATAACTGTTTTTACCTATTTAGCTACTTGTTATATTTAATTTTAGGGTTACACTGAATTTTTTATTATTTTAAGTTTTTTGAATGGATATAGCAGCACTTAGCAGTACTAAATCATTAAGAAGAAACGTTCTGAAATGGATGTGCTTGTGTTTTGGTTTTGTCTCATTGTTTTTTGCTGCGTTTAATATTTTTTTAAATAACTTTGCGTTATTAGGCTATTTAGAAATAGCGCTCACTGTATTTTGTGCCTACACCTACCACCGTTTAAACACACACGCACTCGAAGTATGGCAATCTGTTGTTATGTGCATATTTGTCACCTTTGTTATTGTATTAGGTAATTATTTAGCAAAGCCAATAAATGGTTTGTATGTGTGGTCGTTTGCGTTACCTGTGTTGTATTACCTACTGTTAGGTAAGCGCTATGGTATTGTATTATCGGCTTTGTTATTTGTACTCCAGGGAGCCATATTATTAACCAAAGCGTCGCAACTCCCTCTAACGACGCTTAACTTCAGTTTAAATCTTGCCTTTGTTTATATCAGCATTTGGGCCATATCTCATGTATTTGAAGGCAGTCGTGCTTTATCGTCTAAACGGCTGAAAAATCTGGCCTTGTTAGACCCACTTACTGGGGCTGCAAACCGTTTATCAATGAACCATTACTTTGCAGTAGAGCTTAAAGATAAGTCGCAACTTTATTTGTTTTTACTCGACCTAGACTTTTTTAAACAGGTTAACGACACCCATGGCCACACAGTAGGGGATAAAGTGCTGATTGAAGTCGCCACTTTATTACGGGTTGTATTGGCAAAAGGGTATGTATTTAGAGTGGGTGGGGAAGAGTTTGCTTTACTACATTCTTTTTCGTCACAAAGTGATGCATTGGCAATGGCCGAAACCATAAGAGAAAAACTCAACAATTCGGCATTTGAGATTGATGGGCTAAAAATAAATGTAACTGCCAGTATCGGGGTTGTTAAGTATCGCCAAGGCGACACGCTTGAAAAGTTCGTAATTAAAGCAGATAAACAACTGTATAAAGCAAAAGAATATGGCCGCAATAAAGTGTACTTTCAAGCAAATGCCAACCTGATTGAAAAGCCTCAAATAGCCTAAGTACGAGACTAGTACATTTGCTCAAAATTGGGGATGTTGTTTTCCCAAATTGGTTTGTCTTTACCTAGGTATTCTCTCACTGCATCAAAAAATAAACGTGTTCTTACCGGTAGGTCTCTGTGTGGGTACACAGCATACATATGGCTAAACTCTTTTAACTTAACATCCGTTAAAATGGGCACTAATTGACCTTGTGTAATTTCTTTATCGATAATAAATGCTGGCGCAACAAAGTAGGTAGTCCCTGAAATAGCTTTCATTAGCAGTACTTCTGCGTCGTTTGCTCTGTACACGCTTTTTATTTTTAGCTCGCACGGCTCACCTTTACTATCGTAGTAATCTATGGTTTCTACGCGCATAGCGTTACTTGCATAACTCGCCGCGGGTAACTCCGCCAGCTCTTCTATGGTTTGTGGCATACCATAGGTTTTTATAAATTCAGGGGCGGCTACAATAAGCAGCCTATTACGGGCAATTTTACGGGCAATTAACGAGGAGTCTTTAGGCTCACCAATTCTAAATGCTAAATCAAACCCTTCAGATACAATATCAACTAGCCTATCATCTAAACGTAGCTCTACTTCTACTTGTGGAAAACGTTTTTGGAAGTCGTTTAGCACAGGTTGTAAATAACGCCGACCAATTAATGTTGACGAGGTAACCTTTAGCACACCGCGTGGCTCTAAGTGGTAGTTTTCGGCCATACGTACGGTTTCACCAAGTAGCTCTCTTAGCTCTGACGCTTTTTTAATCATTTCTGCGCCCGCCGCCGTTAACGAAAACGAACGGGTGGTGCGGTTTAATAACCTAACGCCTAGCTCGTCCTCTAACCGGCTGATTTGTTTAGATATAACAGAGCGGTCTATGTTTCTTATTTCTGCAGCTTTGGCAAAAGAGCCTTGTTCTACCACTTCAAGCAGCATTAAAAGCCGGCTTGTTGTATCCATAATGATCACCCAATAAATGTTATTGATGCCATTTTGGCATTAATGAATTTATAAATCTATGGTTTTTGTCCGCAAGTATAGTCCGTAACATGCCAGGTAAATAAATAAAGGAGCGTCTTCATGAATAAACATTTAATTGCTGCTGCATTAGCTGCGGCAACTCTATCCTTAGCGGGCTGTGCCGATGAGAGCGCACCAAATGCGCAGCAACAACAATTACAACCTATCGATGTAGCACAAGTTTTAATTAAACCAGTACAAAGCTGGCACACCTACACCACGCGTTTAGAATCGCCGCAAGAAGTTGCGCTGATGCCGCGTGTATCTGGGGTGATTGATAGCATTGAATTTAAAGAAGGTGATGTTGTTAAGCAAGGCGATGTGTTGTTTCAACTTGATGAGCGCCCTTTTGCAGCAGTTGTAGCAAGCCTAGAAGCGCAAATACACAGCGCAGAAGCTGCACTTGAACAAGCTAAAAGTGAAGACAAACGAGCAGTGCGCTTATTAGAGCGTAAAGCTATTTCAACAGAACAAGCACAGGCGCGTACCTCAACGCTTCGTCAGCGAGAAGCACAACTGGCAGCGCTGCAAGCACAGCTTACCTCTGCAAAGCTCGATTTAGAATTTACATCAGTGGTTTCGCCGATTGATGGTGTTATCTCACGCGCAAATATTACCAAAGGTAATAACGTATTAGCGGGTCAAAGTGTATTAACATCAATAGTTTCTAATAAAGCGATGTATGCCTACTTTGATGTTGATGAGCGTACTTGGAATAGCGCTTTTAATGATGTAACCGCACAAAGCCGCCAAACAGTTGTTATGCAAAAAGTAGGGCAAAAAGAGTTTGCTTACCAAGGCTATATTAATTTTATTGATAACCAAATTAACTCAGCCACAGGTACTTTACGTGTACGTGCGGTATTTGAACAAGATAACAACCAACTACGTGCAGGTTCTTTTGCTCGCGTTAAATTGGCAGCAAACGAAGTGAGCGAAAAAGTAATTATTCCTGAGCGTGCTATTGGTACCGATTTAAAAAATCGCTTTGTGTTAACCGTTGGCGAAAACAACGTGCTTGAATACAAATTAATAGAAGTAGGCGAGCGCTATGGTGCGTTACGCGCTGTTACTGCTGGCCTAAACGAAGGCGATATTATTGCAGTAAATGGCCCTGCACGTGTAGGCCCAGGTATGCCAATTTCGCCAAATACAGTGACAATTGATACAAGCGGCGTGGCTTTTACACTGTCAAACGACAACGCGCAGCTAATGGCTAAGCAATAAGGTTTATTGATGAAATTTTCACACTTTTTTATTCAGCGACCAATTTTTGCAGCCATGCTGTCGTTGGTTATTTTAATTGCTGGTGGTATTTCACTGTTTCAACTTCCTGTAAGTGAATACCCAGAAGTTGTGCCACCTACTGTTGTGGTAACAGCAAATTACCCAGGTGCTAACCCAACCGTTATTGCGCAAACTGTGGCAACGCCGCTTGAGCAAGAAATTAACGGTACCGAAAACATGCTGTATATGTTTTCTCAAGGCACCAGCGATGGCCGTATGACACTTACGGTAACGTTTGCATTAGGCACCGACCTAGACCGTGCACAAGTACAAGTACAAAACCGTGTAAACAGTGCATTACCACGTTTGCCCGAAGAGGTGCAGCGCTTAGGTGTAGTAGCCGAAAAATCATCACCCGATTTAACCATGGTGGTGCATTTATACTCGCCTGAAAACAGCCACGACACAGCGTATTTATCTAACTATGCCGACATTCATATTAAAGACGAGATTGCCCGTTTACCAGGTGTAGGCGACATTCAATTATTTGGTGGTGGCAAATATTCAATGCGCGTGTGGCTAAACCCAGATGCATTAGCAGCCCGTGAGCTTACAGCCACCGATGTTGTGGCCGCTTTGCGCTCGCAAAATCAGCAAGTTGCCGCGGGTAGCTTAGGTGCACAGCCAATTTCTAACGACAGCCAATTTCAAATTTTATTAAACGTAAAAGGGCGTTTAAATAGCGTTGAAGAATTTGAAAACGTTATTATTAAAGTAGGTGACGAGGGTCAGTTAACACGCTTATCTGATGTAGCACGTGTTGATTTAGGCCAAGATACCTATGCACTTCGTGCAGAGCTTGATAACCAGCCAGCACTTGCAATGCCTATTTTTCAACGCCCAGGTTCAAATGCGATTGAGCTTTCAGACCAAGTACGTGAAACAATGGCGCGTTTGTCAGAAGATTTCCCAGCGGGTGTTGAGTACGACATTGTATATGACCCCACTGTGTTTGTACGTGGTTCAATTGATGCGGTAATTGCTACATTGCTAGAGGCAATCGTATTAGTTGTAATTGTGGTTATTGTATTTTTACAAACGTGGCGCGCGTCTATTATTCCATTGATTGCGGTGCCAATTTCGTTAATTGGTACGTTTGCTGTAATGCAATGGCTAGGCGTGTCTATTAATACACTTTCGCTGTTTGGCTTGGTACTGGCAATTGGTATTGTAGTTGATGATGCGATAGTTGTTGTTGAAAACGTAGAGCGAAATATAGAACAAGGGCTTTCGCCTTTAGAGGCAACACGTGTTGCTATGAGCGAAGTAACCGGGCCAATTATTGCGATAGCGTTAGTGCTGTGTGCGGTATTTATTCCTACTGCATTTATTACCGGTTTATCGGGTCAGTTTTATAAGCAATTTGCACTAACAATTACTATTTCGACTGTTATTTCGGCGTTTAACTCGTTAACACTGTCGCCTGCGCTATCGGCATTATTATTAAAATCGCACGATGCAAAACCAGATGCATTCACGCGTTTACTTAATAAGCTATTTGGTGCGTGGTTATTTAAACCGTTTAACCGCGTGTTTGACCGTGGTGCTAAAGGCTACGAAAAGCTGGTACAAAAGCTTATACGTATGAGCGTTATTGTTATGGTGGCCTATGTTGCGCTGGTGGGCGGTACAATTAAATTGTTTGATACCGTACCTGGTGGCTTTATTCCACAGCAAGATAAGCAATATTTAGTTGCAATTGCGCAACTGCCAGATGCAGCCAGTTTAGACCGTACCGAAGATGTGCTCTCGCAAATGCAAAAAATAGCATTAGAAGTACCAGGCGTTGCACACACCGTGGCGTTTCCAGGCTTATCGGTAAACGGTTTTACTAATAGCCCAAATAGCGGCATTGTATTTACGCCACTTGAGAGCTTTGATAAACGCACCGACCCTAGTCAATCAGCGATGGCAATTGCCGCGCAGTTAAATCAGCGTTTTGCAGCTATTGATGAAGCGTTTGTGGCTGTATTTCCGCCGCCGCCAATTCAAGGCTTAGGCACAACAGGTGGCTTTAAACTGCAAATTGAAGATAGAGCAAATAAAGGCTTTGATGCACTATTTAATAGTTTGCAAACCATTATTGGTAAGGCGCAGCAAGACCCCGCGTTAATGGGCTTATATTCAAGTTTCCGTATTCAAGTACCGCAAATGGATATTGACATAGACCGCGAGCAAGCGCTTATTCAAGGTATTCCTCTTGATGAAGTATTTGACGCATTGCAAATATACCTAGGCTCTGTGTATGTGAATGACTTTAATATGTTTGGTCGTACTTATCAGGTTAATGCGCAAGCTGATGCTGATTTTCGTCTTGATCCTGAGCAAATCCTTAACTTAAAGGTACGTAACAGTGCAGGAAATATGGTGCCGCTTGGCTCGGTACTTACAGTTACATCAACAATAGGGCCTGACCGTGTAATGCATTACAACGGTTACCCAAGTGCAGAACTAAACGGTAGCCCAGCCCCCGGTTATAGCTCTGATCAGGCACAAACTGCTATTGAAACAATATTAGCCGACAACCTGCCAACAGGTATTGAGTACGAGTGGACAGAAGTAACGTACCAACAGGTACTTGCAGGTAACACCATGGTTTATGTATTCCCATTAGTTGTGTTGCTTGTATTTATGGTGCTTGCTGCGCAGTACGAAAGTTTACGTTTGCCACTGGCCATAATATTAATTGTACCTATGACTATTTTCTCAGCACTATTAGGTGTGTGGTTTGTAGGCTCAGACAATAATATATTTACTCAAATTGCATTAATTGTACTAGTGGCACTCGCCTCTAAAAACGCCATATTAATGGTAGAATTTGCCCGCGACCAACATGGCGGTGGGTTAACGCACTTTGAGGCAATATTAGCGGCGTGTCGTATGCGTTTACGCCCAATATTAATGACCTCAATTGCCTTTACAGCTGGGGTTGTACCTTTAGTACTTGCAACCGGTGCTGGCGCCGAAATGCGCCACGCAATGGGTAACGCGGTGTTTGCAGGCATGATAGGGGTAACGGTGTTTGGCTTATTATTTACACCTGTGTTTTACATGTTAGTTGTGAAAAAGCAGCAAAAAGCAAAGGGGTTATCGCATGACTAATTTAATCGCTAAACCTATCAAAACGCGCTTAACGTTAAGTGCTGTGCTAGTGGCTGCTTTTTTATCTGGTTGCGCTAGCAAAATAGATACACAAAGCGAGCAAAACGCTATTAACGATTTTGTAGCTCAAGCAAATATTGCCAGCAATGTTGCCATTGCAGATGAAACAAATTGGTGGCACAAGCTTGAATCAAAGCAGCTAAATGCTTTGGTTAATAGCGCACTTGCCAATAACTACAATCTGCAAACAAGCCAATTAACGCTCAAAAGTACCCTTGCCCGACTTGGTGAGCAAAAAGCACAATATTTACCCCAAGGCGGGGTAAATATTGGCGCAGCACGAAGCGATGCACCGAGTGTGTTTGACCGTCAATCGAGTGCTAACATAGCACTTGATTGGCAGTTAGATTTATTTGGCCGTATTACTGCTTTGGTTGATGCTGCAAATGCATCGGCCATGAGCCAAGCCGAGCAAGTACGTTCACTGCAAATTGAAGTGGTATCGTCTGTTGTTAAAGGGTTTGTAAGCTATCAAGGTAATGTTGAAAAACAACACATTATAGCCATGCAAATTAACGCATTAGAGCAAAGCATTGAGGTACTTCAAGCACGTGTGGATGAAGGCGTTGCCAACGAGCTTGACCTAAACCGTACAATGGCACAGCTTAGGCAGCAAGAAGCCTTAATGCCCGCTATTGAGTATGCAAAATACAGCGACTTATCTACTTTAGCTGTGCTTACAGGTAAGCTTGCGCAAGACATTGCGATAGACAATGAGCAAAACCTGCTTGAGCAAAGCTTTAGCGTTGCGCTTAAAAATGCCAATAGCGCCATTGCCCTTCGCCCTGATATAAGCCGTGCATTGTATGATTTTAGCCAAGCCAACAGCTTAAGTGTGGCGGCAAGTAAAGCCTTACTACCTGATATTAGCTTATCAGCCTTTGCAGGCGTAGTAAGCATAGACAGCACGGGCTTAAAAAATACTGATCAGCAATGGCAAGTAGCCCCCCAATTGCAATGGTCAATATTAAGTTACCCCGCACTCCTTGCCCAGCGCGACGCACAGCAGTTTTTAAGTGAAGCTGCCTACAGCGACTACCAGCAAATAGTATTAAATGCGGTGACTCAAAGTGAACTTTCATTGCAAATGTTGGTCAATCAACAACAGCAAGAGCGTTATGCTAAACAGCGCTATGGCTTTGCAAATAAAGCATTTTTACAAGCACAGGCGATGTACGAAGAAGGCCAAATACCGTACTTAGAGTTGTTAGATGCACGCCAGGATGTTTTAATGGCACAAGAAAACGCTGTTGACACAACTATTGCTACATTGCTTGCTAAAGTGAATGCTTATCAGGCATTTAACGGCCAATGGAGCTATGCACTGAGCAGTACAAAATAGGTAGAGTTAATTGAATGAGCAATACTGAATTATCACATCAAGGCAGCACCTTACAAACAATGCGCGCTATTGTTTTATCACAACCAGATGAGCAAATACGCTTGCAAGATATTGAGGTTGATATACCCGAGTGCGCCGACAACGAACTGTTGGTAAAGCTTGAGTATGTAGGCCTTAATCCTGCTGATGCCTATTTTGCTAAAACGGGCTTTTGTAAGTGGCAATACCCTCATATTTTAGGCCTAGACGCCGTTGGTGTGGTAGTTAAAGCTAACAAAGGTGTGTTTCCTGGGGTTGGCGAACGAGTAATGTGGCATGCCAATATAGGTAAGCAAGGGGTACTGAGTGAATACACCACCGTGCCTAACTTTGCTGTATCGGTTGTGCCCGATGGGCTGTGCCCTGCAAAGGCTGCTACGTTACCGTGCGCTGGTATGGCCGCCCTTATTAGCTTAGATAAAATTGCCATTACGGAGGGCGACCAAATCCTAATCGAAGGTGGCTCTGGTGCGGTAGGGCAGTTTGCCATTCAATATGCTAAACAACGCGGTGCCGATGTATTTACCACCGCTTCAAAGCGTAATCACAAACTGGTAAAGCAGCTAGGTGCCGATGTGGTATTTGATTATAACGACAAAAAGTTACGCGACAAAATTCGCCGCGAGCTTGGCCCGCAAGGGTTTGATGCGGTAATTGATACTATGGGCGGTGAATCAACGCTTAGAAATATTGAATTAATGCGTTTTTGCGGGCGTATCGCGTGTTTAAACTCGCTGCCTCATTTTGATCAAGATTTAATGTACCACCGAGCGCCTAATATTAGTGTGGTGTCTATTGGTGGTGCGTGGCTTGCCAATAGTTTATGTGCACAGCAGCGCTTAAGTTTTATGGGCAATTTATTGCTTGAAGGCGCGCTATCGGGCGATATTAAAACACCGGCAATCACTGCGGTTGACTTTACTGCTGACTCAGTCAGTGCTGCCTTAAATAACCAAATAGCGGGTGGCTTTACAGGCAAACACGTTGTGCAAATAAGCAGTTAACGTTGCCCACCTTATTTTAAAAACGCAGCCCAAGTGGCTGCGTTTTTTTATGCCTAAAAAATAGCTTTTTATGAGTATGGGGCTTAATTGTTGCCAAATAGAGGTATTTCAGCGCACAAGTGTAAGCCTTTTAGTTTCAACAGTTTACGTCACCGTAAAGAAAATAAATTGAAAAAACTGTTAATTAATTGAATAGAGTAATTGATCTAAACTGATTTTTATGACGTAATGTAGGTATTATTTATCTGGTCGGATGAGTTCAATCATGAGTTTACGTACAAAATTAAAAAAAGTATTACCAAGTATTTCAATCACTGAACAAGAAGCGCTAGACGCGGGTGATGTGTGGCTAGAAGGGTCTATCTATCAAGGTAAGCCAGATTTTAGCGCACTACGCGATGTGCCGGCTGCTACCCTAAGTGCAGACGAGCAAGCATTCTTAGATGGCCCAGTACAAGAGCTACTAGGCATGATTGACGATTCAGTTATTCAAAACGGTATTCACTTACCAGATGACATATTAGAATTTTTGAAAAAAGAGCGTTTCTTCTCGCTTATCATTCCTAAATCGTTTGGCGGTTTAGAGTTTAGCCCTTATGCAAACTCGACTATTGTGGCAACCATTGCGACAAAAAGCTCTGCAGTAGCGGTAACTGTTATGGTTCCTAACTCTTTAGGCCCAGGTGAATTATTACTGCACTTTGGTACACAAGAGCAGCAAGCGCATTACTTACCACGTTTAGCAAACGGCAGAGACATTCCATGTTTTGCATTAACAAGCCCAGAGGCGGGCTCTGATGCAGGTGGCATTCCAGATATTGGTACTGTCACCAAAGGCATGTACAACGGCGAAGAAGTACTTGGCCTTGAGATCACATGGGATAAGCGTTACATCACACTGGCACCAATCGCTACGGTACTTGGTTTAGCATTTAAGGTAGTGGATCCAGAAGGTTTACTAGGCGGCAAAGAAAACTTAGGTATTACCTGTGCGCTTATTCCTAAAGATCACCCAGGTGTAGAGCTTGGCAACCGCCATGACCCAATGGGTATTCGTTTTTATAACGGTACTACACGTGGTAACAAAGTATTTGTACCAATGGACTTTATTATTGGCGGCCAGAAAAACATTGGTCGTGGTTGGCAAATGCTGGTTAGTTGTTTAGGGGCAGGGCGTGGTATTTCATTACCTGCTCTAGGTGTAAGTACATCACAAGTGGCGTTTAAATCAGCATCTGAATACGCAGCAGTGCGTGAGCAGTTTGGTTTAGCAATTGGTCAATTTGAAGGTATTCAAGAAAAACTAGCAGACATTGCAGGTAAAACATACCTTCAAGAAGCAATGCGCGTACTGACAACTGAAGGCCTAGGCATGGGCTTAAAACCATCGGTTGTTACAGCAATAGCTAAATACCACATGACCGAGCTTGGCCGCGACGTATTAGATTCTGCAATGGATATTCAAGCGGGTAAAGCGATTCAAAATGGCCCACAAAATACCCTTGCAAGCGGTTACGTAGCACAGCCTATTGCAATTACAGTAGAAGGCGCGAACATTCTTACACGTAACCTGATGATTTTTGGTCAAGGTGTTATGCGTTGTCACCCTTATTTACAATCTATGGTTGAATCAATCCATAGTGAAGATAAAGGTGCAGATAAAGAGTTTAACGGCATTTTGCGTAAAACAATTGGTTACAGCACAGCAAATAGCTTACGTGCGTTCCGTTTAGGTGTTTTACCATTTACTGCAAGTGCAAACTCTGCATTACCAGAAGTACGTGAATACGAAAAAGCCGTGCATAAACTGTCTGCAAAATTAGCAGTGTATGCCGACTTTTCGTTACTCGTACTTGGCGGTAAGTTAAAGCAGGCTGAAATGCTATCAGCACGTTTAGGCGATGTAATGAGCTTTTTATACGCGGCAATGGCATCAATTAAGTATTACGAGCAAAAAGTAGCAAGCAGCGAGCGCGAGCAAGCAGCGCCGTACTTCCACTACGCGACACGTTTTGCACTGCAAAGCGCTGAAGAAGCACTGCATAAGTTTTTAGATAACTTCCCTGCAAGTGGTACTCGTAAGTTTATTCGTTTTGTAACAATGAACTACTCAACTAAAATGCCAAAAATTAGCGACGACTTAATTCGTGAATTAGCAAAACAAGCACAGCTTGATACCGCATTTAAAGCGCAAATTACGCATTTAGTTAAGCCTGTAGAAGGTGACGGTCATCACATTAACGAGCAAGCTTATAAAGCTAAAATGGCATCACTTGTTGAACTGGCTAAAGTTAAAAAAGCGCTGCGCGCTAAAACGATTAAACCAGGTACACGTTTTGCCATTACGCTAGATAACGCATTAGCGGCAAATGTAATTACTGCGGATGAACATGCGCAACTAATTGATTACAACAAAAAGCGTGAAAAAGCGATTCGCGTTGATGAGTTCGACTTTGACATGAACTTACTTGATGACAACGCACAACCAGTTAACCCACTTAAAAGTGTAGTTAATCAATAAAATTCAATGATGCAAAGCGCCCGCTGTATCGGCGCTTTTATTCTTGATTAAAAAATTAGTGTGGAGCCTCGTTTGTTTAAAACCAAGCGGGGCTTTTTTATGTGTTTTCTAAAGTAGAGATAGATAGCGGTATTGATTTGTAAGCGAGTTTGTAAGTGCAGAGGTTTAAAAGAGGCACTTATAATCTTGAAAAAGGCTGATAACTCCGTTGGCACCTTGCTGCAATACATGAGTATATATTTGTGTGGTTTTAACATCAGAATGGCCAAGCTGAGCTTGAACAGTTCTTATATCGGCACCATTTTGCAGTAGATGAGTAGCAAAGAGTGTCTTAATGTATGAGGTGTTATTATTTTTGTTAACCCTGATTTTTGGACGGCTTTTTTAATCTCTTTTCTAATACAGAGTGATGAAAATGATGTCGCCATATTTCACCACTTTGAGAGACTGAACTTAATATATGAGAAGGAAATAAATACTGCCATGCAAGCGATTTTGCGGCACTTGGATATTTTTTTGTTAAAGCATATGGCATCCATACGCCAGAATATTCCGTATTATTTAAATCCAGTTTTAAATAGTCATCAACGTTCAAAATTTGATTTCTCAGCATAGGAATTAGCTCTGTGGCCAGCGTTACAATACGATGTTTATTTCCTTTGCCATTCCATACTTGAATACATTTATAATCAAAATCAATATCTTTCACCCTTAATTGCACCGCTTCCATTACTCTTAAACCACTTCCATACATAAGGGCTGCGACTAAATAATGGCGCTTATTTAAATGAGCCATCAACATTTTAACTTCCTCAGGGGTCATCACGACAGGGAGCTTTGCTTGTTTTTTACTACGGGCAAAATTTAAATTTAATTAAAGTTCGTTTTTTATTATATGTTTGTATAAAAATGACAATGAATTGAGTGCAGTGGCTTGCGTACGTGGTGCAACGTTTTGCTTTAACACTAAATGTTCTAGGTAGCGTTCGACTTCATTGTCCCCCATTGAGGCGGGATGGCGTTTATTATGAAAATAAATATAAGATGCAATCCATCTTAGGTAGGTATCGACGGTGCGTAATGAATATTGACGAACTAGCATATATTCAGCTATGTAATTTAAAAATGGGGAACGTGTTTTCATATTACCATCAATAGGAGTGTTGTTTTTATATACAGCATAGGTGTAATGCGCGCATATTCAAGAAAATGAGCGTCGAGCGCGTTATGTATTTTATTAAGGGTTTGAGCGCTAATAAAAAATTATATGTAGCAATGTGTTAAGTTATTTGGTAAAAAGATTTATTAAATACACGAGCGTGACATTGGCAGATACATGCGTGAAGAGCGCACTATAAAATTGTTAGTCGCCTTCGCTGAAAAACTTAATTTTGAAGGGTTAAATGAAAAGAAATATAGCTTTAGATATTCTTAAATTATCAATGGCTTTAATGATTGTTGGGCTTCATGCAGGTTTTCTCGGTGATATTACCTCATTAGGGAGTTTTCTTACTGTTAACGGCATATTTAGAATAGCAGTGCCTGTTTTTTTTCTTATAAATGGGTTTTATTTTTATCCTGTTTTATTAAAATATAGTCACGTCAATTGGTTTAAACGAGTTTTTATTTTACATGTTTTTTGGACTGTATTTTATTCATATTTTTGGCTAAATAACCCTGACTTTCCATTTATCATTATCCTTCTAAAAAATATTATCATTGGTTATTATCATCTATGGTATATCCCTGCGATGCTTGGTGCTGGATTTCTTGTGTTTTTGGCTAAGAATCTTTCATCTTTGTTTCTAGTTTTTTCTGTTTTATTAACTTTTCTATGTGGTGTATTAATACAGTATACTGCTACCTACCACCTCCTTGGCGATAATAGTTTGGATAAAATTTTATCGTATCAATTTATTTATAGAAATTTATTATTTTTTGCTTACCCATTTTTCTGTTTGGGATTTTTAATTAACAAACATCTTTTACACAAATATTTTTCATTTAAATTAATTCTTATAGTTATTGCTATTGGGGTAATCGCCCTAATAACTGAGTCTTATCTTAATTACTATCAAAGCACCAGAGATGGTGGGTTTGATATGTTTTTTTCTTTAATCATATTGTGCCCTTTTATTTTAATTTTATTTTTAAAAATAAATATTCCAAATGAAAGCAAAAAAATAGCCTTATACTCAACTTCAATTTATTTTATTCATTTATTTATATTGAATTTGTATCGTGAATATACGGAACTAAACGGAACACTTTTGACATTGACTACTATAGTTAGCTCGGTATTCTTTTCTTACTTTATTATTAAACTAAATAAAAGATTGAAATTTATACTGTGAGAAGCTAGCAAAGCTTGGGCCTAACATTACCCGAACTAAGTTAGAATAATAATTAATTTATGGAGTTATTATCCATACAAGTTGCTTAAAAGAACAAATGACAGTTGGTTTTTTCCCCTTCCTCGCTTATTTTAGCCAACAATTATTTGCCTCTTCGCAAGGCGTTAGCATGACTCTCACTGTCAAGTTAAGCACACTGATCCTTGCCTAACTTTTTAAGCTATTATTACTTCATCTCGAATTAGGAATAATCTTGACACCCATCTTAATTTTGCACTTTACGCAATTAAAGGCTAGCTTTCATTTAGTGCAAAAAATAAGCAGAGTGTCATATGGCAATTGCAAGAAAGCGACAAGTAAGTTTGGTTGATACAAAATACTATCACTGTATTTCACGGTGTGTTCGTCGTGCATTTTTATGTGGCGAAGACCGTTTCACTGGTCAATCTTACGAGCATCAACGAGGACGGGTTGAAGATAAGCTGGGTGAATTAGCTAAGGTATTTTGTATTGATGTGTGCGCTTATGCCGTAATGAACAATCACACCCATTTAGTACTGTATGTAGATGATAAAAAAGCAAATAGGCTGAATGATAAAGCGATTGTTATTCGCTGGCATAAACTCTGTAAAGGCACATTGTTAACGCAAAAATACATACAAGGCGAGAAGCTAAGTAAAGTTGAACTCATCTTTTTCAATCAAACGGTAAAACAATACCGAGAACGTTTAGCAAGTATCAGCTGGTTTATGCGCCTATTAAATGAAAATATAGCGCGTAGAGCAAATATATAAGATAACTGCACAGGAAGGTTTTGGGAGGGTAGATTCAAATCGCAAGCTTTACTTGATGAAGCCGCAATTACAGCGTGTATGGCCTATGTAGATTTAAACCCCATTAGAGCTAAAATGGCTAACACGCCAGAAGAGTCAGACCATACCAGCGCTCAAATACGCTTAATATGCGCAAAAGAAGGCAAGCAGCCAAAGCAACTACTTCGCTTTGCAGGCATGCCACGTCAAGTAATGCCTAAAGGGCTGCCGTTTGAGCTTAAATCGTACCTTGAACTCGTTGAGCTAACAGGGCGAGTAATGCGAGAGGATAAGCACGGGCATATAGATAATATGACCCTTCCTTTGCTAGAAAGGCTTAATATATCATCAGAAAACTGGTTAAAACTCACCACACAATTTACACGCGTATTTCGTGGTGCAGTGGGCAGGCCAGCCTCACAAGACGGGTATTGCGAAAACTTAAACCGAAAGCGGCGAGCGAATATAAGTAACTGCGCAAAGTTATTCGCTTAGAGCCTAATCACTTTTGAGCACTCCAACTACATAATGTAGGGATTTTTGTGGCTGCCATTTGAGCTTTATTTAGCAATACTTCTATTTTAAAACTCAAATTATTTTTGGACAGTTAAAAAACATAAATTCACTAGTTAACTTTAACCTTTTGTAATTCACTTTGTAGAAATTAAGGTGGGTGTCACTTTAAGAAAGGCTTTGAATCTGGCTAATTCGCTTTGTAGAAATTAAGATGGGTGTCAAGCTAAAAAAGTAAGGGGCTATGAATGCTATCGTTTTATTAAAAATACCTTCTAATGTTAAACTATAAAAAACTTAATGACTTAATATAGCTATGGCATTTTATCTTCCTCTTTTACAGTCTCATTTTAAACACATTGAAATGGGCGATACGCTAACCTCGCTTTGGAGCGGGTGTGGCAGTATTGTCGAGTGCAGGCTTGATGCCGAGCCATGTGTTATCAAAGCGATTAAAATACCAAGCCACATAAATCATCCAAAAATTAAGCAAAGCGAATTTGCATTAAAAAGAAAGCAGGAGTCTTATAAAGTTGAATATAATTTTTATAGGTTATACAGCGCGTACTTACCGACAAGCGCTAAAAGTATTACCTGTATTAATGCAATTAATGATAGTGATGATTATGCGTTAGTATTTAAAAACTTTACTCAATATGGTTTTGCTCAAGCAAGCTCTCAGCATATAAAGGCAATACTAAACTGGTTAGCATCTTTTCATGCCTTTAATTTAAATAAGCCAGCAAAGGGCTTATGGCAGCAAGGGAACTATTGGCATTTGAGCACACGGCCAGATGAGTTTAATAAGTTAAAACAAAGCGCTGACATAAAGTCCGATATTAAAAATGCGGCTCATAAAATTGATAAAACACTGCAAGCATCACACTACAAAACCTTGATACATGGCGATGCTAAACTTGCCAATTTTGCTGCAAATGAGCAAAGTGAAATACTCGCTTATGACTTTCAGTATGTAGGGGCTGGGGTAGGGATTTGCGATGTAATGTATTTTATGACCAGCTGCTTAAGCGACGAGCAATTACATACCTGCGCCGATGAGTATTTACGTTACTACTTTAGCCAATTAAAAAATGCGCTTTTAGTGTATCAACCGCAAATAAATGCCGATGACGTGATTGCGAATTGGCATGCATTATGGCCATTAGCTTGGGCCGATTTTTATCGTTTTTTAGCGGGTTGGAGCCCAACTCATTTTAAAATAAATAGCTACATGATGGCGCAAGTAAATTTAACGTTATCAGATAACAATTTATAAACATAAATTAGCGTATTGCTTGCATAAATATCAAGCAAATCAATACATTTTGGCACGATCTATGAAAACTTATTTAAAATTGCAGGTCAAATGACCTTTTTTAATATAAAATACCGCCAATTCTAGTATCAGTAGGTTTTTATCATGTCAATTCACGTAATTTCACACCCTCTAGTTCAACACAAATTAGGCTTAATGCGCGCTCACGGTATAAGTACTAAAAGCTTTCGTGAATTATGCTCTGAGGTAGGTACCTTATTAACCTACGAAGCAACTAAAAACCTACAGTTAGAAGATAACGAAATTACTGGCTGGGACGGCAACAAATTAAAAGTAGAGCACATTAAAGGCAAAAAAATTACTGTTGTGCCTATTTTACGTGCAGGCCTTGGCATGATG
Organism: Pseudoalteromonas sp. S2893; assembly: GCF_005887105.1. Lineage (NCBI taxonomy): Bacteria > Pseudomonadati > Pseudomonadota > Gammaproteobacteria > Alteromonadales > Pseudoalteromonadaceae > Pseudoalteromonas > Pseudoalteromonas sp. S2893. The sequence continues at coordinate 30,650 of NZ_PNCY01000008.1, read as the reverse complement.
GATGGCGTAATGTCATTACTCCCAGCGGCTAAGGTAAGTGTAGTGGGCCTTGAGCGTAACGAAGAAACGCTTGAGCCAGTGCCTTACTTTGAAAAGTTAGTAGGCAATATTGATGAGCGTTTAAGCTTAGTTATAGACCCAATGCTTGCAACTGGCGGCTCTATGATTGCTACAATCGATATGCTTAAAAAAGCAGGCTGTAAAGACATTAAAGTAATTGTACTGGTTGCTGCACCTGAGGGCGTTGAAAAAACATTAGCCGCTCACCCTGATATTGAGATTTTTACTGCCTCAGTTGATAGCCATTTAAATGAAAAGGGTTACATTATCCCAGGGCTTGGCGATGCAGGTGACAAAATTTTCGGTACGGTTTACTAAGGTTTAACAGTGCAAAATAATTCTACATTTTCTATAAAAACCATTTTAACCGGCGCCCAAATGTTGTTTGTAGCATTTGGTGCGTTAGTGTTAGTGCCTTTATTAACGGGGCTTGACCCAAGTGTCGCTTTGTTTACAGCGGGTATAGGTACTTTATTATTTCAGGTAGTGACGAAAGGCAAGGTGCCTATATTTTTAGCGTCATCATTTGCGTTTATTGCACCTATTATTGCCTCAGTACAAATGTGGGGCGTACCAGCCACCATGGGTGGTTTAATGGCCGCTGGCTGTGCTTATATGCTGTTAGCGCTATTGGTTAAATTTAAAGGGGTGGCAACACTTCATAAAATTTTGCCGCCTGTGGTCGTCGGCCCCGTTATTATGGTGATTGGTTTAGCCCTTGCACCGGTAGCGGTAAATATGGCAATGGGTAAAAGTGGCGACGGCAGTATTGAACTTATTGCTTACGATAAAGCCATTATTATTTCGCTTTTTTCTCTTGTTGTAACACTTATTTTTGCTGTGTGGGGCAAAGGTGTATATAAGCTGATCCCTATATTAGCCGGTGTTATATCGGGTTATGTTTTATCACTGGTAATGGGTGTGGTTGAATTTGGTAGCGTAAATGAAGCCAGCTGGTTGGCTGTACCAAACTTCACATGGCCCGAATTTAAGTGGCAAGCCATTCTCTTTATGGTGCCTGTTGCCATTGCACCTGCTATTGAGCATATTGGCGATATGATGGCTATTAGCCAAGTAACCAATAAAGACTTTTTAAAAAAACCAGGCTTACATCGCACCTTATTTGGTGATGGCTTAGCGACTGCCGCTGCCTCTTTATTTGGTGGGCCGCCAAACACTACTTACTCTGAAGTAACTGGCGCAGTGATGCTGACCAAAAACTTTAACCCTAAAGTAATGATGTGGACTGCCGTAATTGCTGTGGTACTGGCCTTTGTGGCAAAAATGGGCGCTGGTTTACAAACTATTCCTGTACCTGTGATGGGCGGCATAATGATTTTATTGTTTGGCTCAATTGCAGTAGTGGGTTTAAATACGTTGGTTAAATCTGGTGATGACTTAACTGCACCCCGTAATTTAAGTATTGTGGCACTTATATTAGTATGCGGTATTGGCGGAATGCACATTGGAGGTAGTCAATTTAGTTTAGAAGGGGTTAGCTTGTGCGCCATTTTAGGTATTGTACTTAACCTGGTATTGCCAAAAGCCGAACCAGAAACTGATTAATTTTGCACTGTATGTAAAATTTACGCACCAAAATAGCGCATACTAATTGCGCTATTTTTGTAAGTTACTAATAATTAAATAAAAATAATAGTGGTCTAGTACCTGCATTTGTTACTTCATAATATAAGGAGTTACTATGTCAGAGGCCAGTATTGTGGATATAACCCCATTTTTAGCAAAGCACCAATTGCCTTTAAAGTATCAGTACCTTAGTGAGCAATTTTTTATCCCGCTTGCACACGATATTCTAGAATCAAAAAAAAATAACACCCCTATTTTTGTCGCCATAAATGGATGCCAAGGTTCAGGAAAAACCACCCTCGCAGATTTTTTAGTTACTTGGTTTAGTAACAACACGCTGTTTACCAGTGTCGCGCTTTCTATTGATGATTTTTACTTATCTAAAGCGCACCGCCAAGGACTTGCCAAAGACGTACACCCATTATTTGCCACCCGCGGTGTGCCTGGCACCCACGATGTAGGGCTAATGAATACCACCATAAGCCGGTTACTTGCAAAAGAGGTTGGCGTGCCGTTGCCTAAATTTGACAAGCATCACGACGATTGCAGCCCCGTGCAAACATGGCAATGTAACAATAAACCCATTGATATTATTATTTTAGAAGGCTGGTGCGTAGGCAGTGAGCCACAACCGTTATTTTCTTTAAGTGAGCCTATAAACGAGTTAGAAACACAGCATGATAAAGAAGGCGTGTGGCGTCGTTGTGTAAACAGTTGCCTAGCAAATGAATACAAAAGTGTGTTTAGTAAAATAGATTACACGGTGATGCTCAAAGCGCCGAGCTTTGAAGATGTATTTAAGTGGCGACAAGAGCAAGAGCAAAAGCTTATTGCCGCTAAGGGCGAGGGCGATGGCACCATGAGTGATGAGCAACTGGTGCACTTTATTTCTCATTTTGAGCGTATTACTCGCGAAAACTTAAACACCCTAAGCGCTAAAGCTAACGCCCTTATAGAGCTTGATAGTAATCGCGATATTAGTGCTATGCACTTAACCAGCGACGATACGCTGCAACCTATTATATTTACCGACTTAGATGGCACGTTACTCGATCACGCCGATTACAACACTAAAAATATCAGTAGCTTGCTGCAAGACTTACAAGCAGCCCACATTCCTGTGGTGTTTAATACGAGTAAAACATTTTGCGAAGTGGTTGAACTTAAAAACGAGCTTAATATTCAACAGCCTTTTATTGTTGAAAATGGCGCGGCTGCTTATTTACCCGTAGATTATTTTGAGCTTAAACCCATTGGCTGCACGCAAGTAGGGGCGTATTGGTGTTATGCATTTGCATCACCCTTATCTAATTTACTTAGTGATTTAGACTCCTTAAGCAGCGAATATAAATCGCATTACAAGTTATTTAGTGATTTGTCGAGCGAGCAAATATCATCCCTCACCGGGCTTGATGAAGCGCATGCAAGGCGCGCTCAAACACGCGATTTTTCAGACCCACTTTATTGGCACGGAAGCGATGAATTACTTAATGCGTTTGTAAACGATGTTAAAGCACTCGGCTACGAAATAAAAATAGGCGGGCGGTTTATACATATTGCTAAAAACACCGATAAAAGCGCTGCACAGCAGTGGTTAGTTAAACAAATTTCACAACATTTTAGAAAGCCTCTCACGGTAATTGCACTAGGTGATAGTGACAACGATAAGCAGATGCTAGAGCAAGCTGATATCGCCATTATCATACATAACCCAAGCAGTAAAAAGCCGGTTAAGTTAACACATAACAAGGCGCGTTATTCGCAATCGCCCGCTCCACTGGGTTGGATTGAAGAAATAACCACATTGCCTTGTATTAGCAGCATTTTAAATACTATTGAGGAGCGAAAATCACATGGCTGATTTTTATCAAAATGGCATCATCACAACCTTACATAATATAGCCGACAGACCGGTAGAAGCGCTTGAAGAAGAGCTAATTAGTTTTAGTAAGCAACGGCCAATGGGGTTAATACTCCCTTCGTTGTTTAGTGAGCTTGAAGGCCCAGCGCTGCAAAACATTGTAAAAGAACTCAGAGAGGTTCCTTATTTATCGCAAATTACCATAGGTTTAGACAGGGCAGACGAGTCACAATACCGCCATGCTTTAGGCTTTTTTAAAGAGCTTAACCAAAACCACAAAGTGCTTTGGAACGATGGCCCACGCTTGCAAGCGCTTGATAAAGAATTACAAGAGCTAGGCGTTGCACCGCGTGAACTTGGTAAAGGCAGAAACGTGTGGTATTGCATGGGTTATAAATTGGCCACCTCAGAGGTAGAGTCGATAGCCCTACACGATTGCGATATTTTAACTTACGACAGAGGTTTGTTAGCGCGCTTAATTTACCCTGTAGCGCACCCGCGTTTTAATTATGAATTCTGTAAAGGCTTTTACCCACGTACTGCAAACGGCAAAATTAATGGTCGAGTATCGCGCTTATTAGTAACGCCGTTATTACGCTCGTTCAAAACTATTTTAGGCAATACCGACTACCTTGAGTACATGGATACCTTTAGATACCCGTTAGCAGGGGAGTTTTCGTTTAGACGTGATGTATTAAATGATATTCGTATCCCGAGTGATTGGGGCCTTGAAATTGGCGTACTAAGTGAAATGTACCGTAATTATTCGCACAATCGCTTATGCCAAGTGGATATTGCTGATAATTACGATCATAAGCACCAGGAACTTTCTCTTGATGACCAAAACGCCGGTTTATCTAAAATGTCGATAGACATAACCAAGGCACTATTTAGAAAATTAGCCACTCAAGGGGTTACTTTTACCAGCGAAACAATTCGTTCTTTAAAAGCAACTTACTACCGTATTGGTTTAGACTTTATAGAAACGTATCATAACGATGCACTGATGAATGGTTTAACCTTAGATGTGCACCAAGAGGAAAAGGCCGTAGAAATGTTTGCCAAAAATGTTATGGAAGCAGGTCAGCACTTTTTAGATAACCCAATGGAAGCGCCATTTGTGCCAAGTTGGAACCGTGTTGTATCGGCCATGCCAGATGTTTTTGAGCGCTTAAGAGAAGCGGTTGATCTTGATAATAAAGAATTTAGTGAATAAATAAAACAATAATAAGGGGCGCGTGTGAATACAGTAAGCGAATTATTTTTACAGCGGGTAGAGCAACATCTACATATTATTTATAAAGATGTTGAACTGCCCTTAAGTATTACAGAGCTGGCTGAGCAGCTTATAACTATAATTTTAGGCGACAGCCCGCTGCGCGACCCTACACCCCATACTAACCGTTGGGACGAGCAAGATATTATATTAATAGCCTATGGCGACTCTATTATTAAGCACGATGAGGGAGACCAAGCTGTTGCAAAACCGGTAGAAGCACCGCTTAAAACCTTGCACCGGTTTATAAAAGAGCAGTGCGATATGCAGCTTAATGCTTTGCATATATTGCCATTTTACCCGTATAGCTCTGATGAAGGCTTTGCGGTAATGAACTACGTGCAAGTAAATGAATCGCTAGGGGATTGGCAAGATATAAAAAATATTGCCAAAGATGTAAAGCTAATGGCGGATTTAGTGATTAATCACTGCTCTAGCCGAAGTGTATGGTTTGAAAACTTTTTAAACGATTTAGACCCCGGCAAAGATTACTTTAAAACGGCAAGTTTAACCGATGATTTATCTAATGTAGTACGCCCGCGTACGTCACCGCTATTAAATACGGTAACCACACCAAGCGGCGAAAAACATGTATGGTGTACATTTAGCCACGACCAAGTTGATTTTGATTTTGGTAACCCGGAAGTGTTAAAAGAGTTTATTAGTATTATTCGTCATTATTTAGATAATGGTGTGCGCTTGTTTAGGCTAGATGCGGTTGCATTTTTATGGAAACAGCTCAATACAAATTGCATTAATTTACCGCAAACGCATGAAGCAGTTAGGCTTATTCGCACCCTTATAGAGCATACTGAGCCAAGCGTTGTCATAATTACCGAAACAAACATACCAAACCAAGAAAATCTCTCTTACTTTGGTAACGCTAACGAAGCCCACAGTATTTATAACTTTGCCTTACCGCCTTTATTACTGCATACATTACTCAGTGGAGATAGCACAGCCATAAAGCATTGGATGATGAGTATGCCGCCTGCGCAAAACGGCACCACATACTTTAACTTTATTGCCTCGCACGATGGCATTGGACTTAGGCCAATAGAAGGCTTGTTACAACCAAGCGAAGTAGCGTCATTGGTGAGTACGTCTATGCAATTTGGTGGGCGTGTATCAATGCGCACCAGTAACGATGGTACGCACACACCGTATGAGCTAAATATTGCACTTTTTGATGCATTACAAGGCACGCACAATGGGCAAGATAAGTTTGGTCTTGAGCGGTTTATGTGTGCACACGCCATTATGTTTGCGCTTGAAGGGATCCCTGGGCTTTATATTCATAGTTTGCTTGGTACAACGAACGATTACGAACGCTTTGAAAACTCACAGCATAACCGTGCAATTAACCGTCATCGTTGGCAAGAGTCAAAGTTATTATCGGCTTTAGGTGATAAATATAGCCATCATCACAAAGTGTTTAATGGTATTAAGCATTTATTAGGTATTCGAAAAAAACAAAGCGCATTTCATCCTAATGCCACGCAATTTACGCTGCACTTAGCGGGGGGGTTATTTGGTTTTTGGCGGCAAAGTATAGACAGGCGTCAAAGTATATTTTGCGTTTATAACATAAGTGATAAACCACAAGTACTTACCCTTGCAGATTTAAACTTAATTAACACCCAGCAGTGGTTTGATTTAGTGGCTAATGAAACAATTACCGAGGATCAACTCACTATAGAGCTAGAGCCTTATCAAAGTGTATGGTTAAGTAATATTAAATAAAGTGCAGTAATACCAATTTGCAAAATAGCTCACCTAATTAAGCGCATTGGTATAAAAAGGCTCGCAGTGCGAGCCTTTAACTTAATTAATAAACGTTGTTACTAATTATAAGCTGTAGCTTAAGTTAATGTAGCCAAAGCGGCCAATGTTATCGTAACTTGCGCTGTTTTCGCCTGTCCCGCGTGTACCATACGGAAGTTTACGATTAAATAGGTTATCAACACCTACTTTAACGCCTAAGCCGCTATCGAAGTTATAACCCACAGTCATATCAGTAATAAAGTATTTACCGTAAGACATTTGGTTACTTGGGTTCGAGTTACTCGCAAGCTCTACATTTGTGTATAAATCAACTTCGCTGATAAAGCGTGTTTCAACCGTTGAATAAAAGTTATCCATTGCATAGCTAACCGATAGGTTAGTTTGCCATTTCGCTTCGCCGGTTGTACCTGCGTACTCAATATATGAACTAGGATCATCCTGGAACGGGTAATCTTTACGTTCAATAAGGTAAGTACCAATTAAACGTGTTTTAAAGCTACCTTCTAGCGCATCAAAGTCATAGCCTAGTTCAAAATCAACACCCGACGCCTTTTGACCAGCTACGTTAAGCACTGAGTTTTGAATCAGCGAAATTTCACCACTGGCATTACGTGTAATTAAATTACAGTACTGATTGTCTATACCTGTTGTGCTATCAACACAGCGGTCAAGAATTTCTTGCGCGTCGATTGTGTCAATTGCATTTTCTAGATCAATTTCCCAGTAATCTATAGTAAGCACAGCGTTTTCTAAAAACTCTGGTTGATAAACAATACCTACCGTTGTACTTGTAGACTCTTCACCTTTTACATCACGGTTACCGCTTGTCAAGCCATCTAAAGAGGCTGAGTCGTAACCTGAGTTAAAGTCACTTGCAACACCTAATGCAGCACAGTTTGCGGTGCGTGTTGCTGCATTTGATAAATTAGCTATGTTTTCAGCGCGGCACGGGTCTTCTACATTGTAGAAAGTTTGGCTTGCTGCACCAAATACTTCACTTATGTTAGGCGCACGAAGTGCTGCAGATTGCGTTACACGCACACGTAGTTCATCGTTAACAGTCCAATCAAGGCCTAGTTTCCAGCTAGTTGCTTCGCCAATTGTGCTGTAATCAGCATGACGTACAGCGGTATCAAATACTAAATCTTGAATAAGCGGTAAGTCAGTTAAAATAGGCATAGTTGCTTCAAAAAATACTTCACGCACATTAAACGAGCCTTTATCTTCGCCTAAAGCGTTAAAAAATGTACCTTCTGCGTTATCTGGCTCTTTTGTTTCGCTTTCTTCTTTACGGTATTCAGCACCAAATGCAACACCTACGTAACCTGCTGGTAATTCAAAAATAGCGCCATTGGCAAGTGAACCAGAAACCACGGTTTGCTTAATAGTTGACGTACCTACAGAGACCGTATTTATGTAATCAATCGCTTGTTGAGATGGTGCGCCAAAACCCATAATGTTAACCGGTACACAGCCATCAGCTTGTGCTGCAGCGCTGCGACATACGATGTTGCCATCTGCATCTTCAACGGCATCAAGGGCATTAAAGTAGTTGGCTAAAATCATATTTGCGCCATTTTCGCGCTCTAAGTCAGTTTGACCATACACAACTGATGTATCTAATTCCCAATCTTCAAACACAGTCCCTTTTAAGCCTGTAACAAATCGGGTTGTTTCACGGGTATTATTTTCAACGCGGCGGCCAAGGTCACTCATCATGCGGTTTATCATGATTGAATCAACGCCTTCCTCTTCCATTCGCGCTTTGATATCTGGGTCTAGGTAAGGGTTATCAATTTTAATGCTGTTGTCGCTGTCAAAAAAGAAAAACGCAGGTTGACCTATGCTTTCGCCTTGGCTGTTTACGTATTTTGCATCAAAGTAGACGTTTAAATCGTCGGTAACATCGTAGTTAACTTTAAAGTTTACGTTGTAACGCTCAAACTCAGGTTGTATTTCTTCAAATTGGCCTAGGTTAAAAAAGTCACATTCTGCACATGAATATGGATCTGCATTATTGCCTATGTATAAGTCACGAGCACTGCTATCCGGGTTAAAGCTATTAATAAATTTACTTGGATCTTCAAGTGCATAAACACCTGCATCATTGATGGCGAAATAACCCGCATTAGGTGTTAAAATATCATCAGGAAAGTCAGCACTATTTTTGTTCTCATCCGTTTGGGCTTGGTTAGGTAAGCTGCTAAAAGATGTGCTAGTCCAAGGGTGGTCAAGTGCATTTAATGAATCTTGGCCTGAGTACTCAATAGCAAAAGCGGCATTACCACGGTCGTTATCAAAATTAGAGCCGTACGAGAACGTTGCTTTTTCGTTGTTGTAGCTGTTTAAATCGGCAAAACCACGGGTAACGCTAAAATCCATACCTTCAATGTTGTCTTTTAATATAAAGTTGACAACACCTGTAACCGCATCAGCACCGTATACAGCTGATGCACCACCAGTAATGATTTCTACTCGCTCAACCCAGACGCTCGGAATAGTATTTGTATCTACAGCTTGAGAGCCCGCTGAACTAGATACGTGGCGCTTACCGTTTACAAGTACTAAGGTACGGTCGGTACCCATGTTACGTAAATCAAGAATGTTTAAACCAGCAGTACCAATAAAGCGGCCTGAGTTAGCCATTGAATATGTATTGCCAAGTGCTGGTAAGTTGTTTAGCGCTTCACCAATGTTTACAGCGCCAGTATTAATTAGCTGCTCGCCGCTTATAACTGTTACTGGAGCCGGTGCAATAGCGCCTTCACGTAAAATACGCGAACCCGTTACTTCAACGCGTTCAATTTTTGTCGCTTGCTCATCTTGTGCAAGTACAGAATTACTCGCTGTTGCAGCAGCAGTAATTAATGCACATTTAATGCTAGTAGAAAGTAAATTATGACGTTTCATGTGTTTCCCAAAGGAGATTTTATAATAATTAAATACATTAACTTTTTAGCTAAATACACAGTGCATTTAGCCTAAGCCCTATAACTTTTGTTATATGGCCGGCGATTATTGCATGCTGAAACAATGAATAGAAGCGTCGTAATTTTTGCTTTTTCAGTAAGTTAACTCTTTATTAAATTGTCTAAAGTTGCCGCTTGTTAGTATTAACGCAACAATAAATCACTCGGGTTTTGTTAATACTAATGAGGGTTAAAAGGGCGTAGTGTTACATTTTTTGTTATTTTACAGGTGTGTTTACGTTTGGTTGATTTATTGGTTTGTTTTTTAATCTTTTAATGGCTTTGCAGTTGGCGTGGGGCTTAACTATGCTTTGCTCGTAAATTGAACGCATGAGTTAAAAATGAGCTCCAATGTGTTTTTAATGTAATTACTTTGTGTCGGTTGACCCCGAAAAAGTAACATGATGAAGCAGTTATATGTTTCTAAAAACAATAAATTGAGTAAATTTCATCTAAAAAAATAAAAAAGGCCCAATTAAGGGCCTTTCTAGGGAGGGTTAAAAACTAAAAATCGTATGATAAGTTTACATAGCCAAAACGGCCAATATTATCGTAACTTGCACTACCACTACCTGTACCACGTGTACCGTATGGAAGCTCTCTGTTAAATACGTTATCTACGCCTAATTTAACACCCATGCCATTATCAAAGTTATAACCTACTGTTATATCTGAAATAATATAAGTGCCATAGTTCATTAAGCTACTAGGGTTAGGGTTGTCTTCAAGTTCTTGTTCTGTGTATAAGCTCACTTGTTCAATATAGCGAGTGCTTAAAGAGGTGTAGAAACGCTCGTAGCTATACTCTATATTAATGTTAGCTTGCCACTCAGCTTCGCCAGTTGTACCCGCATATTCAATGAACTCTTCTGGTTCATCTTGGAATGGGAACTCTTTACGTTCAATTAAATAAGTACCAATTAAACGGGTTGCAAAGCTACCCTCAAGGGCATCAAAGTCATAAGCAAGTTCAAAATCAATACCAGAAGCTTCTTGGCCTGATACGTTTAGAACTGAGTTTTGAATTAGCGTAATTTCACTGTTTGCATCACGCGTTATTAAATCACAGTATTGATTTTCAATACCTGAAGTGCTGTCGACACAGCGATCCAGAATTTCTTGAGATGCAATTGTAGAAATCGCATCTTCTAGTTCTATTTTCCAGTAATCTACCGTTAATACTGCATTTTCAATGAAATCAGGCTGGTACACTAAACCTATCGTTGTACTTGTTGATTCTTCACCTTTAACATCACGGTTACCACTTTGTAAGCCTTCAAGTGTTTGTGAATCGTAGTCTGATTCAAAGCCAACTGGTACACCAAGCGCAGCACAGTTAGCACGGCGAGTGTCGCTATTTTGTAAATCATTTAAGTTATCGGCTAAACAAGGATCATCTACGTTATAGAAAGTTTGGCTAGGTGCGCCAAAAATTTCACCAATATTAGGCGCTCTTAGTGCTTCTGACTGTGTAAATCGCAAGCGTACTTGGTCATTAACAGTCCAATCTAAGCCAAGCTTCCAGCTTGTTGCATCACCAATGGTGCTGTAATCAGCGTAACGCACAGCTGCATCCAGTACTAAATCTTGAACAAAAGGAAGGTCAGAGACTAAAGGAATAGTGGCCTCAGCAAAAATTTCATTTACATCAAATTCGCCCTTATCCTCACCTAAAGCATTGAAGAAAGTCCCCTCAGCGTTGTCAGGTTCAATTGTTTCACTTTCTTCTTTACGGTATTCAACACCAAATGCCATACCAACATAACCTGCCGGTACTTCAAAAAGTGCACCATTTGCCAGTGAAGCTGAAACCACTGTTTGTGTGATTTCAGAAGTACCGGTTGATACGGTATTAATATAATCAATGGCTTCTTGGCTAGGTGCGCCAAAACCCATAATGTTTACAGGCACACAGCCGTCAGCACGTGCAGCTTCACTACGACATACAATGTTGCCTTCGTCATCTTCAATTGCATCAAGCGCGAAAGAATAGTTATCTAAAATCATATTAGCGCCATTTACACGCTCAAGCTCGGTTTTACCACGAACCACTGAAGCATCTAGATCCCAATCTTCTAAAACTGTTCCTTTTAAACCCGCTACAAAGCGCGTGGTTTCACGGGTGTTATTTTCGATACGACGACCTAAATCTGTCATCATACGTAAAACATTAATCGAGTCGACGCCTTCACCATCATTAGCCTCTTCCATTAATGTTCTGACGCTGTCATCTAAGTATGGGTTATCTATACTGATTGTATTTCTAGGATCGCCGAAGAAGAATGCTGGTTGACCAATGCTTTCACCTTCACTGTTGACGTATTTTGCTTCAAAATAAGCATTTAAGTCTTCTGTTACGTCATAGTTGACTTTGAAATTAACATTGTATCTTTCAAATTCAGGTTGTATTTCATCAAATTGTGCAAGGTTAAACGAGTCACAATCGGCACACAGTAGTCCATCAACATTGTCGCCAATATAAATATCACGCTGTGTTCCATCTGGATTAAACGTATTTACATAGCCGTTACCTACGCTAAATACGCCTGCGTTATTAATTGCATAGTAGCCTGCATTTGGTGTGTAAATTTTATCAGGAAAGTTTGGGTCATCTTTATTAGCATCAGTTTGTGCTTGGTTGCGTAAACTTGAGTAAGAGCCGTCTGTCCACGGGTGATCAAGTGCGTTTAATGAGTCTTGACCAGAGTATTCAACTGCAAATGCTGCGTTACCGCGGCCATTATCAAAGTTTTTACCATATGAAAAAGTGGCTTTTTCGTTGTTATAATCACTTAGATCAGAAACCCCTTTAGTCACACTTACGTTTAAGCCTTCAATGTTGTCTTTTAAGATAAAGTTAACTACGCCCGTTACGGCATCCGCACCATAAACGGCCGATGCACCACCGGTAACTATTTCAACGCGCTCAACCCATACACTTGGAATAGTATTCGTATCGACTGATTGAGAGCCCGCAGAACTTGAAACATGGCGCTTACCATTAACAAGTACTAAGGTACGGTCTGTGCCCATATTACGTAAATCAAGAATATTTAAACCGGCAGTACCAATGAACCTGCCTGAGTTTGCAAGTGAGTATGTATTACCTAACGCTGGTAATTTGTTTAAGGCTTCACCAATATTAACTGCGCCGGTGTTAATAAGATCTTCGCCAGAGATAACGGTAACAGGGGCAGGGGCTATTGCGCCTACACGGCTGATTTTAGAACCTGTTACTTCTATTCTTTCTAATTTTTTTTCATCCTCTTCTGCCGCTAATGATGAAAATGCTAAACCTGCAGTTGAGAGACAAAGTGCAGCTTTAATACTGTGAGAGACTATATTAAACGTTTTCATTGAAATTCCCTAGATGATTACTTGTGATTTTAGGTACAGCTCTTGTGCAATGTGTATTAACTACTACGAGCTGTTTATTTATTATTTACATTGCACATTAACAATTAACATGGATGTATATGGGAACAACTCATTTTCGCTGAAATCACAATAAAATAAGCCCAAATACAGTGTTAATTAAATGAAAAAAACATGCTTAACCTTTGTTTTAAAATAAGATTATTCTTCTAATTGAAATTGTTGTCACTGTTTTTAAATTGTATTTAATATAGGTAATTCATGTGTTTATATTGAGATTTTTGAGTTTTTATTAGGCGGTGCTAATTTATATTGTCCCTTTTATAGGGTGTTTTTTTAAGGTGTATTATTTGTGTTTACTGTTTAGTTACATTTATAAAGGTAATACTTGTTACTTACTCGTTTATTGTAAAGCCCCTTTACAGTTATCTAGCTTCCTATGCGCCTTGAGTTACTTTATTACGTAAACTTGATACACTTATACTGTTTTTTATAAATAGGTTTTACCATGAAGTTTTTAGTTTTAATTTTTACTTTTGTATTTAGTACTGCGGCATTTTCAGAGCAAGAAGTTGATCTCGAAGTTAATATGAAAAATACAGGCCTTGCTTATAAAAATGCGGTGCAAGCAGTAGGTATAGGTGGCTTTAATACCGCCATAGATAAGTTTATTACTTTGGTTGAAACCAGTAAAAAAGCGACCTTTCATAAAGAAGCACAAATGTCGCTACAAGGGCTAGATAAAGTTATTGCGCAAGCAAAGTTGGCAAAAAAATTAGCGAATGAGCGCGGGCTTGATGCAGCAAAGCCAGCCCTTAAAAATATAGATGATTTACGCAAGAAGTATCATGAGTTGCACGAGCCTCCGGGTTTTTTTGACTTATTGTTTGGTAATTAACCTCAGCTTTTTTGTAAATTAATGTCGAGCAGTTATTTCAGCGCTACCTATGCTAACTTTTTCGCAGTAGCGCATTTTTGATGCGCAGATTTGTGATGTTTTAATAAAATGTATAGCTGTAGATTAAAAATTTTGAATGCTCATTTTTCAATATTTAGTAAAGCTCTTATTTAGGGTGCAGATTAATTAAGGAATAGTAATGGAAATTTCGGTGTCATTGTTAGAGGGTCAAAAACAAAGTGCAAAATTTGGCGATCTTGAAGTAATAAGCGATCAAAGTATTAATGCTGGTGGCGGTGCCGAACACCCAGAACCGTTTGACTACTTCTTAGTAAGCATGGTGCTATGTGCTGGGTTTTATGCGCGTAAATTTTGTGAGCAACGCGATATCTCTACACAAGGGATGACGCTTACACAAAATAATGAAAACGTAGATGAAGAAGGTAAAAAATTATTTTCTATCGAAATTAATTTACCAGATGGCTTTCCTCAAAAATATAAAAAAGCACTTATTGCTGCGGTTAATACGTGTACTGTTAAAAAAGTGATTCAGGCCCAACCTGAGTTTTCTGTAGTTGTTAAATAAAAAATACGGGTAAACATGTATCGTTTACCCGTATACTTCACGGAATTAGTGTTACTTTTTCTTCATTCCTTGTACTGCTTTAAAACGTGGATTGTCTTTACATATAACAAAAACACGTCCTTTTCGCTTCACTATTTGACATCCTGGTCGTTGCTTAGCGCTTTTAAGCGAGCTTAATACTTTCATTACTCACCTTTTTTGGCAGTAGATAAGTTTTTAAAGCGACGGTTAAACTGCGCGACACGTCCGTCACTAGCCACTGTTTTTTGCTTACCAGTATAAAATGGGTGCGAGTCGCTAGACACATCAATAGGCACATACGGATACGTTTTCCCTTCAAGCTCAATAGTGCGGTCTGTTTTAATGGTAGAGCCAATAATGAAGTAGCTATCGGCAGCTGTATCGTGAAAAGCAACCACGTTGTAATCTGGATGGATATTAGGTTTCATAATACGCCTCAAGTTGTTATGTGATAATATAACTGTAGATTATCGCGTTTACGACGTTTGTGCAAATGATTTTTACTCTCATTTACATGGGTTTTTGCTGGCTAATTGCGCAAACAATTCAAAAAATAACCACTTAAACCAAAAATACTGGCTATTAGTTTTTAGGCTGTTATAACTATATAAAAAAGTGTTAACAAGAAAATTTTTTACGGTTTAGAGGTAAGCTATGAGCGACGCAGCACAACAAGAACAAATAGACCAAGGGGTGATGGAAACCCTTAGAGAGCGCGATCACACAGTCTTATCTGAGCAAATTAATCCAATAGACTGTACACACAACGACATTATTGAGCTATTAGCACACTATATGGCGTTAAGTGAGCAAGATAACGACGAACTATTTGACGATTGGTTTGATAATCTAAATAAAGAACAGCACACTGTTTTAAAAGTGTTTGAGGTATACCGCGGACAATACGAGCACCAAAATTAATACTTAGGCGCAGGTGAAACGCTCACTTGGCTGCGCCTTATTAATTAACCACCAACCTGAGCTTTGGATAATAAATCTATCTCAAGCTGCTAATTTGTTTTTTTTCACTTAAAATTTTTAGCTAGCGAAAGCAAACTTAAATATTTTAACGCCAGCTCAGATTAATGAATGCAATTATAATCAGAGTGTTAAGGCGTTTTCATACAATTTTTATCTGCATAGGGCGGGGCTAAACTGACATCAGGGTTCCAAATTCTACCCCACACTTTACTTAGGCTACTTAAATTTGAGCGCTGATTTAGTTTTTCAAAGTTGCTTACCTGCACTCCTTTATTGGTTTTTTCACCAACTGCAAAATTAAATACGTAATAACACTCTATGCCCATACGTAAGTCGGATAAAACAATTTTATTTTGCTGCTCTTTCACGCTATAAAAACCTTTAGTAAACCATTGTAAGCGTTGTACGCCCCATTCATTTTTAATATCGTTTAGTAAAGCGGGGCTTGTGTTATAGCGGTTTATTGTAACCTCTTCAGGGGAGTCAAATACCGAGGCATAACTTATGTAATATTGCCCATCAGACATTGCAACAACTCGCCATAGCAAGGTTGTAAGTGGGGCGGGGGTGCTTACATAGTTATTAATGTGTATGTGCTTATGTGCAAACGCCGCGTCTATTTTATTGTTAATTATTACTTTTAAAATAAGAGAACTACATAAATAAAGGCTACTGAGCACAAGCATAGCGGCATTAATTTTATAAATGCGCGGTGTGTGTATTTTAGGTATTAAAGTGCACAGAAAGGCCAACAATAACGCCAGGGTGTACAGGGGGTCAATTATAAATATATTTGAAATAGCAAAAGGGTGCTCGCTAAGCGGCCAGATTAATTGCGTACCATATACTGTAAAGCTATCAAGTAATGCATGGGTCGATAAACATAAAAATACCAGCCAAAACCAGCGCGCCTTATGTCTTTGCATGCCGGAGTGTATTTTTAAAATAAGCCAAACAATAAGGGGGCTAATTAATAAATGCACTATAAACGAATGGCTAAAACCGCGATGATAAGTAAATGCCTCCACTGGCCCGCCATAAGGAATAAAAACATCTAAGTCAGGTAAAGTACCTAAAGCAGCACCCCATAAAGCAGCTTTCCGGCCAATTTTATTACCTAATACCGCGTAACCTACTGCGCTACCCAAAACTACCTGCGTTAACGAGTCCATTTTATTCCTTCTTATTTAGGGTGTTAGTTATGCTGCCCTTGGGCTTAAAACCAATCCACAATTATACTTAATCATATTGCGGGGCTAAACGTGTCGCTACCTGCGTTAAAAAATTTTCATTTACGACTGCATGGATGCAGGAGCAATTGCTGAGAACAACGAAATAGCCAATTTTTTGCTTAGCTATCAACACGTTTTTCCAGCCTCAATATAGATTACTTAATTAAGCGTTTGGTATAAAAACGTCACTTACAATTTCAGCAGTGGTTTTATAAAGTCTAAAAAGGCCATTATACGCGACGATACAGCACTGTTTTTGTAATACACCGCTTGCACAATTTCGCGGTTGTTTGGCGTGCTGATACTCCCTGGCAGAATTTCTATTAGCTTGCCTGATTTTAAATCATCACCAATCATAAAGTGCGAAAGCAGCGCCACCCCTTGGTTTGCCAAGCATAGCTGGCGTACAGTTTCGCCGCTACTGGCGGTTAAGCCAAAATTTAAAGCTGTGGGCGATTTTAGCGGCCAGTTATTAAGTCTAGGCGAGTCGGTAAAACCAATGAGTTTATGCTGGGTTAAGTCGCTGGTGTGCGAAATAGTCGGTGTATTTTTAAGGTAACTAGGGCTTGCAACTAAATGCAATTTACTTACGCCGAGCTTTTTTGCATGTAGGTTAGAGTCTTTTAACTCACCTATACGAATTGCTAAGTCGGTTTTATGTTCGAGCAAATCTATAATGCTGTCGTGGGAGGTTATATCAAGCGTAATGTGGGGGTATTGCGTATTAAATTCAGCAATTAAAGGTACCAATTGGTGCAGTACAAAGGGGCTTGCTGCATCAATACGTAATTTTCCACTAGGGGCTTGTTTTAAAAGCTTTATTGCCTCTTCGCCGGTTTGTAAGGTGTTTAAGCCATCGCGAGCATATTTAATAAAGGTATGGCCCTCTTCGGTTAGCTCTAATCGGCGAGTGGTCCTATTTAGTAATGTACATTGTAACGTGTTTTCAAGGCGAGACACGGCCCGCGATACTTTTGCTACTTGCTGATCAAGCAAATTAGCTGCTGCTGAAAAACTTCCGCTATCTACTACCGTTAAAAACATTTCTAAGTCTTCGGTTTTTGCATGCTGAGCCATACGTGAGCACCTTACTTTTGCATTAATTACAAAAGTATTTTGTCACTAATGCTATTTTTTGCAAACACATTATTAGTCAAACTGTAAGTCTTAACTAATAATGAGGATTTAATTATGCCATTGGCTTTGTGGGCGCTCACCTTAAGCGCATTTGCAATAGGAACAACCGAGTTCGTAATAGTGGGATTAGTGCCTACTATTGCAAACGATTTAGGCGTAAGCCTACCTTCAGCGGGTTTGCTAGTTAGTTTATATGCAGTAGGGGTTGCCATTGGTGCACCAGTACTGACCGCACTAACTGGGCGTTGGAACCGTAAAATTGTACTAATAAGCTTAATGGGCTTATTTGTTTTAGGTAACTTACTTGCATGGCAAGCGCCTAGTTACGAAACATTAATACTAGCGCGTATTTTAACAGGCTTGGCTCACGGGGTGTTTTTCTCAATTGGCTCAATGATTGCCACAAGCTTAGTAAGTAAAGATAAAGAAGCCAGTGCTATTGCTATTATGTTTACCGGACTTACTGTAGCGCTAGTGACGGGTGTGCCACTAGGCACTTGGATTGGCCAACACTTTGGCTGGCGAGCAACGTTTTTAGTGGTGTCGGTACTGGGTTTAATCGCTTTAATTGGCAGCGCTATTTTAGTACCAAAAAACTTAAAACAGTCTATTCCGGCAACGTTTAAAGAGCAGCTTCAGGTTATTGTTAAGCCGCGCTTATTACTCGTATATTTAATGACAATTTTAGGTTACGGCGGCACGTTCACTGCGTTTACTTACTTAGCACCTATTTTAGAGCAAGAAACAGGTTTTGCTCCTTCAGCGATTGGTTTAATTATGCTGGTTTACGGTGTATCGGTAGCCATTGGTAATATTTGGGGCGGAAAACTGGCTGATAAACGCGGCCCGATTAGCGCACTGAGTATTATATTTAGCGCGCTGACAATTATTTTATTGGCTTTTACTTTTACGATGGAGTCAAAAGTAGCGGCCGTACTGACTATTTTAGTATGGGGTGCATTTGCGTTTGGTAACGTACCGGGTTTACAGCTTTATGTCGTAAAGCAGGCGCAAAAGCATACTCCTAATGCGGTAGATGTCGCATCGGGCTTAAACATAGCAGCGTTTAATATTGGTATCGCACTGGGCTCAATTATTGGTGGCAGTGTAGTAGAGGGCATGTCACTTCAAGATACCGCTTGGATTGGCGCAGCAATTTCCGCTCTTGCATTAGTAGTAACTCGTTACAGTGGCATGCTTGATAAGCGAGAAGTGAAACAAGCATAAAGTATTCTGTTAAGGTTGAAACTTAAATTTATGACCTCATTACCTGTATTGAGGTCATAAATTTTTAGGTGACAACACAAAAGAAGTAAAAGGTGTATTTCGTAAAACTTTAAACAGTTTGTATTTTTAACCGATTATTTTATAAGGATAGAGCCATGACACAACGTGTAATAGAAATGCCAGATTTAGGCATGGGAACATTCCGTTTAGAAGGCGATACCGCCTACAATTCAGTAAAAATGGCGTTAGAAGTGGGGTTTCGTCATATTGATACTGCGCAAATTTATGGTAATGAAGAGCAAGTAGGCCAAGCCATAAAAGATAGTAACATTCCGCGCAGCGAAATATTTTTAACCACCAAAGTGTGGAACAACAAGCTTAACAAAACTGACTTTATTGCCAGCGTTGAAAAGTCACTCGAGAAATTACAAGTAGACTCTGTCGATCTACTGCTTATTCATTGGCCTGCGCCTTCAAATGATGAACCAATGAGTGAGTACCTAACGGAGCTTTTAAAAGCTAAGCAGCTTGGTTTAACAAAACATATTGGCGTATCTAATTTTACTATTGCCAACTTAAACGAAGCAATGCAAACACTTGATTCGCGTGAAATATTTACTAACCAAGTTGAGGTGCATCCGTATTTAACCAATACTAAGCTACGCGCTTTTTGTGCCCAGCACGACATTCACGTTACAGCGTATATGCCATTTGTAGTTGGTAAAGTACTTAAAGATCAAACTATTATTGATATTGCCAATAAGCATGAGGCATCGCCAGCGCAAGTAGTTATTGCATGGATTAATGCCAACGGCATGACCACCATTCCATCGTCAACTAAGCGTAAAAACTTAGAAGATAACTTTAATGACCATGTTAAGTTAGACGCTGAAGACATTGCTCGTATTGACGGACTTGATTGTGGCGACCGCCAAGCTACGCCTGATTTTGCGCCGCAGTGGGATCAGTAATAAAATACGTAAAACAACATTAGGTGTAGCAAAGCTGCACCTTTACTTTTTTAAAAGGACTCCGTATGTTAACGGTAATTGCCACTATAGCGAGCAAAAATATCGACGCAGAGGTTGTTTTAACTGCGCTCGAAAATCTGCAAAAGTATTCACGACAAGAAGTGGGTTGTTTGCGTTACGAGTTGTCGGTTAAACAAGACTCAGACAATACCGAGTACCTTGTAAGTGAGCAGTGGGCGTCGCAAGAACACTTTGAAGCTCATAAACAAGAGCCTCACTACAAAGCATTTGGTACCCAAGTTACCGGGCTTGTAACAAGCAGTAATATTGATGTGTACAACACCATCGGCTAGTAAAAAGCACTCTTAATATTAGTTAATGAGTAAAATACAGTGGCGGCGTAAGCATACATCGCCATTTGCGTTACTTAGTCTTTTAAATACCCACCTCGTATTAAAACCTCAGCCATTTTATTTAATCGATAAATCGTACTTTAAAATAAGTGCATCTATGTAACGGGCACGCAATGTGTGTTGTTTTTCGTGATCGGCACCGTGGCCTAATGCTTTATTGAGTAATTTCATCGCGGGGTGAAGCTGCGTACGCTCTTGTTGGTTTAAACTCCCTTTAGTGCGCAATTCAGTAATATCGTCTACCAGCAAGCGGCCTATATCCACACATACTATTTCGTCAATTAAACCGTTTTGTGTCAGTACGCCGTATTTGCTGCATAAAAACTGTTGCCACACTTGCTGTAAATGCTCGTCTATTTCGCAGCCAAATAATTCTTCATCAAAACTAAAGCCTTGCTGGGCAAGTTTACTCAGGCTTGCCGTGTACTGCTGCGCAAAGTAATTAAAGGCATTACTAGAGGATTCTATTTTTTGTTTTATTAGCCCTTGCCCCCAATTTACACAGCCGCGCGGGTAATAGTCATCGTACTCTTCACATTCATACAAACCAGAGTACGAGCTGCAACTTAATTGGCTTTTTATGCAATAACTTGGTTTAGGAAAAATACTTTGCTGCTGCCATGTATCTAGTTGCTCGGCATCAATATTTAAAGCATGGCAAAGCTCATCGGTGTTATAAAAATGAGTGGCTAAGTAGTCAGATAAACGCATAATGGCTCGCTTAAAGTTAAAAACACAAACACTGTTTAAATATACAGTATTTGTATTTTGTATTATCAAACTAAATAACACAAGCCATTTTACGTTTATTATTCGCTTAGGCCTGCAAAAATGCGTGCAAGTATGTTACAAATAGCGCAAGTTTTATAAATAATGAATTTTTATGCGCACCCTAGAACAAATTAAACAAGCAAGCTTAATTACCGCCATTAAAACCCCATACTTAGCCAATGGTGAAATAGATTTAGCAAAGTACGATGAACTCGTTGAAATACAAATTGCAGCGGGTGTAGATGGCATTGTGGTTGGTGGTACAACCGGCGAAGGCCAGCTAATGAACTGGGAAGAGCATTTAATGCTTATCGCGCACAGTGCAAATAAATATGGCGATAAGCTGGTGATTGTAGGGAATACGGGTAGCAATAATACCCGCGAAGCTATTAAAGCCACTAAGTATGGCTTTGCAAGTGGTATGCATGCCGCGCTACAAATTAACCCATATTATGGCCGCACCTCTATTGCTGGTGTGAACGAGCACTTTAAACGTGTACTCGATATAGGCCCTGCGTTTATTTACAACGTAGCAGGGCGCACAGGGCAAGATTTAACCCCTGATATTATTGAGCCATTAGCAAAACACCCTAATTTAATTGGTGTAAAAGAATGTGGTGGTAACGAGCGTATTGCCCATTACGAACAGCAAGGCATTGCGTGTTGGTCAGGTAACGATGACGAAGCACACGATGCACGCCACACGCACAATGCACACGGTGTTATATCGGTCACATCTAATCTTATACCAGGGTTGTTCCGCCAGTTAATGGATACTAAAAATGATGCGTTAAATACCTCATTACAACCTTTAATGAACTGGCTATTCTGCGAGCCAAACCCGATTGCAATAAACACCGCAATGATGATGACAGGCGCGGTAAATCCCGTATTTAGATTGCCGTATGTGCCACTGAGCGATGAGCAACAAGCACAAGGCGAGGCCTTAATAAACGAGCTTAACGTTGATGATATTGTGGGCAATAAAGCTAACGTTTTAAATAACGATGATGTGCTCATCCTATCTTAGTGATAAGTTTGTATTAATAAACACTAATCACTAACTGTTGACGCATTTTTGCTGTATAATTTGCGACCCTTGATAAATGTGGCCGCAGGTTATACAGCATGAATTTTAAATCTTTTAGTTTTTCCCCTGAACTTATTCAGGCGTTAGACGAACTTAATTACCACACCCTTACGCCCATTCAGCGTTCAGCTATTCCGGCTGTTCGTAAAGGTAAAGACGTTTTAGCAAGTGCCCAAACAGGCACAGGTAAAACGGCTGCGTTTGCTTTACCTATCATCCAAAAATTAACTGAATCTGAGCTAAGCGCAAGCAATGCTCCACACGCGTTAGTGCTTGCGCCAACTCGTGAGCTGGCAGAGCAAATAGCAAATAACTTTAAAGCCTATGCAAAACATACCGCTTTAAAAGTAGTGAGCCTATTTGGCGGTGTTAATACCGCAGGCCAAGCAAATGCACTTAAAGACGGCGTAGATGTTGTAGTTGCAACTCCAGGACGTTTACTTGATCATATTCGTTTAGGTAATTTAAGCCTAGCAAGTGTTAAACACTTAGTACTTGATGAAGCCGACCGTATGCTTGATATGGGCTTTATTGAAGATATGCAAAGTGTTATTAAAAGTTGTGACGAGCAGCGCCAAATTTTACTTTTTTCAGCCACTTTTCCAGCGGCTATTAAGCAGTTTGCAGCAAAAGTATTAAAACAACCTGAAATTGTTCGCGTAGATCAAACTAATAGTACAGCAAGTACGGTACAGCATGTTGTGTACCCAGTTGAAGAGCGCCGTAAACAAGAGCTGCTTTCTGAGCTGATTGGTAAAAAGAACTGGCAACAGGTACTTGTGTTTGTAAACATGAAAGAAACGGCGGATGAGCTGGTTAAAGAGCTTAACCTTGATGGTATTCCTGCCACTGTATGTCATGGTGCTAAATCGCAAGGTAACCGCCGACGTGCACTTCGTGAATTTAAAGAAGGCAAAGTACGTGTTTTAGTGGCTACCGAAGTTGCAGCGCGTGGTATTGATATTGAAGGCCTACCACGAGTAATTAATATTGATTTACCATGGCTTGCAGAAGATTACGTACACCGCATTGGCCGTACAGGTCGTGCTGGTAATCAAGGCCAAGCTATTTCGTTTGTAAGCCGCGAAGAAGAAAACACCTTATTTGAAATAGAGTCGTTAATTGGCCAAAAAATCAAGCGTGTTTACTTAGAGGGTTATGAAGTAAGTAGCCGTGAAGTACTTATTGATAAAATAGGTAAAAAACCAGCGCATTTACGTCGTAGCCGTACTAATAAGCCAACAGGCCAAGCAACAGGCGAAGCACGTGCGGTAAATCGCTCACGTATTTCAAATGTTCGTAAAAGCTTAAAAGGCGCCAAGCTTACCCTTAAAAAGTAAGCTTACAAAGTGTAGCGCTTTTAAAAAACCTGAGGCTTACTCGGGTTTTTTTGTGCCTCAATTTAGCTCAAGGTTTAAACAAAAAAACCTCACTAAGTGAGGTTTTTGATTAATAACTTAAAAGGGTTAAGCGTTTTCTAACATTGAGAGTGCAACGGCTTCAGCCGCTTTAATACCATCAATGCCTGCAGATAAAATACCACCTGCGTAACCTGCGCCTTCACCCGCTGGGTATAAACCTTTAGTATTTATGCTTTGGAAGCTTTTATCGCGCTTGATACTAATAGGTGATGATGTACGGGTTTCTACCCCTGTTAATAAACCGTCGTTTGTAGAAAAACCACGAATTTGCTTATTAAAGGCTGGAATGGCTTCGCGTATAGCATCGATAGCAAACTGCGGGAGTACATTTGCTAAATCGGTGAGTTTTATTCCTGGTGTAAACGACGGTTGTACATCACCTAAATCGCCCGATGCTTTTCCTTTTAAAAAGTCGCCAATTAACTGTGCTGGTGCATCGTAGTTGCTACCGCCTAATGCATAGGCTTGCTCTTCTAGTTTACGTTGCAAATCAATGCCGGCAAGCGGGTGACCAGGGAAGTCTTTTTCAGGTGTAATACCTACTACAATGGCACTATTTGCATTGCGCTCACTTCGAGAGTATTGGCTCATACCGTTTGTTACTACGCGGCCTTCTTCAGAGGTGGCGGCTACAACAGTCCCTCCTGGGCACATACAAAAGCTGTAAACTGTGCGGCCATTATCACAATGGTGAACGAGTTTATAATCAGCAGAGCCTAAAATGGGGTTAGCCGCGTTAGGCCCAAAACGACACTCATCAATCATCGATTGCTTATGCTCGATTCTAAAGCCCACAGAAAACGGTTTAGCTTCTACATAAATGCCTTTATCGTGGATCATTTTAAAGGTATCACGGGCGCTATGTCCCACAGCAAGTACTACATGGCGGGTATTGAGCTTTTCACCGTTTGAAAGCGTTAAGCCTGTTACTTGTCCATCATCTATATGAATATCGTCTACGCGGGTACTAAAGCGGATTTCGCCACCAAGTTCAATAATACGTGCGCGCATTTTTTCAATCATGGTAACAAGTTTAAACGTACCAATGTGTGGCTTACTTACATATAAAATTTCATCTGGTGCGCCGGCTTCTACAAATTCGGTGATAACTTTACGCCCGTAATGTTTTGGATCTTTTACTTGGCTATATAGTTTACCGTCTGAAAATGTACCTGCGCCACCCTCGCCAAACTGCACGTTAGACTCTGTATTAAGGGTGCGTTTACGCCAAAAGCCAAAGGTGTCTTTGGTGCGTTCGCGTACTTCTTTACCGCGCTCTAAAATAATAGGGTTAAAACCCATTTGAGCCAGCACTAAGCCCGCAAATAATCCACACGGGCCAAAGCCAATAACTACAGGGCGCTCAGTAAGGTTAGCGGGGGCGTGGGCAACAAATTTGTATGAGGTATCGGGGGCTGGTTTTACGTGCTGATCTTTAGCAAATGCGTTTAACAGCGCTTCTTCGTTATCTACTTCAATATCGAGGGTATAAATAAGTAAAATAGCCGTTTTTTTACGTGCATCGTACCCACGTTTAAACACATTGTAGCTGTGTAGCTGCGCTGGCTGTATTTTTAGTTTATCAACTATGGCTTGGCCTATAGCGTCTTCATTATGATCAAGCGGCAGCTTTATTTCGGTTAAACGTATCATTGTTATCTCTTTTAGGTGTCTTAGCGGTAATAGTATCCGCTCACAATAAGAAGTGTAGGGCACGTAATGGCTATACATTAAGGGCGCATATATTACGTTAAATTGACCGCAGATGGCACATATTTATTGTGTTTTTAATGGGGTTGGGTATGATCGCGCTGTAGATAATTAATTACTAGGTTTAAACTATTATGGCGTTTGTGGTCACCGAAAACTGTATTAAGTGTAAATACACAGATTGTGTGGCAGTGTGCCCTGCAGATGCCTTTTACGAAGGCCCTAACTTTTTAGCAATAAGCCCTATTGATTGCATAGATTGTGGATTATGCGTACCAGAGTGCCCAGCTGAAGCAATTTACCAAGAAGACGAGCTGCCGGAAGACCAAAAAGAGTTTACCGAGCTTAATGCTGAGCTTGCATTGGTGTGGCCACGCATTGTTGAGGTAAAACCAGCGCCTGCTGATGCCGATAGTTGGAATGGTGTGGCTAATAAGCTTAAATTAATTGAAACCTAGCTTTTAAATTAAGCCTTTAATATTAATTAGTTAAAAAAGCTATTGTTTTTAGTATCAAGCTATTAACAAATGTACTGACTTAAATTACACTGCATAAATAAGTTTACCTTTTAAGGGTAAATACGTCTAAATGGATGTTTATGCAGTACTTAATAATTATAAAAAAACAATGCAGTGCTTTATTCCCCTTTTTATTAGCACTTTTATTTTCTAACCACCTTTATGCCAGTGAAAAACAGCAGCATTCTCTTGTACATATAAATGCAGATATTACTGTAGATGGCGTAATTGATGAGCCCCACTGGCAAAATGCCACTTTAGTTCCTATAGCATTTCAAGATGAGCCTAACGAAAAGGGCGCCCCACCGGTTAAAACTGATGCTTACATGTATGAAGATGGCAGCAACTTATATGTTGCTTTTGTAGCCGAAGATCCACAGCCGAGCGAAATAACAGCTTCTCTTCGCGACAGAGATACGCTTTGGCAAGATGATACGGTTATTTTAATTATTGACACTTTTAACGACGAACGTTCAGCTTACGAATTTTATGTAAACCCATTGGGTGCGCAAGGTGATACGCGAATGAGTGACACCGATGGCTGGCAATCAGACCCGTCTTGGGATGCAATATGGGATAGCGCAGGGCAAATTACCGACCAAGGGTTTGTGGTTGAAATGCGTATACCTTTTAAAGCACTGAGATTTCCTGAAAATAAAACAGATTTAACATGGGGCTTTGCCCTTATGCGAAATTACCAACGTGATGTACTGTATCAGCTTTCAAACATGGGGTTTGACCGAGATATAAAATGCAGTTTATGTCAGTTTGATAAATTAAATGGTTTTAAAAATATAAAAGCCAGTAAAAATCTGCAACTAACGCCTACACTTACGGCGCTCAGAAATGATTCAAAAGCTACCTTGCCAGGGCAGTGGGATAATGGCGATATAGACACCGAAGCTGGCCTTGATTTACGCTGGGGGGTTACACAAGATGCGGTAATTAATGCCACTATAAACCCAGATTTTTCGCAAATAGAAAGTGATGCGTTAGCCCTTGATGTAAATACCACGTACTCAATTTATTATGCAGAAAAGCGACCATTTTTTTTAGATGGCGCATCTTATTTTAAAAGCAGTTTATTTGAACTATTGTATACCCGCACTATTGCAGAGCCTGAAGTTGGGGCGAAATTAACAGGTAAAACAGGGCAACATAGCTATGCATTTATGTATGCCGATGACAATAATAGCAATATTTTATTGCCTACAAATCAAGGCTCTGGTTTTGCAATTTTAGAGGATAAAACCCATGCAGCAGCAGCGCGTTATCAATACGATATTGGCCAGCAAGGCACTATAGGGCTAAGTACGACTCACCGCGAAAGCGATGATTACTCCAATACAGTACTTTCTGTCGATGGCAGCTATTGGTTTAATCAATCAGATCTACTGACCTACCAGGTAGCTACAACAGATTCTAAAAACTCTGATTTTTTAACAAGTAACTATAACTTATCTAAAACTCAATCTGATGAAGCGTACGCTATAGAGTTTACCCGTGATAAACGTGACTACAATTTGTTTGCTAGCTACGAAAATATAGGTAAAGATTATCGCACTGACTTAGGTTATCAAGAAAAAGTAGATTATGAGAACGTAGGCTTTGGGGGCGGACAAACCTGGTATGCAGATGAGTCTGGCTTATTAACGTCATGGTCTTATGAGGCTGATTGGGATAAAACATGGGCGCAAAATGGCGACCTACTTGAAGAAGAATACCAAGGATTTATAACATTAAAAGGGCAAAAGCAGTCTATTTTTGAAATTGGCTTACTGCATCGTTATGAAAACTATAATGATGCTTTTTATAACCAAAATATTGGCTTTGTTTATACGGGCTTTAAACCTAAAAACAATATATGGCTTTCGTTTTATGGTGAGTATGGCAGCCGCATTGATTACGCCAATGAGCAAATTGGCGATTCGTATGCAACGCAAACACAAGTTACGTGGGATATAAACGATCATTGGCAAGTAGACGCTACACATAACTACAGCGTTTTAGATAACCCTCAAGGGGAGCGAGTTTATACTGCTAACTTATTAGATTTTAGGCTTTATTATAAATTTAGCATGCGCGCTATGCTCAAGCTTATATTGCAATTTGAAGACATTGATAGAAATAAAGACGCCTACTACTACCAAGTTAGCCACATTAATAAAGACTATGGCAGCCAATTAGTTTACTCGTACAAAATTAATGCTCAAACATTATTTTATTTAGGCTACTCAGATAAAAGCTATCAAGACGATTCTCTAAAACACGTTGAAAGAGATCAACGTACATTTTTTACAAAAGTGAGCTATGCATGGCAACTATAGGTTGTTAAGCCAAAATATGTAACTTTAACAAAGTGGTTTATTTTTATTCATCACACTCTATAATTAGTTAATTATTAAGCATTAATTTATTCTTTTTGAGTACAGTTCTAAAATTTTAATGAATAAGGACTGTGCTATGGCTTGCTTAGTACTAAAAACAGGCGATATAATCGTCTTTTAGTAACGGGTTTATAGGATAAGTAATTTAGATGGATTTTATTGATGAATAAATTTAAACCCTTAGGCGGCATTTTTTTTGTATTTATCTTATTTTGCTTTTGTTTAAACATCGAACTAACAAACCAGATTAACCGCATTAATTTATTCAACCCTGATATAGATTTACGCCACTTTGATATTGTAGATACAACGCTCGAAATGGCGCCTTGGTATAACCCTATGCTCAATGGGCACTACTTAATACACCAGCCTTCTGCCGATTTTTTGTTAGTTAAAACTACCGACACGGAATTTATCGCTGCAAACGCAACAAAGCTTATTTTAATGACGCTAACGTCGCCAATAAACTTTATATTGGTGTGTATGGTATTGTTTGTTGGCTTTACAATTATTCGTAAAGAGCGTAAAAAAATCTCTTATCAGCATCAAATTGCACAGCTGAATAACAACGCTAATCAATTGCTTGTTGCCTTTAACCTACAACCCCAACACGACAACCCATCAGGGCTGGGTAATTTGAGCCAGTCAATAAACAATTTAAATACCCATGTTGCTAATTATTTAAAGCAAACACAAACAAGTATCTGCCAAGATAAGCTAACCTTGCTCATTGACCGCCATGCTTATATTGAGCATATAGATAGGCAAATAAATTTTACTGATGAAGAGCAGCTTAAATGCGCCTTATTGTTTATTGACCTAGATGGGTTTAAGCAGGTAAATGACTCGTTTGGCCACAGCTTTGGTGATGAAATTTTGGTGCAGGTTGCTACGCGCCTAGCTAACGTATTACGCCATCATAAGTTAAGTAATATTAACGAGGCGAATCAGTTAGAGCAAAATTTATCACGTTTAGGCGGTGACGAATTTTCAATTTTTATTGAGTCGGTAGATACCGATAATAAAGTGGTCGATATTGCTAAGCACGTACTCAGTGAACTTGAAAAGGACTTTGTACTAGGTAATAAAATAATAAAAATTAGCGCCAGTATTGGTATAGCGGCTTACCCAGAGAGCGCATCAACACCACAAGCATTATTGCAATTGGCCGATGTGGCAATGTACCGTGCAAAGAGCGATGGTAAAGGCATTTTTAAAGTGTACTCCCCAGAGATGGGTAATAAAATGCGCCGCTATCACTATTTATTAGAAGAGCTGCGTTTGGCGGTTGCGTGTAAAGACTTTTACTTATCTTTTCAACCTATCGTGCATGTAGAAGATTGCATGATAGATTATTTTGAAGCGCTTACACGCTGGGATCACCCTATAGAAGGGATGATTTCACCGGCGGAGTTTATACCTATTGCCGAAGAGTCTAACCTTATTTTAGAGCTCGGCGATTGGATTATGCATGAGTCGTGTAGACAAATGGCGGCATGGCATAATGCCGGTATGCGCAAAGTAAAAATTTCGGTTAATGTATCGGGTGTGCAACTAAAACACCGCTCAGTGTACGATTGGATAATGAAAAACCTAAAAAACACAGGGCTGCCATCGCATTCTTTAATGCTAGAAATAACAGAGTCTACGTTTATTAAAGCCAGTAAAAGTATGATTGAAGAGCTTGAGCGGCTTCGTGCAGAAGGTGTGACAATTGCTATTGACGATTTTGGTACTGGCTTTAGTTCATTAAGTACATTGGCTGATTTGCCCATTGATGTAATAAAAATAGATCGCTCGTTTATCTCTCAAGCCGATAAAAGTCCAAAGTACAATGACATCCTTAATACTATTAGTGAATTAGGTCAAAAGTTAGGACTTAAAATAGTGGCAGAGGGCGTAGAAGAAATTGAGCAGTTTGAACTTGTAAAACGCATGGGAGTAAGCTCTGTTCAAGGTTATTTGGTTAGTCGCCCTCAATCATCTATCAATGTGGGTAACAAAGTTTTACGTAAAAATACGGCTAACTTATCTGCAGCGGGTACCAGCGCGTGGGAAATAGAAAGTTAGAGCCTGTTTATTATAGGTAATTTAATAGCTTATGTAGGGTTTTAGGCCCATGCTATGGTATTAAATTGCCCCTACCGATAGCGATTAACTTGAGCATTCACTGGTGCAGCTATTTAGTCCACGAAATGTTAAACCCTATATTGTGCTTAATTGCCCCTAAATAAAACTAAGTTCTTTAGGACTACAGCCTTAAAATTTAGTAAAAAAATGCCACTTTTAAAAGTGGCATTTTTGTTTGTAGAATCTAACAACTACAATTTTATAAATCGAATGTGCGTGATATAGCAAGTACTATACGATCATC
>NZ_PNCY01000078.1:0-253 GCF_005887105.1 Pseudoalteromonas sp. S2893 | reverse complement strand
ATTTATCAGAATTTTATTATCAGCTTTTCCAAATTTTTAAAGAGCAGAGAATCAAAAACTTCTCAAAATTAAACACACTCAATTCTCAGGTGATGTTGCTACCCGATAAAGAATATTTATTTTTAAGAAGTAAAGTGGTGGAGCTAAGCAGGATCGAACTGCTGACCTCCTGCGTGCAAGGCAGGCGCTCTCCCAGCTGAGCTATAGCCCCACATATGCTGGTCTTATTGTTTGTTATCCGACTTCGTTTTAA
>NZ_PNCY01000077.1:0-277 GCF_005887105.1 Pseudoalteromonas sp. S2893 | reverse complement strand
AAGTAAAGTGGTGGAGCTAAGCAGGATCGAACTGCTGACCTCCTGCGTGCAAGGCAGGCGCTC
Source organism: Pseudoalteromonas sp. S2893 (assembly GCF_005887105.1). Lineage (NCBI taxonomy): Bacteria > Pseudomonadati > Pseudomonadota > Gammaproteobacteria > Alteromonadales > Pseudoalteromonadaceae > Pseudoalteromonas > Pseudoalteromonas sp. S2893. Next base: position 214 of record NZ_PNCY01000077.1, on the reverse strand, counting down.
TCCCAGCTGAGCTATAGCCCCACATATGCTGGTCTTATTGTTTGTTATCCGACTTCGTTTTAACCTTAGTGATAAGATTAAGAAGAAGTGGTGGGTCTGGGTGGATTTGAACCACCGACCTCACCCTTATCAGGGGTGCGCTCTAACCAACTGAGCTACAGACCCAAACAATAAGTGTTGTTCTCTTTACAATTAACAATCATCTGTGTGGACA
>NZ_PNCY01000076.1:0-2991 GCF_005887105.1 Pseudoalteromonas sp. S2893 | reverse complement strand
GTGCAAAAAATCTTTAAGCCGATTGATTCTTCAAAGCCTATAGGTGCTGCAGTAGAAACTGAATAGCCCCTAAAACATGATCTACATCAACTTTACTTGGTTACTTTTTCCACGCAGGGAAATAGTTTGATTTCGATCACATTATGCTTTGCAAAGTCACTTTATGATATCTCCATCAACTGAACGAGGAGATTAATCATGAACGTATTCTTTAGAGACTTTTTTAGCGACCCTGTTTTATTTATGTCTTTTGGGATTTTAGGCGTCGTGATTTCTCTTTGCCTATTTTACGCTTTTTACTTTATTAAAAAAATTAGCGAGGCTGAAATTCCCGAGCATCATTAAGCACGACGCACAAAGCGCCTACTCAGGTTACTGATTAGGCGCTTTTTATTTTATAAAGCGAAAAATTTGGTACACTAACGTTTCGTTTTTTTCATAGTGCGTAGTACAAACATGATCAATAAGTTTAAACCAGCATGGTGGATGACCAATCGTCACGTTCAAACCATAATGCCGCGTTTCTTCCGTCCATTTCACAATACGTCCTACGAACTTGAGCAACTTGATACGCCCGACGGCGATTTTATTGAACTTGCATGGTCGCTGCCTCATAATGAAAACGCTCCCCTTGCTGTGGTTTTACATGGTCTTGAAGGCAACATAAATAGCTTTTATGCCAAAGGCATGATGAAAGCCTTAAAAAAGCAAGGTTATGCCGTAGTACTTATGCACTTTAGAAACTGCTCAAGTGAAGTTAACCGCTTACCCCGTGCTTATCATAGTGGTGATACCGCCGATTTAGCTTTTTTTATAAATCATTTAAGGGAGCAATTTCCCAGCCGCCCGATCATGGCTGTTGGTTTTTCGTTAGGGGGCAATGTACTGGCTAAATACCTAGGCGAAGAGCGCGAAAACTGCCCTTTAAGTGCTGCAGCCGTGGTCTCGGCTCCTTATGATTTATCATCATCAAGCGATGTTATTCGTAAAAGCTTAGGCAAAATTTACCAAAAGTATTTGCTCGATAGAATGAAAAAATCAATGCAGCGTAAATTGCCACAAATTAAGCAGCAGATACCTATTACCTCTGAGCAGTTAATGAAAATTGACGATTTGCTAGAGTTTGATAATCAACTAACCGCTCCACTGCATGGCTTTGAAAACGCACACGATTACTATCGCCAAGCCAGCGCAATGCCTTACTTAAAACATATTGCGATTCCTACGTTAATAATTCATGCCAAAGACGATCCAATGTTGTCGATTAAAGCTGTGCCAAGTAGGCAAGATGTGAGTGAGCATGTTACCCTGAGCGTCTCTGAAAAAGGCGGCCACGTAGGGTTTATTAGCGGTAATAATCCGTTTAGGCCAGTATTTTGGCTTGAACAAGCCGTCCCTCATTATTTTGGCCAACACGTCCCCACTAAAGCGAGCAGTAAGCAGTTATGATTATCCCTTTTGAACAACTTGATAAAGACACCCTCTACAACCTAATTGAAAGCTACGTGCTTCGTGAAGGCACCGATTACGGTGAGCAAGAAGTGAGTATTCAAAGTAAAGTAGCGCAGGTTAATCAGCAGCTTAGAAATGGTGAAGCGATGGTGTTTTTTTCTGAGCTACATGAGTCGGTCACTATTATCTCAAAAAATGAATTTAAAGCACTGCAAAGCGAAGAGCATGAAGCACAGTCGTTTGATTAGCGCCTAACACTTGTAACTTTTGAGCTGAACGTACACAATGGCTTTTTACCCAAAGAGCCAAAACATGATAAAACTCAGCACTCTAGTGGTAGCCATATCACTAGCTTTAACACCACAAGCCTTTGCAGAGCAAGTAAAAAGCCCGTCAGACAAAGCAGTAAAACTAGCAAAAGACACTATTTTAATCGACACCCATATTGATGTACCTTATCGCATCCACGAAAAATGGGTTGATGTAACTAAAGCCACCGACGGCGGCGACTTTGACTACCCTCGCGCAGTACAAGGGGGGTTAAACGCACCTTTTATGTCGATTTATATTCCTGCTCACTTAGAATTTGAAGGCAAAGGTAAAAGCTACCAGTTAGCCAATCAAATGATTGATAGCATGGAAGCCATTGCACAACGTGCCCCTGAAAAATTTGCCATTGCTAGCTCAACAGCGGATATAGAAGCGCAATTTGAGCAAGGTAAACTATCAATTGCGATGGGCATGGAAAATGGCTCGCCAATTGAAGGAAAAATGGAAAACCTTCAGCACTTTTTTGACCGCGGTGTACGCTACATCACGCTTGCGCACTCGCAAAGCAACCATATTTCTGACTCGTCTTACGATATTCGCCGAAAATGGAAAGGTTTAAGCCCATTTGGTAAAAAGCTAATTACTGAAATGAACAACGTCGGTATGCTAATTGACGTATCACATATATCAGATGATGCGTTTTATCAGGTAATGGAGCTATCTAAAACGCCGGTTATTGCTTCACACTCTTCACTTCGCAAATACACGCCAGGCTTTGAGCGTAATATGAATGATGACATGTTATTAGCGCTTAAAAAGAATGGCGGGGTTATTCAAATTAACTTTGGTTCAAGCTTTGTAACCTCTAAAGCCGGTGCGTGGTACAAAGACCTTAAAAGCACTAAAGAGACCGTTAAAAAAGAAGGGACTAAGCCAAGTAAAGACTTTGATGCAGCGTACCGCGCTAAAAACCCATTCCCGTTTGCAAGCCTTGAGCAAGTACTTGATCATATTGATCACGTTGTAGAGCTTATTGGCATTGATTACGTTGGCATTGGCTCTGACTACGATGGGGTTGGCGATTCGTTACCGATTGGCTTAAAGGATGTATCTAGCTATCCCAACCTAGTGCAAGGCTTAATGGACAGAGGTTACAGCGATTCAGACATTAAAAAGATTTTAAGCGAAAATACGCTAAGGGTTTGGAAGCAAGCCGAAGCATATGCGAAAAAGCACTAAGCTGTAAGCTGTCAGTTGTCAGTTGTCAGT
>NZ_PNCY01000075.1:0-4742 GCF_005887105.1 Pseudoalteromonas sp. S2893 | reverse complement strand
GGGAGAGGTAAAACTATAGAGCGGTCAGCGGTCAGCGGTCAGCGGTCAGCGGTCAGCGGTCAGCGGTCAGCGGTCAGCGGTCAGCGGTCATTTTTAATGTTGCGATTAAACTAGTCAACATTTTTGAAAGCGCTACGGTTTCATCAAGCCACTTTCGACCAACGGACTTATCTATATAACAAATATCTATTCCAATATAAATTTGCGTTCTTGCTTCAGCTATTGATGAGCGAGCGATATCTAAAAACCTCACTTTTTCTTTATTACTGTCTCTTGTCATTCCCTCGGCTATATTACTAGGAACAGACAAACCAGAGCGCGTTAATTGATCTCTAAATCCGTAATCTTTTATAGTGCTAGTCGCTTTATAAATATCAGCACTTAAGCGAGCAGATCGTTTCCATACTTCCAAGTTTTCAAAGTTCATGAGCTAAATCCTAGCTATTTACTTTTAGCTTAGAAGTATTTGAAGAAATAGAAACCCTAAACGCAATTAAAGCCTAAAACTGATAGCTGATAGCTGATAGCTCATAACTAACAGCTTACAGCTAATAACTCCCCACTTTCCTTACGATTTTATCTGTACTAAATCAAAGTCTGCCATGCCTGGGACAATCGCTTGCAAGCGTGATTCGGTCACATCGAGTGCGTTTAAACATTCACAGTATTCAGAGGCTTTAAGCTCAAGTTGCTGAGCCTTTTTTTGCAGGGATTTATCTATTTCTTTAGAGATAATATCCATACGTTGGCCCATGTCGTTAATACGGTCTTCAATATTACCTTCGCGTGATTTAAACGCATCACCAAGCGACATTAAAATAGCCCCTAACGAACCATGTACGGCAGAGTGTATTTGCTGGCTAATTTCTTTAGTGAAAAAATCATCTATTTGCGAGAGCGACTGTGGCGCGATAAAAAAGAAGTCATCACCGCGCTTAAATTTGTCCATAAGCGCACGCTCTACGTACTGGAGCTGGGTTTTTAGCACCTCTGGCTCTTTGTCAGACATCCCCTCGACTACATGTTCAATGGCGCTTAAACCTAAGTTAACACCATCGGTAGCCAAATTAACAAGCTCAGGCACCGTATGGCGAATACCATGGCTAAATTGCTCAAGCACTTTGCTTTCTTCAGTGCTTAAATCAACCCAGTAACCTCGAATAAAAAGCTGGCTATTATTATTAATTTGTACGCGCGTTTGGCCTTTATCAAGAATACGTATAACGTCGTCGGTAATTATTAAGCCATGACTAAGCTCAACATCACACTGTGACTGAGCTAAAACTGCAGAGCTTGAAAGTGCTAAACACAACGCCAATATCGAACGAGATAACAACGCCATATACACCTCAACAAGCTAAAAAAGGAAGGCAAGTAGGTTAACAAAAAACCAACTTTATGCAAGAAAAATAGCTGTTAGCTGTTAGCTGTTAGCTGTTAGCTGTTAGCTGTTAGCTGTTAGCTGTTAGCTGTTAGCCAAAATAAATTATTAAGCACTGGGTTTACAATAAACGCAGTGCTTTTTTATTGGTAGGCGTGAAGCTTGCTCACGCAAAAAATAAAACACCTCTATTTTAACCAAGCGCCAGCAAGCAAGGCGCCTATAACCCCCCCCCTCTAAAGCGCAGCGTCTCTTAACCTCTTTGTGAATTAGTATTTTTATTTTTTCACAAAGAGAAGTAAGTGAGAAGCAAATGAGAAAACATACAAGTAGCAGCGATTTCACCTCGCGTCAGACATTTTGCATTAATAAATATACGCAGAATAAATTCCAAATATGCCAGCAAGCTGCGCGTCTGCAAAATAAAACTTAACCTCAAAGCTCATTTGGGCTAAAAATGTAGATCTTACCCATACTAAATAACGACTAATCTACGTGGGTTTGAGTCTTTTTCTTTCTTACTTAGTTATTTATTGCTAACCTCGCATTAACGTTTTTTACTTAAACAATTTTTTGCTAACGGAATAATTATGCTAAAAAAAATATCGCTACTTGTCGGGATGGCAATCAGTACAAATGTAATGGCTAAAGGCGGGGTTTCACCTTATTTACCTTTAAATCAAGTTCCTGAGCTTGAACATCAAGTACAACGCCTTTTAGCTGTAAGTAAAAACACACACATAATGAGTAAGCCCTATAAAGCGCATGATATCTATAGAGTGCTACAAACAGTTAGGCATACTTACCCTGAGTTATATCAAACGCTTTCTTATCAGCTTAGTCCATATGTACAAAGCGACGCAGGCGCTTTTGCAAAGTTAACCATTGCTGCAGGTACTAAAAACAAAACACTGCCAAACCAGCGCGGGCAAACCACAAAAACCAACTTAATTGTTGAAGGCGGTGCATACGCAAACTTTGGCCGCCACTTTGGTGTAAGTGTGGCTGGCATAGCCAACGAAGACGAAATACTTCCAACCCAAAGCTTTGTTTACCTAGGTTATAAATACGCACAACTAGATATTGGCTACCGTGAACATTGGTACTCTCCCTTTGAAGACAGCGCCATGCTACTAAGCACACAAGCTAAAACAACACCTTCTATAACAATAAGTAACGTAGAGCCAATCACTAGCTTTAACATTAGATACGATATGTTTATTAGCCAAATGACAGAGCAAAGCGGAATACTTGAAAGTACTAAACAAAGAGACGTTGCTCGACAGTTCAAGTCAGGTAAGCCCTACTTATTTGGTTTACACACAAGCTTTGCAGCTACCAACAACCTAACCATTGGTTTGAGCCGCTTGATGCAGTTTGGTGGCGGGCCACGTAGCGTAACACTAAAAGACTTTGCAGAAGGTTTTTTTACACCTGGCAATAAAGATAATATAACTACTTCTGATGCAGATGAGGTAGATGCTAACTATGAGCTAGGCGATCAATTAGGTTCTATAACATTTGAATACAACAATAGCCTTTATTCACTACCGTTTGAAATATATGGAGAGGTAGCTTTAGAAGATACACTTGGGGGCGGCTCGCGTAATAATGCTTACAGCCTCGGCTTATTCTTTCCTTATGTTACTCAAAATCATAGCATAAGGTTTGAGCATAGTAACTGGCAAGGCGGCTGGTACAAGAATGATTTGTACCTTGATGGAAACCGTAACTCTGGCAATGTGATTGGCCACTGGGGTGGTGATGAGCACAACTACACTGACTATACACCCGCAAAATCAATGAGTGTAAATTGGCACTGGCAGTTAACCTCTATAGAAACACTTAATACCACTATCCGCACGCTGGAAAATAAACGCGATGGTTATAAAACTGGCTACGAAGTGCAAACAGCTTATACGCGTAAATTAAGCAAACCAATAATGGGCGCACAAAGCTGGGGAGCTGAGCTTTATCAGGGCAAAGATGTATACGGAGAAACCTTTGCACGGTTAGCTGTATTCGCCAATTTTTAAAGGTTATTAAAGGCGCTCCTTGAAATTTTGTTTTAAACACTTTAGTAGCAGCAAGTTGAACTCGCGTTTAGCCTTATTGTTTTAATGCGGCATAAAGCCTAAGCGCGCCAGCTAGCAAGGCGCCTACATTAAAAACACAATGTTGTAGGCGTGAAGCTTGCTCACGCAAAGCATAGCAGCAGCCGTCAGCCAAAATACATACACCCATAAAAAAGCGCGGCATATAGCCGCGCTTACAAATAATATAGGTTACGCTCTACAATATTATAAATTTACAACATTATCAGATTGCGCAGCCGGCTCATCATTTACCAATGTTTTTAAATATTGGCCAAAATCCTCACCCAACTTGGTATCACGCATGCCGTATTCAACAATCGCTTTTAAGTAACCTAGCTTATCGCCACAATCGTGCGAGCGGCCACTCATATGAAATGCTTCAACGGTTTCTTGAGTCATTAACGCATCAATAGAGTCTGTTAATTGTATTTCACCACCAGCGCCTACTGGCGTTTTGGCAAGTAGCGGCCAAATATTCTTACTTAGTACATAACGGCCAACAACAGCAAGGTTTGATGGTGCTTTATCTGCATCAGGTTTTTCAACCATTGTTTTAATTGCCGCACTGTTACCTGGCGTTAACTGCACGCCGTTAATATCAGCAATACCGTATTTGCTTACATCATCTTGTGCTACTGGTTCTAGCATAATTTGGCTTGCTTTAGTCTCGTTAAAGCGTTTGATCATCGCGGCTAGGTTTTCAGTTTTTTGATCGGCCGTATAAGCATCAAGTATTACATCAGGGAGTAATACTATAAAGTTGTCATCGCCTACAATTGGCTTTGCACACAAAATAGCGTGCCCTAGGCCTTTAGCTTCACCTTGGCGTACACTCATTACCGTTACATCAGCAGGGCAAATAGAGCGTACTTCTTCAAGTAAAGCACGCTTAACACGCTTTTCTAAAGTAGCTTCAAGCTCGTAGCTGGTGTCAAAGTGGTTTTCTATAGCGTTTTTAGAGCTATGTGTTACCAGTACAATGTCTTTAATACCGGCAGCTACGCACTCACTCACTATGTATTGAATAAGTGGTTTATCTACAATCGGTAGCATTTCTTTAGGAATTGCTTTAGTCATAGGTAACATGCGTGTGCCAAGGCCGGCAACAGGAATAACAGCTTTCATAGGTAGTCCTTTATTTGTAAATTAATTATTTTAAGTTAACAGGTTAAATGTAGATGGGGGCTGAATGGAAATCTTTTAGCTTTTAGCTTTTAGCTTTTAGCTTTTAGCTTTTAGCTTTTAGCTTTTAGCTTTTATCTTTT
>NZ_PNCY01000074.1:0-1930 GCF_005887105.1 Pseudoalteromonas sp. S2893 | reverse complement strand
AAAAATCAAGTGGTTTTAGATTACTTAGCGGCGGAATAAGTTAGCTGTAAGCTGTAAGCTGTAAGCTGTAAGCTGTAAGCTGTAAGCTGTAAGCTGTAAGCTGTAAAAAATATACAAAAGCGTTGCTCTAGGGCAACGCTTTTTTATTAGCGTTTATTGAATAAAGTACAGTGACTCGTTACATAATAAATTAACCATAAGCGCCACTTGAATATATAAGCTCGTAACTGTGGCTATAAATTTCTAAAATATTGCCAAACGGGTCTTCCATGTAAATCATGCGGTATGGTTTTTCCCCTGGGTAATAATAGCGCGGCGCTTTCATACGCTTTTTTCCGCCCGCGGCCACTATTTTATCAGCGAGTCCTTCTACATCAGGGTCTTGTACGCATAAATGAAATATTCCCGTTTTCCAATACTCAAAATTATTTTTTGGGTTTTGCTGATTTTTAAATTCAAATAGCTCAACCCCCACCCTATCCCCTGTTGATAAATGGGCTATTTTAAAACTGCCCCACCCAGCACCAAATACATCAGTACACATCTCACCAATCGGTGATTTATCTTCTGTTATTTGTGTGGGTTTCATAATTAAATACCAGCCCAGCACCTCAGTATAAAACTTAACCGCTTTTTCTAGGCTTGGCACTGACACACCAATATGCGAAAACGTGCGCGGATAAGGCATTGGCGAATCAGCTAAGCCATTTGCTTGCTCGCCTTTATCAGCTGCTTGCAGGTTGGCATTAGCATTTAAACTTGTAAACAGCATAGGCAGCGCGGCAGCACCCAACCCAGCAGCCGATAACTTCATAAAGTCTCTTCGATTTAGCTCTTTTTTACTCATGGCATGTTCCTTAACGGCAAAGGCGTTAAATGTAATTAAAGGAATTAGCCATGATAAATGATTGTAGTGAGGACAAAAAATTATCAAATATGATATTTATGATTACGTTTTGTGATGGTGAGAGCTGTAATATTTTTATTATTTTACTGGGGTTCTATAAATATTTAGGCTTTGTAATACATTATCTGCAACTAAAAAATTAGGTATAACATGTACGAGCAAAGCGCCTGATTTCAACGCAACCTTTATACTTGCCTCGTTTCTCTCTAGGCACCTAAATTCGATAAATTTAACATGAGTGCTCGTGAGTAGCTGCGTAGCTTTTGAAATGATTTGACTAATAATCCCGTTACCATGCGCGTTTTGAGCTAGCCAATAGCCTAATTCAGCAACTGCCGAATCGGGACATATTGATTTAATGGCAAATACACCACAAAACTTACCTTTAAAGTTTATTTTGAACCATCGTGAACCACTTTTTCCGCTATTTACTCGTTCAAAAATATATTTATGGGCCGACGCTATGTCTGACACATCTTTAACCCAGTAAAGATATTTTGCTAAATTAATACGGTTTTCATTAACTAATCTTAAAACATCAGGAGCATCACTTTCTAATAAAGGTGAGAGCTTTATGTCTTTTGATATTTTTATATGTAAATACTTTTCCATTTAACTTTTGATCTCCGTATATCCTTAATTACACTTTAAAATACCCAAAATAAACTTTAAGTGGCTAATTTCCAATCTATTTGATAAAAAGATAAAAAAAGGAGAATTTAATTTTGAGTAAGGCAATCAAATTTCGAGTGTATTTAGCCGCATTGATTATATGTGTTATTGGCTTTATGTTTTCACCAGCGAGTAGCCAGTTTTATACAAACCCGTTTTATATTGGCAGTTTTATTTTTGCAATCGCGCTGATTATGAATGTTATTAATTACTTTTGCCCAAATTGTAAGAAAAACCAGGTAATGCAATCAGCTACTAGCTATCGCCTGCCAAAAAATAAATGCTATCACTGCGGGGAAGAAATTAATTAGCCTTTTCGGATGGCCCTTTGCTTATCCGACCTACGCGTTT
>NZ_PNCY01000073.1:0-395 GCF_005887105.1 Pseudoalteromonas sp. S2893 | reverse complement strand
AATCCTCCTGCGCCCACCACTCTTTACACACTCTGCTTAGAGTATAAATAAGTTAAAGTGTTTGGTTTAAAACCAAATCGGTCGGAGGTTCATTCTTACAAGATACGTCCTGCTTCCAGCACTTTTTACACACTCTGCTTAGAGTATAAATAAGCAAACAGTAAAAGTGGGCGCATAGCTCAGCTGGATAGAGTACCTGGCTACGAACCAGGCGGTCGGAGGTTCGAATCCTCCTGCGCCCACCACTTTCATAAATAAGCCGACAAAAGTCGGTTTTTTTGTGTCTGAAATAACATATAAGTTAAGCGCATATTTTACGATGTATACTTATATTTATTGTTTCAGAAACTCCGCTTAGAGTATAAATAAGAAAAAATGAAAGTGGGCGCATAGCT
>NZ_PNCY01000072.1:0-10486 GCF_005887105.1 Pseudoalteromonas sp. S2893 | reverse complement strand
TCTAAATCAAAGTCATCGTCTTTTGGTGATTCTTTATCAGCTTGTTGATCTAATAATTCATCAATATCAAAGTCATCATCCTCTTCTTGGGCTAGCTCTTCGCTTAAGGCGGCCAACTCATCATTGCTTTCTAAGCTGCTATCTGCGGTAGGTTGCTCAACCTCAGGCAAGTCAATTTCAGGCAGGCTATCGTCCTCATCAAATAAATCGTCTAGGTCGTCACTGCTTAAAATATCGTCCGAATCTTTTGTATCATCTAAATCAAGGTCAATTTCATCATCTTGTTTTTCATCTACAGGTTCATCAAAGCCCTGCTGCATGAAAACGTCTAACTCGTCCCCTTCACTACCTTCGTCATCAAAAACAATATCATCACTTAATAGGCTTTCTAATTCGTCTTGATCGAGCAAGTTTTCTGAATCAGAAAATTCATCGTCTAACGCATCATCGAGAGAATCATCAAATGCAATATCATCCTCTGGCAAAATATCGTTGCTATGATTGTCATCTAGTTGAATATCTAAATCATCAAGAGGGTCAGGAATGATTGGATCGTCTAACGCATCATTACTTTGCGGCTCGTCTTCGGTAAAGCTGGGCGTTTGTGGCAGAAAATCATCGTCATCTTGAGTTTCTTCGTCTTTGTTGGCGCGCTTTCGTAAAAACATCACCACAGCAAAAATAATTAATAACGCAGGAATGGTCATTAATAAAATAAGCACAAGTGGGTTAGACATTAAAGCGCCTAGGTTAAAAGGTTCTTCTTTTGGTACTTCTTGCACTTTTTGCTGAACTATTATTTCGTTTTGTTTTTCTATTAGCTCTTTTAGCTGTTTTTGAATTTCGCTGTCTTGACCTAGCTGTTCTTTTACATTGGCGAGCTCTTTTGAAATACCCGACAATTGTTTTTTGAGATTATTATTCTCAGCTAATATTTCTTCTACATTATTAACCGAGCTTTTAAATTGCTGCTGCAGCTCTACAAGCTTATTACCTTGCTGCGTTTTTATTTCATTTAATTCTTTTTGAATTTCTTTTTTAGCGTCGTCAACATCGGCTTTACGAGCTTGTGTGACTTTAGTTTGCGCGGCGTTAATTTCACTGGTGGTTAGTGTGCCATTTTTCTTTTTTTCCCACAGCGCGTCATCTTGCTCTGAGCGTTGTTTAGCAAGCTGTGGATTTACGCGTCTAATTTCCGCTAAAGTGGGTATTTTTAAATATGCACCACTTTGCATGTGGTTTAGGTTTTGTTCTAAAAAAGAATTAGGGTTTTTGTTATACAAGGCCTGCATAACTTGGTAAATACTAACTGAGTTATCTGGGCGTACTTTGGCAGCAATACGCCATAGTGTATCGGTTGGCTTTATAGGCCCTATTGATCGCCCTTGCGCACCATAGTCAGCGCCTTTTGGCCCCTTTAATTGGGTGCTGTCTTGAGAGTAAATTGGAGTTACTACCAATGCAGACGCTAATATAATAAGTGAAGCTAAACCGCGCATGCTGATCCTTTAATGTGTAAATGTTAAATGCTTTGCTATTTATTTAGCTGCTCAACATTAATTATTCTTGCCGTAACCAGCCAAATAGCTGATCTACATTTGTTATTACAATCTATTTTTATTGCAAGCTCTATTCCAGTTACAAACTATAAACCAGTTGCGGCCTAATATCCATTGCAACGCTTTGAAAATAAATACCTTAAAACTTTATTCTTAATACTATTTTATCGTGATAGATCAAGGCGTTTAGTTTAGTAGCAACGCTAAGCGGCAATAATTTGGCTCCCTTAAATACAAAAGCGGCAAACTATAAAAGTTTGCCGCTTAATTTACACACAATATTAGTGGGTATTTATAAGTAGTTAGCGATTAACTCTTCCGCTATTTGCACACTATTAGTGGCAGCCCCTTTACGGGTGTTATCACTTACAACCCACATATTTAAACCATGAGGGTGTGAAATATCAGCGCGTAAGCGGCCAACGTAAACTGTATCATTACCACTGGCATCTGAAACCGCGGTTGGGTAATCGCCCTCATCTTCAATAAGCTCGACTCCTGGGGCATCATTTAAAAGCTGTTTAACGTGTTCAAAGTCATACGGCATGCGTGTTTCAATGTTGATTGACTCAGAGTGGCCAAAAAATACAGGTACACGTACACAGGTTGGGTTAACAGCAATAGTGGTATCGCCCAAAATTTTATGCGTTTCGTTTACCATTTTCATTTCTTCGCGCGTGTAGCCGTTATCTTCAAAGGTATCTATTTGAGGGATAACGTTAAATGCAATTTGCTTAGGAAAAATTTCGTTTTCCATTGGGCGAGCATTCATTAAATTAGCTGTTTGCTTTGCTAATTCATCTACGGCTTCTTTGCCTGCACCAGATACAGCTTGGTAGGTAGATACATTAATGCGGTCAATACCGTAGGCGTCGTAAATTGGTTTAAGCGCTAGCATCATTTGAATAGTAGAGCAGTTAGGGTTTGCAATAATATTGCGATTTCTAAAGTCTTCAAGGCTGGCTGCATTAACTTCTGGTACCACTAGCGGTACTTCAAAGTCATTTCTAAAATGTGAGGTGTTATCAATTACAACACAGCCCGCATCGGCTGCAATTGGCGCGTATTTTTCTGATACACTGCCACCAGCTGAAAACAAACCTATGTGTGCCTGGCTAAAGTCAAAGCCTTCTACGTCTTGCACCTCAATGGTTTCACCACGAAACTTTATGTCTTCTCCTGCGCTGCGGCTACTGGCTAGTAAAAAAAGTTGGTCTACCGGAAATTTACGATCTTCCAGGGTTTCAATAATTTGACGACCTACTAAGCCTGTAGCGCCAAGTACAGCAACGTTATATTTTTGCGACATATTTTATCCTCTTTAAGCAGTGTTAAAACAACACTACTAGTTAAATTAGTTTGCGGTGTTAAAGCCAAGCTGAGCGAGTGCATCTGTATGCTGTGCACTCCCTTTTACCGTTAAAGTGCTAAACTCACGCCTTACTGGGTAGTTTTTACGTAAACTATCAAACCCGTCTTTTGCTAAGTTGCGCAGCAAAATGCCATCATCACGGCGTACGTCGTAAATTAAATGCACTAAACGCGCAATATCAGCCTCAGTAAAGCTGCTTTGTAAACTTAGGCTTGTAACAGCAGGTTGTGGTAAAAAATCAGCAAGAGATTTTTCTGCGGTTACACCTTTTAATTTACACAATGCTTGGTACAGCATTTGTGTGCCGCGGGCTTTTCCTTCAAGGGTATGACCGGCAATGTGCACGCTGGCATAGCGCACATGATCAAGCAATGGAATTAAAATGTTAGGCTCGTTTTCCCAAACATCCAAAACTAAATCTAAGTCTGCCCCTTGCTCCATAACCGATAACAAAGCTTGATTATCAATTACTTCTCCACGGCTCGCATTTATAACTGCTAACCCAGGCTTTAACGCTTTAAGGCGTTTTTCATCAATTAAATGATGCGTTTTGTGCTCACCGGTTTTAATCAGCGGTACATGAAAGGTAACCGCATCTACGCGCTCAAGTAGTTCATCAAGCTCAACATGCTCGGCTAATAAGCCCTGCTCATGTTTAATTGGGTCACATAATAAAACATCAACATTAAGTGCTTTTAGTTTTTGTGCTAAACAGCTGCCAATGTTACCCACCCCAACAATACCTATTGTTTGACCACTTAAAGGGGCTGCGTTTTCTTGGCTTAAGGCAAACAAGCTACTTATTACATACTCAGCCACCGCAATTGCATTGCAACCTGGGGCACTACTAAAGGCAATGCCTTTATCGTTTAGTAACTGTGTATCTATATGATCAACACCAATAGTGGCGGTACCTACAAAGCTTAATTTATTAGCGTGGGCAAGCAAGTCACTGTTTACTTTAGTAACCGAACGCGTAAGTAATACATCAACATCAATTAACGCATCGGGTGTTAAGTTTCGTCCATCAAAGCGCGTTACCTCACCAAAGTCTGCAAAATACTGCTCAACTAAAGGCATGTTTTGATCGGCAAGAATCTTCATTGGGGAGTCCGTATGGCAAAATGAGGCGCTATTGTAACGAACAACCGAGCCATTACACAAACTAAAAAGCCGAGCAATGCTCGGCTTTTAATCACTATAAAGAGAAAACGAATTAACCTTTATATTTGCTCATAACTAATGTGGCGTTTGTACCACCAAAGCCAAAGCTATTAGACATAACAGTATTAAGCTGTGCATCACGGCGCTCAGTTACAATGTTAAGGCCTTGTGCTTGCTCATCTAGCTCTTCTACGTTAATAGATGGCGCTACAAAGTCGTTTTCCATCATTAAAATTGAGAAAATAGCTTCGTGAACACCCGCAGCACCTAGTGCGTGACCCGTTAATGATTTAGTCGCACTAATAAGCGGCGAGTTACCACCAAACACTTCTTGAATAGCGCCTAGCTCTTTAACATCGCCTACCGGCGTAGATGTACCATGCGTGTTTAAATAATCAATTGGTGTATCAACGCCTTGCATTGCTTGGCGCATACAGCGTACTGCGCCTTCACCTGACGGTGCTACCATGTCGTAGCCATCAGATGTAGCACCGTAGCCTACAATTTCTGCGTAAATATGTGCGCCACGAGCAAGTGCATGCTCAAGCTCTTCTACTACAACAATACCGCCACCAGCAGAAATAACAAAACCATCGCGGTTTGCATCGTACGTACGAGATGCTTTTTCTGGTGTTTCGTTATATTTGGTAGATAACGCGCCCATTGCGTCAAATTCCATTGCAAGAGTCCAGTGGAGCTCTTCACCACCACCGGCAAAAATAACATCTTGCTTGCCTAATTGAATTTGCTCAACAGCGTGGCCAATACAATGTGCAGATGTTGCACACGCAGAGCTTATAGAATAGTTAACGCCTTTAATTTTAAATGGCGTTGCTAAACAAGCCGATGTCGTGCTTGCCATCGTACGCGGAACCATATAAGGACCTACACGCTTTACGCCTTTTTCGCGCAAAATATCGGCAGCTTCTACTTGCCACTTTGAAGAGCCACCACCAGAGCCAACTAATAAACCCGTGCGCTCATTAGATACTTGCTCATCAGATAAGCCAGCATCTTCAATTGCTTGCTTCATAGAAATATAAGAGTAAGCAGCAGCATCACCCATAAAGCGCATTGCTTTACGGTCTACGTGTTCTTTAACATCAATATCAATTTTGCCCGATACATTACTACGTAAGTTGTAATCGGCAAATTCTTGGTTAAAAGCAATACCGCTTTTGCCCGCTTTTAGTGACTCTAATACTTCTTGTTTGTTATTACCGATGCTTGATACAACACCGATACCCGTAATTACGGCTCTTCTCATGGGTAATTCCCTTAGCTTGATACTAAATTACTGTGTATTTTACGCTGTTTTTAGGTGTTAAGTGGTCAGCTTTCTAGCGTACACCTGTACTCTGAATTTAATAGCTTATAAATAACGCCAGACTATTTCAAAGAAAACCCGTAAAATAATTAAAAAATACTGTCTAAAAATTTAATAAGTCATGATAAAAAACGCCCAAATACACTTTAATGAAGTAGGCACACCGGTAGCCGATAACTTTGACGATGTTTATTTTTCTAATGACGACGGCCTTGCTGAATCGCATTACGTGTTTTATCAACAAAACAATATACAGGCGCGGTTACAAAATCATGACCAAACGCATTTTGTTATTGCCGAAACCGGTTTTGGTACTGGTTTAAACTTTTTAAATGCATGGCAACACTTTAATGACCACCTTGCCAATCAACAAGTTCAAAATCAAGTAGACAAACGGGTTAAGCGATTGCATTTTATTTCGTTTGAAAAATACCCGCTTAATGCTGATGATCTAAAAAAAGCACTGCAAGCGTGGCCAACATTAAACAAGCTTAGTGATGAATTAATAACACATTACCCTATAAATTTAGGCGGCTGTCATCGCATAGAATTTAATAACGGCCAAGTTGTTCTTGATTTGTATTTTGGCGACGTGCTTGATTCAATAAATGCAATGAGCTACCCGCAATCAGGGGTGGTCGATGCGTGGTTTTTAGATGGCTTTGCACCAAGTAAAAACCCTGACATGTGGCAACAAAATGTGTTTAATGCCATGGTTGATATATCGCGCAAGCATGCAACACTTGCCACATTTACCGCTGCAGGCTTTGTACGCCGAGGCTTAATAGCTGCAGGCTTTAGCATGCAAAAAGCGAAAGGCTTTGGCCGTAAACGCGAAATGCTGATAGGCCAATTAGCACACGCTAATAGTGCACAGTCATCACCCCCGTACTTTGATCAACCCCCTGCCAAACTAGAGCATGTTGCTGTAATTGGCGGAGGGATTGCGAGTAGCTGTATTTTGCACAGTTTGGCTAAGCGTGGCATTAAAAGTAGCCTATTTTGCCAAGATGAAAAACCAGCTATGGGCGCTTCACATAACGTACAAGGCGCGGTTTACCCCCATCTGCAAGCTAAAAACTCACCTCATAGTGAATTATTTGCGCACAGTTTTTTATACGCTAAACGCAGTTACCAGCAACTACTAAAAAACGGCTTTAATTTTGATTATAGCTGGTGCGGTGTACTGCAACATGCGGTAAAAAAGCCTCTTGCCGATAAACATCAAAACTTAGAACAAAAACAGTTATGGCCTCAAGCCTTAATGCGCAATGTAACTGTAGAGCAAGGAGATAAACTGGCAGGCGTAAAAAGCGGCTACTCCGGCGTTTATTTTGAGCAAGGCGGTTGGGTAAACCCACCCCAGCTAGTTGAGGCAATGCTAAAAGCAGCCAATAGCCTTAACCCTATTAATAGCTATTTTAATTGCCATATACAGCAACTTACTAAAACCGATGCAGGCTGGTATTTAACCCACAAGCATACCCAATATGGCCCTTTTAGTGATGTAATAATATGTGCAGGTGAGCATAGCGATGCGTTTGAACAAACAAACGCATTACCTATTGTAGGGGTACGTGGTCAAGTATCGCATATTCAAGCGAGTGAACAATCTAAGCAGCTTAAAACCGTGTTGTGCCATAAAGGTTATTTTACCCCCGCCTATTTAGGTAAACACTGTATGGGCGCTACATTTGAAAAAAACACAAAAAGTCGCGCCGTTACAGAAAAAGACAACCAGCTAAACCACGAGCAATTACTTAGCTTTTACCATCAAAGCGACTTTGCCACCACATTAGGTGACATCACCTGCGCTAAAGCAGCTGTGCGCTGCACGTTTATAGATCACTTACCAATGGCAGGACAATGGTGTGAGCAAAGCGATTACAGCACCGCCTTTGCTAATTTACGCCTAGGTAAACGCTATCAATACTCACCTCTATGCAAGCCACAACAAGGCTTACATATTTTTACCGGATTTGGAGCGCGCGCATTATGCAGCGCACCGTTATTAAGCGAGCACTTTATTAGCACGTTAAATAATGAACCACGCCCACTCAGCGAGCGTGTAAGCCAGGCCATTCACCCTGCGCGTTTTATAGTGCGTGATTTAATACGAAATAAAATTTAAATGACATCATTCATTTTTTGCGTAAAATAATAACCATAAAAGGAATTTATACCAATCCGCTTAATTAAGTGATCTATTTTGAGGCTGGAAAAACCTGTTGATGGCTAAGAAAAAAGTTCGCTATTTAGTTATTCCAAATAAGAATTTTTTAAAACAGGCAACGACACGGTTAGCGCCGCAAAATGATTAAGTATTATTGCGCAATGGTATTATATAACCAATGCGCACCATATGTATGAATGCGGATGGGTATAAATAAAAGGATCACAATGAAAGCTTTAACCTGTGCTGTAACATTACTCGCCGCTATATCGTTTAACACATTTAGCCAAGACGTAACCGCCATCCCCTTACCTGAAGAATTCATCACCACCATGGATGTAACTGGCGAATACCCGCTGGTTAGAACAGGGTATTTAGCTGCTTCTATTGATGCTATTTCTAAATTTTATCAGCAGGCCCTTGGTGATCCCATTAACAGCAAAGGCGATAATAACTACCGCACCCTTTACTATAACTACCAAAACCATGCTGTTCGCATCAGTTTATACCATCATAATTATGTTACCGAAGTCAGCATAATGATTGAATAAACACGGTAAAAAGCAGCTAATTTTCATGCTCAGTTCAGACTCAATTTTTATTTACTATTAAATAACCACTTTGTAGAGAAAAACAGCGTTTTACCCTTTAAAAACGAATACCTACCCCAAGGTCTATTTGTACTAAATACCTTTACACTAAATTGAGAAGGAATTAATTATGAGTAAGACCCTAATTATTGGCGCTAGCGGACAAATTGGTAAAATGGCAACCAAGTTGCTCTTAAACAATGAACAAAATGTATCTGCATTAGTGCGTGATAAAAGTAAGTTAGATGATTTAGATAGTCCATTTTTAAGCATTGTGGAGCAAGATCTCGAAGGAGATTTTTCTGGTGCGTTAAAAGATTGCGATCAAGTTATTTTTGCTGCTGGCTCGGGCGGAAGTACAGGCACAGATAAAACCGTGCTTATTGATTTATGGGCAGCCACCAAAGCAGCAACGTATGCTAAAGAGCATGGCGTAAAACATTTTATTATGATTAGCTCTATTGGCGCTGACGATCCAGACTCAATAGAAAGTGACTTAAAACCTTACTTAGTTGCCAAACATATGGCCGATGAGCACCTTATCAACAGTGGCTTAAACTACACCATAGTGCGCCCAGGTGGGCTGACCGATGAAAGCGCCTCAATGAAAGTAACCACCGAGCGTCCAAGCGATCGTTCTAAAGCTAAAATTAGCCGCGAAAACGTTGCCAATGCCCTATTACATATTGCTACTAACGCATTTAATGGCAACCGCGTTTTTGAACTATTTGACGGCGAAACGCCCATTAAAGCAGCCGTAAAATAAACACTCTGGTTGCCCTTTGTAAACCCTCTTGCAAAGGGCAACGTATTTAAATGCTAAATCGCACGCGCCCTCCCTTGCTTCACTATATTTATTAAATGTAAACAACTCGTTTAAATCGCTTTATAAAAGCAAACCCATCGCGTTCCTAATAAAACAACATGAAAAACAAGCACTTCCACTAAAACCACCACAAAACAATGCGTTAAAAACTCAACAGAGTAAATTTTGTTCAGGCTTTTTTACTAGTTTAATAAGGCTAAATACTAGAAACCCCTTATTTTATCTGGTAAATTAACAGCGTGTTAAAACAATAATAAAAATTCCTCAATGGAAGTTGCACGAATAAGGACATAGCGTGAGCGCCTCATTTAAAATTATTTTTAATGGTCAGTTACACCAAAATGCTGACATTAGTACCGTACAAGAGCAACTCTGTCAGTTTTTAAAAATCCCCCATAATGTCGCTGTAAAGTTATTTGATGGCCGAGCCTACGCACTCGTCAAAGACCTATCGAGTATTGATGCAGTTAAAACAGAATCTAAACTAAAAAGTTTTGGTTTAATCACCAAAGTAGAACCGCACGCAAGTGTAAGGGCACCCCAAAGTGCCCCGGGTACTAAACTGGTTGTTGCTCACAATGAGCCTGCAGTAAAAAACATAGCTAATACAATAACCAGCATTAAAAAATCCGGCGTAAATAGCCCTGCCGCCTTGCCCAAATTAGCACTGCAAAGCGCATTATTTTTTTGTTATAGCTTATTATTCATCTGCCTTATTTGCTCAGCAGTAATAAGCTTTAACACACTTAAAATGAGTATGATAGACAGCTCATCAGCTTCGCCCTCTACAACATTAAATTACGTTAATTATAAGCAGTACTTAGCAAATCAAAAAAAGCACCCAGAAGTCACCTTGCCTAACACCCACAACACAGATGAGCTTAACCAAGGGGCGCAGCAAAAAATTGATAGCTATTTTGCTCGTTTTTCAACGCATATAAACAGTTACGCAAAAATTCTAAAGCAACCAAATATAAACAGCATGGGCGCAGAAAGGTTAAAGCAGCACCTACAAGAAATAGATGCGCTAGGCACTGAACATGTATTTTGGGAGCAATTAATTAACCTTGCTAAATCGCTTAATAACGACGCCCATGTAATGAGCAAGCTTGGTAATGATAACCCTGATAAAATTCAATGGATCAACGCCGTTGATTGGATAAGCCAAAGCTACATTAGGCAACAACAAAATAAGCCTGACGCTTTACCCGTCACGCCTACAAACACACAACTCGCCAAGTCACCGATATTAGATTTAACTCTACTAATTAGCTTAATGTCGTTTTTAACGCTTATTATTATCAGCATTAAAATGAAAATAAGAACGATAAAAATGAAGCTAGCCGCTACAAGCAAATAATAAATTAAAGCCATAAAAAAACCGCCAACTTGATTGCTCAAATTGGCGGTTTTTTATGGTTTTTAAGTAACGAACTTAAATACCTGTATTGGTGCGGGGGGAGTCTCTAGCATCA
>NZ_PNCY01000071.1:0-8105 GCF_005887105.1 Pseudoalteromonas sp. S2893 | reverse complement strand
ACTTAAATACCTGTATTGGTGCGGGGGGAGTCTCTAGCAAGAAAGCAACATGTTGTCTTAAAACAAATTTAAACCAAGTAAATAACCAAGATGGTACTAAAATAAATTGTTATCATTATTAAAAATAGCTAGATATATTTAATCCGATTTGTTACTAATCTAAATTTCCAGCCAGCTTTATCACTTTTTGATAGTCAGGCCATAACCAAATTTTCACTTCATCTTTTTGTTGATTGAAGTTGAAAAAGCTACTATCTATTTCATTAGCTACTTTTTTTATAATTCCTTTGTAGTGGTCATAATCTTTACCTTTAGCCTTAATGTGAGTTCCATAAACTAAACCTTTTTGGTTTTCCCCCCAGCCATCTTGAAACTCAATACTATGCTTTACTGAATTATACATGTTTAGCTCATATAGCTCAGAAAACACATTTTCACTATGACTATCAAGCGAAATATTATGTTTGTATAGCCCACCATCTATGCATGGCTTGTCATTTTTTCTTTCATCAAAACTTGTATTCTTAAGGTCGAATTCTACTATCCCTAACAATAAAGAAAATATATTTATCACCTGAACTTTATTGGAGCTTTGTTCAGCGTATAAGGCTCCTCGCAAGCAAGCGTTTATCTTATCGATTGTCTGATCAACATCCCTCAAACTCAACTCGTAAGCTTTAGCTACCCATATGATATATTGACGTATATTGTTTTCCCTATTATTTGTAAGGTTTGGATAAAGAACTACCTTTTCAGAATACGGCGTTAAATCTACTTCTTGTAACTTTAAATAGTACTCGAGATCTGGCTCTGCTAACCTAGCTTCTCGATTAAAAAAACGCTTTAGGTAAGTATTAGAGTCAAAATTAGAACCATAAACTGACCTTATCGACTCTTGCAGTTGTGTAGTATCTGTAGCCACAACAAAAACAAAGTTCTTTGTCGTGAAGAAATGCTTGATCACTTCTAGCATTTCTATAGCATAATTAGGTCTGCATCTATCAAGTTCATCGATTAATACAACCACAGGCAGCTCTTTGCCATGAATTTGCTTTAGCACTTCAGCTAAAAGCCCTAGTTCTTTTCTTATCCTTTTTATCGCTTCTATTTGCTCTTCATGATCTTTTTTTACACTAGTAAGAAAATCTTTAGGTGAGGTTTCAAAGAAAGCTTTTACTACTTCTCTTCCAGCAGCAGAGTCATCCACAAGGTGCTTGGTAGCTAAACCAGCTCCAGCTATTACTACCCCCTTTAGCGCCTTACCTAGGAAGTCTGTTAATTTATCCAAATCAGAACCAATGTTATGGTTAATTATTGAAAGTTGATTAATTAGTTCACTAGCAACTACTGATAATGGAACTTGCGAAAAATCACTTTCCCATGCATCGATATAAATAGTCGGATATCATTCGTTAGGTGTGTGTACAGCCGTCTTAAAAACTCTGTTTTACCAGTTCCCCAAGCCCCGTTTAAGTTAAGTACAAAGCCGTCGTGCTCCCCCTTAATATAATTAGTTAAAAACTCACCATATTCTTTACGATTAAGCTTACAGTTATCAAATGTATATTTTTCTAACCACTCAGGGTATTTACAGCTAAGCATACTCATTTTTATTCACCCTAAAATTTATTAACCCAACCTAAGTGATTAGCCTTAAAAATCTCTACACCTTTTCTACGGACTCGTTCTATCCAATCTTCCGCTTTATTAACGCCCACGTGAAAATGCTCAACAGCAGTTTTTTGCAGTACTCTGTGCTCATTTTGTATTGTGGTTGGCATTAGCGCAGCATCATCAGTATTAATACATACAGTGACAGACCCCTTTCTCAAGCCAAAGCGATTGTACTTTTCACCTTGCTTGAGCCACTCTTGCTCTGGTGGGTCCCATCTAAAAATAGGATGTTCGAAGTAGTGTTCAAATCGACCAATATAAATATTAGAGGTTGGGCAAGCTTCGATGATAATGCCTTTAGCTGCATACTTCTCCATTTGTAAGTCTTGAATAGCTTCATAAAGATCAAGTTCGGCAGTAGAGACAGAATCAAATTGCATGCGTCCCTTAACATAAAATGGATCTTCACCTTGCTTAGGCTGACAATGGATAATAATGGGCTTTTTGCGCGCAGCAAAGTATGCGTCATCTCTGATATGTCCTAGGACATACTTCTGCCACAATTTAAATGCCGTGCTAGTAATAGAGCCACCAACCTCTTTATCAAAATCAATTATCCAGTCACGATATAAAGGATTTAAATGGTCAACATACGGTAGAGATTCTTTAAACGTTTCTAAATTTAATGTTTCTGGACAGTTACGTCGCAACTTCCAAGCTTCATGCATATCTCTTACAGTATATCGTTGATTCTCAGAGTTCCGTTGCTCATCAACATATAGTTGCATAGACCAAAAGTTAATTTTTTCTTGGATCAGCTGAAGTACCCCTGTAAAACGCGGGGCAATTTGAATCACTTCGAGTGCCTTTTGATAACACCATACTAAATTATCAATGTGGTCACCTAAACTTACATAAGCTGTTTGTTGTCTTTGAGCCCAAACTCGCGGCATAACCCCAAGTGCTAACGCATGTCCTAACCTATCACCGCTTTTAAAATCACAGAAATAAACAGCTTCGTCTATTGCTCTTAGGCCTGATAGTAAATGACTATAATCTTCACCTGAATGCACGGTTAAAAACGGCCGTATAAACCGTTTGCTGAATATGTTGGTGGTAGGATGTTTTGCGCTTCTAACTACACGAAGCGCAGGGGCAAACACTTCTATTGGTAACTCATTTTCGTTCCCTGCTAAGTCATAACCACGAATTGCCTTGCGCAAGTCAATACTTTGTTTAACTGATAAGTTAAGATCAAATGCTTTAATTTCAGTATCAGAAAAAGTAACCGAGCCTTTAAATTTCTGCAATGCAATCACTTGCTGTTTAAGGGTATTCCGAACATTTGCTTGGTACTTATCCTCTTTCTTTGCTAAATCGCCTTTTAAGCTACGAGAAAAATGAATAACAAAATGAATATTTTCAGCAAAAGAATGCTTTAAAGCAGCTTCTAAACCTTGCTGTAGAGCTTTAACTCCGATTTTACCTTCACCATTAACAACAACATATGGGGATACTCTAAATTCACGCAGTGTTCGGTTATCAATATCTGCAACTAAACCATCTAACCTGCTGTTATTTTGATAAGGAAGATATCTTTTTTTACGAGCACTAAAACCAAATGATTCGACAAACTGGCTTAGGCCTGTACCCCATACAATCATATAATTACGCAGTATATTTGATACTCGAATAAATTGCGCCGCTATAGTTGGGTCTTTAAGTTCAGTGCTTACCACTCCAATGCAAAATAATAACCAGCGTACATCTGAACGAACAGGTTTACAGTGTGCTTGTAAAAATGCTTTTTGAGCAAGAGTCGTAGCCAACTGTGTACTTAAATAATACAACGCCAAGCAATCATCTTGTTCAAATTTTGGATTGTCCAAATCGACTCTAGTTGTTTTTTCAGGTTGAGTAAACGCGTGCTCCACCAGCTTATCCGCAAGTTGAGAGCTCCAAATCGGTAAATTTTCTTTTTTATATTGGCCACTTTCAAATAGAGTATATTCTGGACGTTTAGGCCAGCCCCTCTCTGATAGAGTTTCACCATAGAGCGCAAAACTTAGTATTGAAGGCCCTGTATGCCCATGGCCGCCTAAATGAACATGGTTATCTGCAAATAACTTACCTGCTTTATCCCTTGCAAGTGCATGAGGGCATTGCTCTGTTATAACAGCATTTATAATGTCACTGGCGCTAAAATCATACTCCCTAGCAATATCCTTATATGCTTGAGCTATAATCCAAGTACCATCTATAAGCGATAAAAGCTCTAGCCACTGCTCTAATTTGCTCTGTTTAACTTCGAAGTGGCTTCCTTGCCACTCTAAAAAAGTATGGGCTAAGCGAGAAAGTACGCCATTAACAGTTATATCCGGCTTATCATATTCATAGGCATGTAGTTGGCTAATTACATCCTCATCACGTAAATTTCGATGTAAATAAGGCTGGTAATCTTGTATGTAACTAGCTAAACGCTTTAAAAAATCTTTGCTCAACACATCATCTTTGCTCAGCTTTTTAATGGCTTTATCCGATGAAAGAAAAACGACATCAGCAAGTAATAAATCATTGGTCAGAAGCATCAAGATTTACCATTTTTGTTAATATCGTAAAGTACTTTTATAAAGTTATGTGCCTTGTTCCCTGAAATGATATTTAAGTCATCAAAATTAATCGATTTATCATTGAAATCGCTTTCAAAATAATCATATGCAATTAAGTCGTTCTCTATCGCAGAGACTAATTCTTTCTTTGTCGCCTTGACTGTATCGTAATATTCAGAATTCTTTTCCAGATAATCTTTAGCCTTTTGAATCAAGCGTTTTGGCAATCTATATTTCAAACGTTTAACATCGTTGGACTTACTTTGGTTTTTAGAAAAAGAAGATGATTTGCCATCAACGCTTAAGCTTTTATCCTTTGGAATTTTCCCCAATTTAATTCTCTTCTCAATGACAATATCTCCATCACTTTCTGATTTGATTATCTCAAAAAGTGGATGCGACTCTAAAGCCCTAATAAATTGCTGCTCAATACTCTCTGGTTCTTTGAATTGACTATTAAAACGTGCCATGTTCCTATTAAGCGTTCTATCACTACTCTTAAATAACTTTTTGCTTCTAATTGTTTCATGATTCTTTGTTACACCAACATTTGCTTCTATCGACTCCCCTTTTATCATAGCGGTGTAAGCAGAATTCAAAGTCATCAATTCAAAGCGCCTAATATGATCCGTTAAATATTCACCATCTGCGGTATTTGAACCGATATAATTTTCGAATTTAAATGAGTGAAATGCAGTGAATATTTTATTGAACATAAAAGAAAAAATCGGGAGTAACTTTTCGCTAGGCATAGTTTCAAAAAACTCGCTATGTGTTTTTCGCCACTGTATTATTAGCTTTTCAAGTACTTCTATATTGCTGATATTATCAGCCACTGTTGGTGTTGCTATGTTATCTATATCCTCATCCTCACCACTGATTATTGTTTTAGTGGGCGCGATGTTAAATATACTGTAAAAAGGCCTTCGGCTAAGTATGTTATCAAGGCTCTTAGTAGGAGTTTCATTCTTCCCCAAAAGGAAAGAGTACAAAATGAGTTCAAATGCCCTACTTATAAACACATATTTATTACTATTACCCATTGTTGAATAGAGATCTCCATACGTGTAAACATCCAGTAATAATCTATTCAAGTTGTATTTAATTGTGCTCTCATCATCTTTGTTGGCTGATTCTTTAGAGCTAATTTCTTTGGCTTTCTCTTTAATTATAAACTCAGAAGGATTGAGGTCATTCGATTTACTTGCCTCTTTAGCCTCACCTAATGTAACCATACTTTCTAAGTGAAAAAACTCTAAAGGAGGCAAACTAGATAAAGTCCTATCTTCATCATTAAAACCAAATTCAATTAAGGATATATTATCTAAAAACCATGTATTGTTATCTTGCGTTTTCTTCCATGGTTGAGTTGTTTTAAACCTTCGTTCCTTCAACTCGATTAACTTGGTTTTATCTTCAATACCCAAAGAATAAAGCTGTGATTTTAAAAAAGGCTTATCTGCCCAATTTAAGTGTGTGCTTTTTATTTGTGCTTTAGGGCTAAAGCAAAATAAATCCGAAATATTAAATATATCCTCGATATTTCGATTTTTAACCGTCAAGTAAGACTCCACATTTGCATAGGCTTGGCCATTTTGTTTGTGCTCAGCCCAGTTAATAAAGCCCTTCCAAAGCTTATAACTGAGATCTGCATTTTCCTGAGCGAGCTCTAGCTCATGCGGTAGCACAGTTCGAGTAAATTGAACAAGCTCTCTTGCAGAATCGGGTTTTGGCCAGTTTTTTAAAATATTTTCATTTGAACAAAGTGGATAAAATTGTGACTGGAGTGCTTCAACATATTCTCGGTATGGATAATCCCCCTTTCCTGAAGCAGTTTTAATAAATAGCGATGGCGAAATATAGTCTATCGGTAATAAGCTTAGCCGCATCTGATTAGGGAACACTTTTGTTAAATATGCATCCGTTAAATTATTTGAAAAGTTTTTTCCTTTAGCTATTAGCTCTTTGTTTTTAGTTTTCTCTCTATATGCTTTTTCATCAAAATGAACATGTACCATTTGTTCGTACAGGCTAAAATCACCACTCACGATAGGTATAATATAAGGGCAACCTAACAGCCTGCGTACTTCATCTACAACTTCGTAGGCTCTATCTAAAGCCATATCCACATCATCAATAGGTAACGCAAGTGCTTGAGTACCTAAAATTTGAATTGCGCTTTCAACAAAGTCGTGAAAATACCTTTCGACATTAATGCCTGATTTATACTGCAAAACTTTATCAATACCACTACAACCTTCAAACTCTTCCTTCTTCCCTAGAGCATCAGCTAGTTTTTTTAATTTTTTATAAAAGTCACTTTTCAAGCCTTCGTTTACATTACAATTATTTCCAGAGTTAAGCTTTGTCTCTACTTCACTATATATCTGAGCAATAATAACGTTAGCAAAATTATCTTGCTCAATGAGCATTGTTGGATCAATTGATTCAAGAAAATAAATTTCTGACTGACTCTTTAGCGCTTTTTTACAATGCACATCCCACATCGCTTCACAGTTTCGAAGAAATACTGTTTTACCCGTTCCGCGCTGACCTGTTACCAATATTGCATTATGTGATAGCCAAGTTTTAGATTTATTTTCATTTCTAGCCTCTTTATATTTTTTAGCATCATCTAAAAAAAAATTCAGCTTCTCAACTAATTTATCACGTGCTTCATATTGCCAAAACTCTTTATCATTGATCTTTTCATCTAGTACGACAAAGTTATCGAGGTACTCTTCTTTGCTCAAATCTAATATATATTTTGTTGTCATTTTTGTTATTTCCTTAATCCCTTAACCCAACCGAAAACACCTTCATGTGCTGCGATGTAATCACCAACTATATCTACGTGAGTTTCGATTCTATTTTTTGATTCAAGTTCGAATAACTTAGATAAGATATTTTCTTGCTCAATGTTTATATATTCACGATCTGTGGGGAGTTTTTTGCCTCGTATACTTAAACGATATTCTCGTGCTAAAATTTCAAGCTGCTCTTTCATTAAGCGGTTCCTGCTCCATGCTCTGGTATAGCCTTTAAGTCTATTAACCAAGTAGCTAACAAATAAAATCATACCTGCAATACTGAGAAACAAACTGACAATCAACCTTAAGTAGCCATACTCTAAAACATCAACACCAAATAAGAATGGTGAGTAGATTAAACCAGCTGATAGCAAGACAATTACAAGCGATACAAACGTAAACCTTTCATTAATCTTTTTTTTAGCTTCGAAATTAGTCACCCTTTTGGTGTATTCAGCAATATAAAAGTCAATTTCATCTATAGCTACATCGTCATCTATAGGGTCGCTATTATGTCGTTTATCATTTTTGTTAATAACAGCATCTGTTAACGCCATACATTTCATCCTAAAAGTAAGTGGATTTAACCTTTGAAGTGGTAATCGCAATTGAATGCTTTTACTTAAAATACGTGCTTGATTCTTTATGTCTAAATTATGGAAGGATTTTGGTCTGTTAGGGAGTGACATATAATTCCATTTTTTGTAAGACTCAGCTAATCCGTTATTTAACAAATGATATTATATAAATTTAGCTGTTAAGGCAAAAAGGCTTTGAGATGATTGGCACGATTTATATTGAATAATGCACTTTTTAAAATTAAACGAGTAATTAACCTGCCAATACCGACTATTTGATATAGATATTGTTGGTTACTATTTAATAATTTAACTACCAATAGCAGTTTAATTTAGACCATCATCCAATATCGTACTACTAGCTCCTGAGAATGCGAAACAAATCAATTGCTTTAATTAAATTTTATCCATAAAAAAACCGCCAACTTGATTGCTCAAATTGGCGGTTTTTTATGGTTTTTAAGTAACGAACTTAAATACCTGTATTGGTGGTG
>NZ_PNCY01000070.1:0-5642 GCF_005887105.1 Pseudoalteromonas sp. S2893 | reverse complement strand
CGGTGTTAATTGTGTCTGTTTGCGCGAATCTTGCTCGCGCAAGATGCTAGTTACTTCTCTAAAAGCGACGCGCCTCTGAGCCTCTTTGTGATTAATTGAGCTTTAATACAAAAATGCACAAAGAGAAGGGATAGAGAAGTAAATGAGTAGCCAAAGTAACTTGGTATAAGTTATCTGTATATCACCACCGAGTACACCGAGGCGCTTCGCGCTACACAGAGAAAACACCCGTAACGCTTAGTCACTTCTCTTGGTATTCTCCTTCGCTTCTCGGTGGTGAAACAATCACTTTATATCTCGGTTAAGGCGTTGCTTTTAAACGCCAGCAAGGTGCGCCTCTACAAGGTAATTTACCTCGGAGTTAATTTTGTCGGTAGGCGCGAAACTTGCTCTCGCAGATGTTAGTTACTTCTCTAAAAGCGACGCGCCTCTGAACCTCTTTGTGATTTATTGATCTTTAATACAAAAATGCACAAAGAGAAGGGAAATAGGAGAAAATGAGAAGTGAAAGTTGTAGGCGCGAAGCTTGCTCGCGCGCAATGCGCAGCATTTAATACTCAAAGGCGCCTTCTTTTATATTATTGGCGATAGTTTGAGAGGGGTTTTCACCAAATAACTGCGTGTAATCTTTAGTAAATTGCCCTGCGTGCCAAAACCCCCAATTGGCCGCTATGATTGATATAGGCTTAGTTTGACCAACCACTTTAAGCTCGCGCCTTACGTTATTTAAACGGGTTAAACGTAAAAACCTAAGCGGGTTAATACCTAAAATGCTTTCGAAACTGTACTGCAATGTGCGCCTACTAACAAAAGTAAGCTCGCAAAGTTCGGTTATGGTTATTGTTTTTTGTGGGTTGGCTGCCACGTACTCTTTAACTTTATCGACCACCGCTTTACGGTGTTTGTAGCTTGGGGCTATGTTTTGCTGCGGGTTATCGGCTTGCAGTAAATGCAGTGCTAGCATACTAAGCATATCTTGCTGTGACTCTGGTTTAAGCCCAAAGCCTTTATTTATAACCATACTGTTAATAATTTGCCTTGCTGTTTGCAGCGATGAGTCACTAACCGTTAAACGAGCAGATTGTGCAGATGATAGGTTTTTAATTGTTACGCCTTGTAACTGCGCCATGTACTCAATGGAATGCCAATCAATAACCAAGCCGTAAATATCAAATTGCTCAGGGGTAATTAGCTCAAAGTCACTGCTGCTGGTACGGCACATAAATTGATTGCTCGCTACATCAAGGCCATTAATTTTACTTTGCTGCGACTGACTCGGTATGCCAAGCCAAATAGAGTTAGGCGCTATGTTGCATTGCTGGCGCAGTGCACGCTCGGTGTATTCTTTAAAAGCATGAATATCGTTGTAATTTACGCCTTCTATACAGCCATAAAAGCGGCCATCGCTTACTTGGTCGTACTTTTGCTGCCATTGAGTGAGGTTGTGGGCTTGCTCGTCAATATCGTGCGTGTATACCTTGCTCTTTTGTGGTGCGTTGTTGCTGCCTTGCTGCGCCATATAGGTGATGCTCTTTTAAAGTAAACATATTTTTAGTTTAAGTGAATGCCAAATAAAGGCATTAACTTACTGAAATAAAATAATAAAACGTGATTTGCCAAAATTCGATAGCCACTTGGTACAAATTAAGCCTTCTTGTGACTATTCAAAATTGATTTATAGCTTATATGAGGCAAGACCTATACCAAGGTTTGTAATATTAGTTATGCGGAGTAAATCATGGGGCATATGTACAGTTATACTTTAGGAACACATACTTATCAATTCAAGAGCTTAGCGCAGTTAATGGCTAAAGCTACGCCGCAGCGCTCGGGTGATAGGTTAGCGGGAGTTATTGCACAATCGGCACAAGAGCGCGCTGTAGCGCAGATGACATTGGCCGAAGTACCGCTAAAAACATTTTTAAACGATGTACTTATTCCCTACGAGCAAGACGAAATTACACGCCTTATTATTGATGAGCACGATGCAAACGCTTTTAAGCTTATATCGCACTTAACCGTGGGAGATTTTAGAAACTGGTTATTAAGTGATTTTGCAACGCCTGCGGTACTTGCAAGTGTTAGGCAAGCCATTACCCCTGAAATGGCCGCTGCGGTAAGTAAAATAATGCGTAATCAAGACCTCATACTTGTTGCTAAAAAGTGCCACGTAAAAAGCGCGTTTAGAAACACCATAGGTTTGCCTGGGCATTTATCAACCCGCTTGCAACCTAACCACCCAACCGATGACATAAATGGTATAGCTGCCTGTATGCTCGATGGCCTTTTATACGGCAATGGCGATGCGGTAATTGGTATTAATCCCGCCACCGACAACGTAGCGCAAGCCATTAAGCTAATGACGCTGATGGATGATGTCATTCAAAAATACGAAATTCCGACACAAAGCTGCGTGCTTACCCATGTGACCAACACCATAGAATGCATAGAAGCAGGCGCTCCGGTTGATTTGGTGTTTCAGTCAATAGGCGGTACAGAAGCTACTAACTCAAGCTTTGGTTTTAATTTAAATACACTAGCTGAGGCGCAAGATGCTGCGCTGAGCTTAAAGCGTGGCACGGTTGGCAATAATGTAATGTATTTTGAAACCGGACAAGGCAGCTCGCTTTCGGCTAATGCACATCATGGGCTTGACCAACAAACCTGTGAGGCGCGTGCCTATGCTGTAGCACGCAAGTTTAACCCTTTATTAGTTAATACCGTTGTAGGCTTTATTGGCCCCGAGTATTTATTTGATGGTAAAGAAATTACCCGCGCAGGGCTTGAAGATCACTTTTGTGCCAAGCTTTTAGGCATACCTATGGGGTGCGATGTGTGTTACACCAACCACGCCGAGGCCGACCAAAACGATATGGATAACTTACTCACCTTATTAGGTGTGGCGGGATGCTCGTTTGTAATGGGGATTCCTGGTTCGGACGATATTATGCTTAATTACCAAACTACCTCATTTCATGATGCCTTATATGTGCGCCGAGTTTTAGGCTCGCGCCCAGCGCCAGAATTTGAAGCGTGGCTTAGCAAAATGAATATTATGGAAAATACCGCCGAGACTATTTTATCGAACACCTTACCAACTGCCTTTGCTAAGCCATTAAAAGCAATACATGGAGGGATGTAATGAAAGCGGTTAAAAGCATAAACACGCAAAGCAGCAACGATCACAATAATGGCAAAGTGGTTGAAAACCCATGGAGCGATTTACGCCGTTTTACCGATGCCCGTATAGGTCTTGGCCGCGCAGGCATTAGTTTACCTACATCTGAAATGTTAGCGTTTCAGCTATCGCATGCTCAGGCGCGCGATGCGGTTAACTTTCCGTTAGATATTAGAGAAATGACAAAAACTCTTAGTGCTATTGATGCGCTTAGTGAGGTTGAAAAACCGCTAAGTGTACAAAGTGAGGCTGTTGATCGTGTTACTTATTTACAGCGCCCCGATTTAGGCCGAAAGTTAAACCAAGCAGGGCGTACAACGCTTTTAAACACTATGCAAAATAGGCAAAGCAGTACTCAGGCACAATACGATTTAGCCATTGTGGTAGTTGATGGGCTTTCGTCGTTGGCGGTACAAAAAAACGCAGCGCCATTTATAAGCGAGCTTTTAAAGCAACTTCCTACTGAGCCCTCACCTTACAAAATTGCGCCAATTACCCTAGTAGAGCAAGGTCGCGTAGCGATTGGTGATGACATTGGCGAGCTGTTAAACGCACAAGTGGTAATGGTATTAATTGGTGAGCGCCCAGGACTTAGCTCCCCCGACAGCCTTGGCCTTTACTTAACGTGGGAGCCAAAAACGGGGCTTAACGATGCGTGCCGTAATTGTATTTCTAACATTCGCCCTGCAGGGCTTAGCTACTTTGAGGCTGCCCGAAGAGCCGTGTATTTACTGCAAGAGGCCAAAAAGTGCGGGCTTACTGGGGTTAACTTAAAAGACAGAACACAAGACGATGTAATAGAGCATCAGGTTCAAACCACAAATTTTTTAATCGCGGAATAAAACTATAAAAAGAGGTCAATATGTCTAATAACAATAAAGAGTATCTTGCACAAAGGCAGTTAAAAAGTGGCACTGCGGGCTGGTTATTGCTTGCAGGGCTAGGGGTGTCGTATGTAATTTCGGGCGACTTTGCAGGCTGGAACTTTGGCATAGCCGAAGCCGGCTGGGGCGGATTTGCCATTGCTGCGGTGTTAATGGCAATAATGTATTTAACGCTGGTGTTATCGCTTGCTGAAATGTCGGCAGCAATTCCTGCGGCAGGTGGCGGTTACAGTTTTGCACGCCAAGCTATGGGCCCTGCCGGGGGTTATTTAACTGGCCTTGCGGTATTAATTGAATATGCATTAGCCCCCGCGGCCATTGTTATATTTATTGGCTCGGCGGTTGAGGCGTTAACGGATTTTAATGGCCCGTGGGTGTATGCACTGTTTTACTTAACGTTTGTAGGTATTCACTTAGCGGGTGTGGGTGAAGCGCTAAAAGTAATGATGGTGATAAGTGGCTTAGCTGTATTGGCTATTATTGCCACCGCCGTGGCGTTAATTGCTAATTTTGACGCGGCTAATTTATTTGATGTTGCGGTAACTAATGCTGCAGGTGCAAATGAATTTTTACCACTTGGTTGGTATGGTGTGTGGGCTGCATTGCCTTTTGCTATGTGGTTATTTTTAGCAGTAGAAGGCGTGCCGCTTGCTGCCGAAGAAGCTAAAAACCCAGCTAAAGATGTACCTAAAGGCATTATTGGCGCTATGTTATTTTTACTGTTTACCGCTTTACTTGTTGTGGTATTAGTTCCCGCTGCCGGTGGCGCAAACGCAATGGGCGCCAGTGCAGTTCCTTTAGTTGATGCGCTTAACGCCACGGGCAATACAAGCTTAGCCACTGTGGTAAATATTTTAGGCTTAGCGGGGCTGGTCGCGTCGTTCTTTTCGATTATTTATGGTTATAGCCGTTTAGTGTTTGCGCTTTCGCGTGCGGGCTATTTACCGCGTTCGTTATCAATTACTACTGAGCGCAAAGTACCCGCGCGTGCGTTAATTGTACCGGCTATTTTTGGTTTTATTGCCTCACTGAGTGGTGAGGGCGATTTAATGCTAGCCATGGCGGTGGTAGGTGCAACGGTATCGTATGCGTTAATGGCGCTGAGCCATATTATGTTACGTATTAAGCAACCTAATTTAGCGCGTCCTTATAAAACGCCAGGTGGCGTGGTTACATCGGGTATTGCGTTAGTGTTATCGCTTATTGCATTAACGGGTGTGTATGCGTTTGACCCTCGTGCATTTTTATACACCGTAGTGTTATTTGTGATAGGTGCAGCTTATTACTTTGGCTATAGCGCTAAGCATTTAGTTGCTAAAAGTGCAGATGAAGAGTTTGCCATGCTTGCCGATGCTGAAGCGGACTTAGCCGCCTCAAATTAAGGGGTTAACACTAGGGTAAAAGCGATGCTTTTAAAACGCCAGCAAGCTGCGCTTCTACAAGGTAATTTACCTCTGTGTTAACTTTGTCGGTAGGCACGAAGCTTGCTCGCGCAAATGCTCTTCTCTAAAAGCGAAGCGCCTCTAAACCTCTTTGTAGTTTATTGATCTTTAATACAATAATGCACAAAGAGAAGGGAA
>NZ_PNCY01000069.1:0-1494 GCF_005887105.1 Pseudoalteromonas sp. S2893 | reverse complement strand
CTACTATAAATAGTAAGTGGCGTCCCCAAGGGGATTCGAACCCCTGTTACCGCCGTGAAAGGGCGGTGTCCTAGGCCTCTAGACGATGGGGACACTAAAAAGTGTTACTAGGACAATTGATAAGTTTAACTCATATCATGAGGTGCTAAGGTAATACGTTTAATACACATAAAGACTCGAGCTTTAAGTGCTACGCTATTCTCTTGGTAAAACCACGCCTAACTATTTGTTAGATGGCGTCCCCAAGGGGATTCGAACCCCTGTTACCGCCGTGAAAGGGCGGTGTCCTAGGCCTCTAGACGATGGGGACACAGAAAACTGCTACCCTAGGACATGCACAAAGATTTGGTGGAGCTATGCGGGATCGAACCGCAGACCTCTTCGCTGCCAGCGAAGCGCTCTCCCAGCTGAGCTATAGCCCCAAACCTTTTAATACCTAACGTGTTTAACACGTTGTGTATCGCTGAGTGCGGGGCGCATTCTATGCACCCCCCAAAATAAAGTCAACAGTTTTTTATGCCACTTTATTTAAATGGTTTAATTTTCAACAAACTGGCTATCAGACATGCAAAAAAATACAATTTCGACAAAATTTGGCCTGTACTTCATCTCACAGTACTATAAACAGGTTAATTATCTATTTATACCTCGTTGATGAAGTAATAATGTTTAACATAAAAGGTATACATTTATATGCAAATTGAGTTGGGGTTAAAAAAGTACTAAAACCAAGGCTAAACCCCGCATTTAAGTGTGTTATTAAAATGCGAGGGCTCTATTCGATAACCTTATTATTAAATGCTCAACCCTTCCCTTTTTAAGTTGCTTGTACACACATATAAAAATTGAAGTGAATTAGGCCGTCGTTAAAAGTGCTAGCAAATAATTCGTGCTGTTTTTAAACACTATGTGCCAGTTTGGGTAATAGGCTCTATTTTGTTGTCATTGTGCCAAAACCCATGACGTTAATTAAAGTTTATTCGCACTAATGGCAATACAGATAACTGCTTACGCCCTTACCTTTTAAAAAGTACCGTATACCAGTTCAATAATTTAAAACCTTATCTTATATAGTCATAAATCTTCTTTTTGATAAAACGCCACACTTACTGTATCAATTTCAACATCGCCTTTTATTAGCTTATTTAAGCAATGCTTTTTATTGCAAGTAAAAATAAGGCAGTCACTTAGCTCAGATTCAGCTGTTAATTTACCCTAACAACTTAAATTTGATGATAAAGTAAACGCCAACCACCCTCCACTGTTTATAAAACCTTCATTCAGCACATTTTTATCATTCAAGTGTTGACACATTTGCAACTCTATCTATAATAGCGCCCCACAACAACGCAGCAATGTAATGTTGTTTAGATGTGGGTGATTAGCTCAGTTGGGAGAGCATCGCCCTTACAAGGCGAGGGTCACTGGTTCAAGTCCAGTATCACCCACCACATATAAACCAATTTATTATATTAATACTCTCGTTTAATTATT
>NZ_PNCY01000007.1:0-51321 GCF_005887105.1 Pseudoalteromonas sp. S2893 | reverse complement strand
TATCTTAATTATATTTATTCAGAGGGGAGAATAGATTTGGTACGACTGAGTGGATTCGAACCACCGACCTCTACCATGTCAAGGTAGCGCTCTAACCAACTGAGCTACGGTCGTATTACCTAATTAAGATGCGATAAATTTAATTATCAGCGGCCGCTAATATATAGCGTGGTGAGTGGTGAATCAAGCAAGTTTGTTGCTTTTACGTTTGTTTGCCGTTTTTTTATTCATATTGGGCTGATTTCACACGTTTTATAAAAGTTTTGCCACCAGGTAACGTGTTTTTTGGCTGAGCCTTTAAGCTGGTTTAGTAGATTGCTTTGTGAATCGAGCGCTATAAAAGTATTTATTTGCTTATTTGTTATGGCTTGGTCAAACCACAGTTGGTTATACAAAGGTAAAAGTGTTTCAAGGTAGCCTGCTAAATTAGCCTGATAAGGCTGTATTTCTTTAAGGAAATACTTTTGAAACACGTTACTGACGATAGTGGCTACTTTTTTATTTTTTCCTGCTGGGCATATTTCATCAATGGATTGCGATTCAATAAATTGCGTGGCTGAATTATTAAACGCTATTTGCAGCCGTGCAGAATAAATGAGTAATTGGTTAAAACGGTACTTATTCAGCTGCTCTAACGCGTTAAAAATGTCTGCGGAGTTAATTTTTAAGTAATGTTTATTGAGTATGTGTTGTTTTATGAGTGCAAGCTGCTGCATGGCCGCTACCGTGTCGCTAAACCCTGCCGGCGAGACAGAAAGCTCTGCGCTGCTAGCTTGCCACGTGTTTTTTAGCTCAAATTCGTTATACAACATTAAATTAAAGTAGTGGTTTAGTGTTTGCTCTTTATGTGTTTTTGCTTTTAACAGGGTTTTATAAACTGCTGAGTCAGGCTCAAGCGTGCTTAAGCACTGCTGTGCATTTTGCACAAACTCTATTTGATACTTTAAAACACCGGCATGTCCGGCCGTTTTACCAAGCTGATTGTTGTGCTCACTAATAAGTAAGCTGAGCTTACAATGGCTTAAGCTGGCAAGTTCAATCAAGCTAATGGTGGTGGTGTTTAAAAGCGTGTTAGGGGGTAAAAGCGGGCTAATTGCTTCAGGTTTACTTAAACCGGGGGCTTGGGTTTCAAGGGTATTACTTAAGCGTGCTGTGTATGTTTGATAAGTGTTGCTAGGCGCTTTTGAACACCCAGCAAGCACGGCGCAACACACAGCTAATAAACAACTTAACCATGTTTTGCTTGGTATTAATGTTAGTGCTTTTTTATACAAATGGCGCCTGCTTTAATCGCTTATTAACGGTGAACATAAGCCATACAGCAGCAACGGTTAAGCCAAAAATAATACCTATCCAAAAACCGTGCGGCCCCATGGCGGGCACAATTAAATCTGTTCTTCCCAATACGTAGCCTAAAGCAAACCCGATTAACCAGTAAGATATAAACGTTATATACGATATAGGCTGCGTATGTTTTAAACCTCTTAAAATGCCGTTCGCAGCGACTTGAAGTGCATCAGGAATTTGATAAATACATGCCAAAATCATAATTGAGGTCGCTAATGCAATAACAGCTGGGCTGTCGGTGTATAGTTGGCTTATTAAATCGCGGCCAATAAAGGTTATAAAAGCTAAAAATAACGCAATAGCAATGGCTAATATGTAGCTGGTTGATATAGCAGTTTTTAATTGGCTTAAATGGTTTTGACCAAATAAATTACCAATACGAATACTAATGGCGATAGATAAGCTCAGTGGCATCATAAATAATAACGCGGTCACGCTTCCCGCAATTTGATGGCCCGACACAGCAACAGCACCTAAGTGTGCAATAAATAAAGGTATACACGCAAATAGCGTAATTTCAAAAAAGGTAGCCAACGAAATGGGTATACCTAATTTAGTAATAATTCCAATGGTTTTAATATTGGGCTTTTCAAAATTTGCCAGCAGGGCTTTTGCATCGATTTTTTTACTAAACTGGCAATACGTTACTTGTGCAACAGCCATTACAGTCAGTACCAATGCCGTAGCAATACCACAACCTGCACCGCCGTAGGCTGGTAAGCCAAATAAACCATTTATAAAAATATAGTTAGCTGGAATATTAACACCAAGGCCCAGTAAGCTGATATAAAAAGCGGGTTTTGTCATCCCCATGCCTTCGGTCATATTGCGATAAACGGTAAAAATTAAAAAACCAAAGGCTCCCCATTTCACAAAATGGATATAGTCGTACGCAAGGCTTGCGATAGCGGGGGTTGTATCGAGTTTTAAAATCACTATATCGGCTAGGTTGGCTATACCAAAACCAATTGCGCTTAAAATAGCGGTTAAATACAGAGCTTGCTGAAAATAATGGCTAATACCCTTTTTATCATTAGCGCCCGCAAATTGGGCAATAATACCGGTTAACGCGAGCAAAATACCTTGCAGCGCCAGTAATAACGGGTTCCATATACCGGTTGCAATCGACAGCGCAGCTAAATCTGTTGGGCTTACTTGGCCTGCCATAATGGTGTCGACCACCGACATTAAAACGAGTGTTACTTGTGCTAAAAATACAGGTACGGCAAGGGTGATTAAACGTTTGGCTTCCCAGCTACTAAAGGTCATAAAAACAGCTATTTGATAAAACAGGGCGCAATTGTAATCGATTGTGTTTCAAATAAAAATCACTGTAGTGAATGATTTTACGAGTTGATACGTTAAACTAGCACTTTGTAATAATTTTAAGTGATTTTATGTTTACAGGAATCGTTCAAACTCAAGCTACTGTTGTATCTACCACGCATACCGAAGGGGTTTTACGTTTGGTTGTATCGGTAGGTGATGAATACGTTAAACATTTAGATTTAGGCGCGAGCATTGCAATTAATGGCTGTTGTTTAACGGTGGTTAAAGTTGAATTAAGTAACCACGATGTAGTGGCGCAAGTACATTTTGATGTAATTGATGAAACACTATTACTAACGAATTTAGGCAAGCTTGCACTAGGTAGCTTAGTTAATTATGAGCGCTCAGTAACCTTTGGTACTGAATTAGGTGGGCATATTGTGTCGGGGCACATACACTGCACTGCCCGAATTGGGCAAATAGTTAAGCAACAAAATAACTGTAAAATTCAGTTAAGCTTACCTACTAAATGGCAAAAGTATGTTTTGTACAAAGGCTTTGTAGCAATAAATGGCGCAAGTTTAACCGTGGGCGAAATTGACGAGCAGGGGTTTTGGTTACACCTGATCCCCGAAACGCTGGCCATTACAAATTTAGGCAACGCTCAAGTGGGTGATGAACTAAATATAGAAGTTGATCAGCAAACTTATATCATTATTAACACGGTAGAAAATTACTTACGCCACCAAGGCTAAAAAATTTGTTCATCGTCGCTGTCTATGTGTAACTCTAATTTTTTATGAGCATGGTCTATGTGCATGTTTAAATGAATAGGGTTACAACAGGCACTGCATTCTTCTACGTAGTCTTGATCCCCCATACTTGCGTCAATGTCTAGGTGTATGTGGTTGCCACAGTGTGGACACGTGATACGTTGTGATAAAAAATCTTTCATAATCACTCCAATAGTACCAAGGTAAGAATTAACTTGTTGATACGCGTTAATTAAGTTGTGCAGTTATACTAGCAACAACTTGATGGCTCAAAACTGAACTAAACAACAAGGTATTGAGCCTAAATAACATCCTTTTTAAATATAGTGCTGAAGCAACGATTATGACAGTTATTTTACGTCTTATGAGGCGTTATTATTTAAAGCGATAGCAGCTCATCAATATGCTGCTTAGCCTGAGTAAGATAGTGCCCTGCAAATATATTTGCGTGATTTAAAATAGGGTAAAGTTGGTATATTGCTTTGCGCTTTTTATAGTTTTCGCTTAATGGGTATTGCGCGTTATAGGCGTTATAAAAATCATCAGGTAAGGGGGCAAATAGCTCGCTCATTGCAATATCTACCTCGCGGTCTCCGTAATAACATGCGGGATTAAATAAGGTCGGTACATTTTTAATAAAGCCCATATTTCCTCGCCAAAAGTCGCCATGTACTAAAGAGGGCTCCACAATATGGCTGTGCAATTGCTCTTTTACCAGATTAATTAATAGCTCAGGCTCTACAAGCTGAATGCCTTTTTCGGCTAATAGTTGCAGTTGCCAGCCTATGCGCTCTTCTGCGTAAAATAAGTCCCATTTTTTATGCCATTGGTTTGGTTGCACGGTGGTGGCTAGATAATTATCTACATCAAAGCCAAACATTGCTTGGTCGTGCTTTTGGTGCAGCATAGCCAGTTGTTTACCCATATCGTGCCAATGTGTGTGGGGTTGTTTATCAAGTACTAACCACTCTAGTACAATAAACGAAAATTCAATATTAGCACCTGTTACAATGCAGTCGGGCACCATAAAAACACTATTTTGGGTGAGCTGCTTAAGTCCTATCGCTTCGCTTTCTAGACGATCTAGTTCGCTTTTAAGGGCAATTTTAACCAGGTAATTGTGTTTTCCATCGGTGAGTTGATAGAGTTTATCGGTATTTGTACTTTGCAGCTGACGTTTGTAAGTATGTTTAAAGTCATAATGAATGGCTTGGCTAATGTGCTCGTTTACTGTTTTCCACATATCAATTGCTCGCCTTTTAAACAGATACTTAAACTATGGCAAAAAAGTATTAATTTAACAAACTAATCGTTGTAAAATTAACGATATAAAAAATGCTAATGGAGTAACAATGAACAAAAGTTTTATCACCAATTTGCTCGCTGTCTTGTGCGTAGTTATAGGCTACCTTTTTAACCACGCTATTGTGTTATCGGTGGGGTTATTTGCGCTATCTGGTGCTGTCACAAACTTATTGGCTGTTCATATGTTATTTGAAAAAGTACCTTTATTATATGGCTCGGGTGTTATTGCTCTAAAATTTGAAAGTTTTAAAGTGGCTATTCGTAATTTAATTTTGACTGAGTTTTTCTCTGAGCAAAAAATTAATAACCTACTTAGCAAAGCACAACCTAATATCGACTTTGAGGGCATTATTACTAAGGTTGATTTAAACCCTGCATTCGACAACCTACTTCAAGTAATAGAGCAATCTCAGTTTGGCAGTATGTTAGGTATGTTTGGTGGCACAGCGGCTATAGAGCCAATGCGAGAAAAGTTTATTGAAAAAATGCAGCTATCACTTGCGCAAATTAGCCAAACAGACGATTTTAAAGCGCTAGTAAACGATACGTTATCGCAAGGGAATAGCGCACAAAGCTTACATGCTACGGTACTTAAATTAGTTGATGAGCGCTTAAATGAACTCACCCCTAAAATGGTTAAAGACATTATTCAAACTATGATACGTGAGCATTTAGGCTGGCTAGTAGTATGGGGCGGTGTGTTTGGCGGTTTATTTGGATTAATTGCGGCCATTATTTAATAAATTAAGCCTGCTTACAAAGCAGGCTTAATTTTGCGTTAACACCATACTATTTTGGCCCTGTGATGATTACTTTTTCTGGGTTGTACGATTTAGCTAAATCTTTAATTGATGTGCGAGTACTGGTATCAATATTTAAATAATTTGCGCTTTTATCAAGGTTATACAAAGTAACAAAATCGCCCATTGATAAGTTATTACAGTGCAGCTTTTTGCTCATTACCGCTTTGCTTA
Source organism: Pseudoalteromonas sp. S2893 (assembly GCF_005887105.1). Lineage (NCBI taxonomy): Bacteria > Pseudomonadati > Pseudomonadota > Gammaproteobacteria > Alteromonadales > Pseudoalteromonadaceae > Pseudoalteromonas > Pseudoalteromonas sp. S2893. The sequence continues at coordinate 45,653 of NZ_PNCY01000007.1, read as the reverse complement.
TATTTAAATCGTGTGACGCTTTACGTACTACGTACGATTTATTTGCTGCAACAGCCATACAAGCCTGTGTACCTGGCGATGAATCGGCCGCGACAAATTGGGTGGCTAATGCTGGTTTTGCAATTAGTAAAGTTGCGCCTAGTACCATAGTTGTGCATAAAGTAGCTTTTAACGTGTTCATAATTAGTCCTCATTGTTTGTGGTTCAGCTTTATTATTGAGCGATTTAAACTAAAAAGCTGTTAACCAAACGCAACAAGGTGTAAGCAGGTATGTTTAAAAATACACACTTAAGCTAGGTGACTGAATTTAAGCCCTAATAAATGTGTTTTTTGACACACTTAGGCAAAATTATTTTATAGCTACTGACATATTTTCTCAGCCTGCTATTATCGCCCCCATTATTTACGCGCTTAATTTTTAGGAGAACCAGTGAGCAAAACGTTAGCCAGCTATTACCAGCAAGCGTATGCCTGCGAGCACAAGCATTTTAATCAATGTTTTTATTGTGGATGCGAAGCCACAGAGCGCGATCATTGCCCGCCGTTACATATGCTGCAGAGCATTATTGATTTAGGCGAAGAGGCCGACTTTGTCTCTATTGCCGCGTGTTATGAGTGCCATGCCTTATTGCATAATGAAAGGCTAATGACGATAGATGAGCGTTTTACAAAACTTAAAAATAAGCTCTCTAATAAGTACGCTAAGGCGCTGCGTGTTTATAACATGTGGGAAGAAAATGAATTAAGTGAAATGAGTGACGAATTTGCGCACAGCATTCAAGCGGGTATGAAATTAGGTAAAGAGGCATCTGAGCGTTTAGCGTTTACAGGCTTTACATATGCCACCGAAGAAGCCCGCGTGACCGTACGCGAAAAAACCAAAGAGTTTGATGTAGAAGGCGCCGTTTTTACCGACTTTAAAGACGCGTTAAATTACTGTATTAACGTACTTAAAGTTCAAAAAAGTGACTTTTATAAAATATTGGTAGAGGATTATAACGGCGACTTTAATAGAGCACTTAGCCAGTATCGTCATCGCCATGATAAAGTAACAGCAGCAAGCGATGGTAATACATTAATTAAGGATTTTGCTAAGCAACATAAGCAAAACTCAGACTTTGTAACTCGCACCGTAAAACACTTTATAAACAAAGATCCATCGCTTACAACCGAAGGCGCACTTGAAAAGCTGTATAACAATTATATAAAAAAATAATTACAGCCGTTTAACTCATTTAATCGCTTTTTTACCTGTTTTTTTAGCTTTATTACGCCGCTTTAGCTAAAGTAGCAAAAAAACAGGAGAACCTAACAACATGCAAAAATTTGCTCCCTCATTGTTAGCAGTTGGTTTAGCTGCTGCCCTTGTTGGCTGCCAAGAAAACGGCCCACAAGATGCAAAAATCACCATTAATAAAAACCCATACCCAAGCACCTACACACCGCTTGCAAGTAAAAGCACACTAATTACCAATGCAACAGTACTAACTGGCACTGGCGAGCGCTTAGATGACGCCGATGTGTTACTTGTTGATGGTAAAGTACAACAAGTAGGTAAAGACTTATCGGCCAATGCAGATGCAACCATTGATGCACAGGGAAAATGGGTTACCCCAGGTATTATTGACGTACACTCTCACTTAGGTGCTTATCCAAGCCCATCGGTTGAGTCTCATCAAGACGGAAACGAAATGACCAGCCCAAATACTGCTGAGGTGTGGGTAGAGCATTCGGTATGGCCTCAAGATCCTGGTTTTAACCGCGCGCGCGAAGGCGGTATTACTTCACTACAAATTTTACCAGGCTCAGCTAACTTATTTGGTGGCCGTGGCGTAACACTTAAAAACATTCCTGCGCATACCATGCAAGCAATGAAATTCCCTGATGCGCCTAATGGTTTAAAAATGGCCTGTGGTGAAAACCCAAAACGCGTATATGGTCGCCAAGGTACTTTGCCTTCAACCCGTATGGGTAACATGGCCGGTTACCGTATGGCATGGGCAGAAGCACAAGAGTACAAACGTGCATGGGATAAGTACGACGCCGATTATGAAGCAGGTTTAAACCCAGAAGCACCAGTTCGCGATATTAAGCACGATACTCTTCGCGCGGTCATTGAAGGTGAAGTGTTAATTCATAATCACTGTTATAAAGCTGAAGAAATGGCGATGATGATCGACCTTTCAAAAGAATTTGGCTATCACGCAGGTACGTTCCATCACGGTGTAGAAGCTTATAAAATTGCAGATTTATTGGCTGAAAATGGCTCGTGTGCTGCACTTTGGCCAGATTGGTGGGGCTTTAAAATGGAAGCCTACGACATGGTTCAAGAAAACGTAGCTATTGTTGATGCGGTAAAAAATTCGTGTGCCATTGTGCATTCTGACTCAGACACCACTATTCAGCGCTTAAACCAAGAAGCGGGTAAAGTAATGTACCGTGCAAACGAAAATGGCTTTGATATTTCGGAGCAGCACGCGATTAAGTGGATCACCTCAAACGCGGCTAAATCATTAGGTATTGAAGATAAAACTGGTTCGCTTGAAGCAGGTAAGCAAGGTGATGTGGTTATTTGGAACCAAAACCCATTTAGCGTTTACGCAAAAGCTGAACAAGTATTTATTGATGGCGCAAAAGTTTACGATAGAAACGATAGCGCATTTCAAGCACAAAGTGATTTTATGTTAGGTCAACAATAAGGAGCCCAGAATGAAAAATTTATCACGTTCGTTTTCGCTATCTCTGGTTGCTGCCGGACTATTAGCCTCAGGTGCAGCTAATGCACAATCGCTTGCAATTATTAATGCCACGCTGCATACCGCAACCGAGCAAGGCGTTTTAGAAAACGCCAGTATTGTTATGGATAACGGTAAAATTACCGCTATTAATCCACAGCAAGTACAAGCAGATAAAGTTATTGATGCAAATGGGCAAATTGTAACCCCAGGTTTTATTGCTAGCATTAATCAACTTGGCTTAGTGGAAGTAAGTGCAGTTGCAGGCTCACGCGATGCAGGCGAAGAAAAAGCAGGCATTGATTTTGATGTAAGCCTTGCTTACAACGCTCACTCAAGTCTTATCCCGTATGCACGTAAAGGCGGTGTAACCCGCGATGTAATTACCCCGCATGGTGGGGATAGTATTTTTTCGGGCTTAGCAAGTGTGGTTGATTTAAGCGGTGATTTACAAGGCGACATACAAAAACAAGCTGCATTAGTGGTTTATTTAGGTGAGCGCAGTAAGGGCTCGCGCGCATTTACATTGCAAACGCTAATTAATAAGCTTGAAGAGCATCAAACAAAAGCAGCTAAAAAGCCTAAAAAAGACGACGACAGCACCCCAAGTACTGAAGATAAAGTAATGGTTAAAGTACTTAGCGGCGATATGCCACTTGTAGTGGGTGTATCTCGTGCGGCTGATATTATTGAGCTACTTAAAGTTAAAGAGCGATTTGGTATTAATTTAGTACTCAATGGCGCACAAGATGCCGTTGTTGTTAAAGAGCAGATTGCTAAAGCGCAAGTACCAGTAATTATGAGTGCTATGGATAGCTTACCTTCAAGCTTTGACTCTTTACATGCCAGTTTAGATAACGCAGCCGCGCTTGAAAAAGCTGGGGTAAAAGTTATTTTAACTGTGGGCGGCGATGCCAGTCATAATATTTATCAACTTCGATTTGATGCAGGCAATGCCGTATCATATGGAATGAGCCAACAAGGTGCATTAGAGGCCGTTACATCTAATGTGGCGAGCGTGTTTAATATTAACGCCGGCAGCATTGAAGTTGGTAAAGCCGCAGATGTAGTGATGTGGAGCAATGACCCGTTTGAGCTAAGCTCGCACGTTAGTAAAATGATTATTAACGGTGAAGAAGTATCTACGCAGTCGCGCCAAGATAAACTACGTGAGCGTTACACTACAGATTCAACAATGCCGCGTGCATATACAAAATAATTAATATAGCTTTAATTATCCAAAATTCAGGTTAATTATTAACGGCCGCTACTTTAAAGTTAAAGTAGCGGCCTTTTTATTTAAAATAAAGACACAAAAAAACCGCTTACTTTAAACGTAAGCGGTTTTTTAATTTAATCTAAAATTATACTAATTTAGATAAAATTTCGTTAAACGTTGCACTTGGGCGCATTGCTTTAAACGCTGCATCATCATTTGGTTGGAAGTAACCACCAATATCCATTGAAGGACCTTGTGCATCGTTAAGCTCGCTTACGATTTGCTCTTTTTGCGTTTCTAAATCGCTCGCAATTTGTTTAAATTGCGCTTTAAGCTCGCTGTCTTCGTCTTGCTTAGCCAGCTCTTGTGCCCAGAATAAAGATAAGAAGAAGTGAGAACCACGGTTATCAATTTCTTTTACTTTACGTGAAGGCGACTTGTTTTCAGCTAAGAACGTACCTGTTGCTTTATCTAGCGTATCAGCAAGTACTTGTGCTTTTTTGTTGCCTGTATTCACGCTTAGGTGCTCAAGCGAAGCCGCTAGTGCTAAAAACTCGCCTAACGAATCCCAACGTAAGTGGTTTTCTTTTTCGAACTGTTGAACATGCTTAGGTGCTGAACCACCTGCGCCAGTTTCAAATAAACCACCACCGTTCATTAGTGGCACAATAGAAAGCATTTTAGCACTGGTACCCAGCTCTAAAATTGGGAATAAATCTGTTAGGTAGTCACGTAGTACGTTACCCGTTACAGAGATAGTGTCTTTACCTTCTTTAATACGCGCTAATGAGAATAAAGTTGCTTCAAGCGGTGCTAAAATTTGAATGTCTAGGCCATCAGTATCGTGATCTGGTAAGTATTTGTTTACCTTTTTAATAAGCTCTGCATCGTGAGCACGATTTTCATCTAACCAGAAAATGGCAGGTACGCCCGTAGCACGTGCGCGGTTTACAGCAAGCTTAACCCAATCTTGGATTGGTGCGTCTTTAACCTGACACATTCTCCAAATATCGCCTTGCTCAACAGTGTGCTCAAGTAATGTTGTGCCATTAGCATCAACAACACGAATAGAACCATCCGCTTTTGCTTCAAACGTTTTATCGTGAGAACCGTATTCTTCTGCTTTTTGAGCCATTAGGCCTACGTTTGGTACGCTACCCATAGTGGTAGGATCGAACGCGCCGTTTTCTTTACAAAAATCAATTGTAGCTTGGTAAACGCTTGAGTAGCTACGATCTGGGATCACAAAGCTAGTGTCTTGTAGTTTACCGTCGTTGTTCCACATTTGACCGCTTGAACGAATGGCAGCAGGCATAGACGCATCAATGATCACATCGCTTGGAACGTGTAAGTTAGTAATGCCACGGTCAGAATCAACCATTGCAATAGCAGGACGCTCAGCGTAAACCGCTTGAATGTCTGCTTCAATTTCTTCGCGCTTAGCATCATCTAATGTTTGAATTTTAGAATAAACGTCGCCTAAACCGTTATTTACATCAACACCTAGCTCTTCAAAAAGCTCGCCGTGTTTAGCAAATACGTCTTTGTAGAAAACTTTTACCGCATGACCAAAAATAATAGGGTCAGATACTTTCATCATTGTCGCTTTCATGTGAAGCGAAAATAATACGCCTTTTTCTTTAGCTGCATCAATTTCTGCTGCTAAAAACGCTTGTAGTTTAGCTGCGCTAATGCGCGATGCATCAATTACTTCGCCAGCAATTAGCGGCGTGCTTTGTTTAAGTACAGTCACATCGCCATTAGTCGCTACGTGCTCAATACGTACATCAGTTGCTGCATCAACAGTTACAGATTGCTCAGAACCAAAGAAGTCACCTTCGCTCATGCTTGCAACGTATGATTGTGAGTCTTTGCTCCACGCACCCATTGAATGAGGGTTATTGCGTGCATATTCTTTAACAGAACCTGGTGCACGACGATCTGAATTACCTTCACGCAATACTGGGTTTACAGCACTGCCTTTAATTTTGTCGTAAGTGGCTTTAATTTTAGCTTCTTCATCATTTTTAGGCTCAGCCGGGTACTCTGGTAGTGCGTAGCCTTTTTCTTGAAGCTCTTTAATGACAGCGCGTAATTGCGGTACAGACGCACTGATATTTGGTAATTTGATGATGTTTGCTTCTGGTGTTTTTGCAAGTTCGCCAAGCTCTGCAAGCGCATCGCCGATGCGTTGCTCTTCAGTAAGGTAATCAGCGAAGTTTGCAATTACACGACCTGCTAATGAGATATCGCGAGTTTCAACTTCAACACCTGCCGCATTTGTATAGGCTTGGATAATTGGTAGCAACGAGTAGGTTGCTAGCGCCGGAGCTTCGTCCGTTTTAGTGTAGATAATTTTTGATGTCATCATCATTCCTAGATAGTAGGCCGCAGTGGCCGTATTCAACAATGCAAAGAAACTCATTAGCGCATGGTTGCGTTAACAAGCAGTTTGTTAGGTGTCGGTACTCTTAATATGCCAAAAGGCAGAATAGTCACACCTGACTAACTGATTTTTATAGGTTGCAAAGTACACGTATTTTAGCCGCGTAAAAGCATAAGCTAAAATGTAACCGCGTAATTTAGCAACAAGAGTGTAACAAGCTTGTTTAAAAAGGGCTAGCGCTTGCGCTTTTGAACAGCCTTAATTAGCAGGTAACTGTTAGAACATTGGGGTATATAAAATAAAATCAAGGAAAAGGGTTGAATTTAGCGTGTACAGGAGCAATTTAGTAATAAGAAGAGAGTTGAATGGTAAGTGGGGAATTAAGCGAGGATCTAAATTAGGTCGCTCGCTTTAGTCGAACAAATTTTTGATCACTCTAAAATGTCGCCGTTAGGCGCAATGTTTTTAGCGTGTAAGCCCTTAGGGCCTTGTTCTAGCTCGAATGTTACATCCTGACCAGCTTTAAGTGTCTTATAACCGTCCATTACAATCGTTGAGTAATGAGCGAAAATATCATTCTCGCAGCCGTCTTCTACGATGAAACCAAAACCTTTGGCGTTGTTGAACCATTTGACTTTACCACAAGCCATACTTCTACATCCTTCTATAAGTTGACTAATTTAGTTATTCTAAACCGTATAATTTGCTAGACTGACTAAGGATTAATCAATCTACTTCTGACTGTAGTTTATTTGGCCAGTCAGTCAAGTGTTTTGTGGTATTTTTTTAACATTTAATTTATTTTTTATTCAAGTTTGCTTGAGTTCTAAAGACAAGACTATATTTAATTATGAGTGGTATGAAAGATTCAGGTGTCATCGACACAGTTCGCGATAGTGAAAAGCAAAAGCTGCAGCCACCGCGAAAATACAAAGTTGTTTTAAATAACGACGACTACACGCCAATGGACTTTGTAATAGAAGTTCTAATGACGTTTTTCAATATGGATAGCGATAGAGCAACTGATGTGATGCTACAAGTTCACGAAAAAGGTAAAGGGATATGCGGTGTATTTAGCGCCGATGTAGCCCATACCAAAGCGGAACAAGTTAACCGTTATGCACGGGATAACGAGCATCCACTGCTTTGTAGTTGTGAGCAGGAATAAATACCAATTAGGTGATCAATCATCTCATTGTTGTGGTATAAAATAATTATCTCAGTAAGGGGTTGCCAATGCTAAACAAAGACTTAGAACTAACGTTAAATGCCGCGTTTCGTGAAGCGCGTACACGCCGCCATGAGTTTATGACGGTAGAACACCTTTTACTTGCGCTTTTAGATAACCCTTCAGCAGGCGAAGCGCTAAACGCCTGCGGTGTTGATATTTCTGGTTTAAAAACCGAACTATTAGAATTCATAGACGAAACCACACCGGTTATTCCCGATTTAGAAGAAGAACGCGAAACCCAACCAACACTGGGCTTTCAGCGCGTGCTTCAACGTGCGGTTTTTCATGTTCAATCATCTGGTAAAAACGAAGTTACAGGCGTTAACGTGCTCGTTGCTATTTTTTCTGAACAAGAAAGCCAAGCGGTTTATTTACTTAAGAAAAGCGATATTTCTCGCTTAGATATAGTGAATTTTATTTCTCATGGTATTTCTAAAACGGATGATGAGTTAGGAGATGACACTGACGATATTCATGAAGAAGTACAAGAGGTTCAAAACGAAGAGGCAAGTAAGTTAGATAGCTTTACCACTAATTTAAATGCCCAAGCCAAAGACGGTAACATTGACCCATTAGTAGGGCGCGACAGCGAAGTAGAGCGCACCGTGCAGGTTTTATGTCGCCGTAAAAAGAATAACCCACTGCTTGTTGGTGAAGCAGGGGTAGGTAAAACAGCCATTGCAGAGGGCCTTGCGTACCGCATTGTTAATGAACAAGTGCCTGAAGTAATTGCCGATGCTGTTGTTTACTCGCTTGATATGGGCGCATTGCTTGCCGGTACTAAGTACCGCGGCGACTTTGAAAAACGCTTTAAGAGCTTATTAAAAGAGTTACAAGCAAAACCTAACTCAATTTTATTTATTGATGAAATACACACTATTATTGGTGCAGGCGCTGCATCGGGTGGTGTTATGGATGCCTCTAACTTACTTAAACCGCTGCTTTCAAGCGGGCAGTTACGTTGTATGGGCTCAACCACTTACAATGAATACAAAAATATTTTTGAAAAAGACCGTGCGTTAGTACGCCGATTCCAAAAAATTGATGTACTTGAACCAAGTGTGGCCGATACCACTAAAATTTTAAATGGTTTAAAAGAGCGTTATGAAGAACACCATGGTATTCGTTACACGCAAAAAGCATTAAAAGCAGCTGCTGAGCTAAGTGCTAAATACATTAATGAGCGTCATTTACCTGATAAAGCCATTGATGTGATAGATGAAGCCGGTGCCAACCAGCGTTTGCAGCCAAGCTCTAAGCGCAAAAAAACCATTGGTGTATCAGATATTGAATCGATTATTGCTAAAATGGCACGTATCCCAGCTCAAAGCGTGTCATCGACCGATAAAGAAACGCTTAAAAATCTTGATCGTAATCTTAAAATGTTGGTGTTTGGGCAAGATCAGTCTATCGACGCGTTAACATCTGCGATTCGTTTATCTCGCTCTGGGCTTGCAAACGAAGATAAGCCAGTGGGCTCGTTCTTATTTGCGGGGCCAACGGGTGTAGGTAAAACCGAGGTTACTAAACAGCTCGCTAAATGTATGGGCGTTGAGTTTATCCGCTTTGATATGTCAGAGTACGTTGAGCGCCATGCAGTAAGCCGTTTAATTGGTGCGCCTCCGGGGTATGTTGGTTTTGAACAAGGCGGCTTACTTACCGAAGCCGTTATTAAAAACCCGCATGCAGTTGTATTATTGGATGAAATTGAAAAAGCCCATCCAGATATTTACAACATATTACTGCAAGTAATGGATCACGGTACGTTAACCGATAACAATGGTCGTAAAGCTGACTTTAGAAACGTAGTGGTGGTTATGACAACCAATGCCGGCGTGCAAGAAACCACACGTAAATCGATTGGCTTTACCGAGCAAGATCATACGCACGATGCAATGAGTGAAATTAACAAGGTATTTTCACCTGAGTTTAGAAACCGCTTAGATAATATTATTTGGTTTAACCACCTTGAAAAAGACGTTATCTTGCAAGTGGTCGATAAATTTGTAGTTGAGTTGCAAGCACAATTAGATAAGAAGTCAGTTAACCTTGAGCTGACCTCCAAGGCTCGAGAGTGGTTAGCAGATAAAGGCTACGATAAAGCAATGGGTGCACGTCCAATGGCACGTGTTATTCAAGATGAGCTTAAAAAGCCATTGGCTAACGAAATACTCTTTGGTGAACTGGTTGATGGCGGTACAGTTAAAGTATCAGTTAAAGATAAGAAAATTAACTTTGACTATGAAAGTAATTTAACACCCGCTTAAATAAGTGTATTCACTTATAGTACCCATCCGCAAAATAAATAACTTAATTATGCGAATGGGTATATAAACTAGCCTGCGCGATACGCGTGGGCTTTTTTGTGCTTTTTTATAGGCAACAAAAAACCCAACAAAAGCTGGGTTTTTTGTTTATTAAATGTAATTGCTAGTCAGTACCATCAATTACATTTAATAAACGCTTTAAGCTAGTTATTCACTAGCCAAAAACTAAATCTCGTTTACGCACTTAGCGAGCACGGAATACGATACGTCCTTTCGATAAATCGTAAGGAGTCATTTCTACCGTTACTTTATCGCCGGTTAAAATACGGATATAGTTTTTGCGCATTTTACCTGAAATATGAGCCACAACTACGTGACCATTTTCTAGCTCAACTCGGAACATTGTATTTGGTAAAGTATCAAGGACTGTCCCTTGCATTTCGATTACGTCTTCTTTCGCCATGTTTAGCGTAACACCTCTTTAATAGTTAAACGCTGCAGATTTTGCCCAAAATACGCCAATAAGTAAAGGCGCAGCGGGCATTTTTGCAAATTAAATAGCCAACCACTGGTCATTAACGTGTTTTTGCGCGGGTAAAAACTGAGTTTTGTATTTCATTTTGGTGCATTCATCGATTTGGTAGCCCAAATACACAAATTCTTTATTTTGCTGTTTGGCAAATTCGAGCTGCTGTAAAATCATCACAGTCCCTAAACTGTAGTGCTCAAAGTCGGGATCGAAAAACGTATAAATAGCCGAAACAGCGTTATCCATGCAATCTGTTACGGCCACTGCAACTAAAGTGTCTTGGTGCCAAAGCTCAATAAACGTTATTTCTAACCAGCTACAAAATAAAAAACTTTGAAACTGTTCTAAGTTAGGCGGAAACATAGTGCCATCGCTGTGGCGCATTGAAATGTATTTACTATAAAGTGGGTAATATTCTTCGCGCTTAGCTTGTGTGTATTTAACTTCAAAGTTTGCTTTTACTTTATTTAGTTTTCTTTTTTGTGACTTTGAAGGGGTAAACTCTTGGGCTAACACGCGCACCGAGTTACAAGCGCTACACGAAGGGCAGTGCGGTCGATAAATTTGATTACCACTGCGCCTAAAACCGAGCGATAAAAGCATCTCAAATTTATGCGTGCTGTAACAGGTTGGGTCAAGTATTACCAATAATTGCTCTTGCCTGTCAGGTAAATAGCTACAAGCAAACTCTTGGCTAAGGCCAACGCGTGCAGGAATGTGTTCACTCATAAATTGCTGTTAACTCCTGTGGTTGCCACATGGTTGAGTTGAGGGTGTAAGCATTTGCTCGTTTAAGTTTAGTCAAAAATTCTGAGCGAGGGATCACTTTTGCGCCTAAAGAGGTTAAATATGGGTTTTCTAGTTGGCAGTCAATAAAATGTGCGTTATGGCGTTTTAACCAATTAACTAACGCCCACATGGCCAGTTTTGAGCAATTAGTTTGATTATGAAACATCGACTCGCCACAAAAAACGCCATTTTGCATAATGCCATACAGCCCACCGGCAAGTTCGCCGTCTTGCCATACCTCAACACTATGCGCAATATTAGCGTCATGTGCAGCAATATAAGCGCTTAACATGTCGTTTGTTATCCATGTGCCTTCGGTGTCTATACGTTGCTCACAGCACGCTTCTATCACCTCAGCAAAGGCATTGTTAACAGTTACTTTAACAGGGTGTTTTTTTAAATGTTTACGCAAGCTTTTACTTATATGAAAGTCATTTAGCTCTACAATGCCGCGTTCACTTGGCGACCACCACATAATGGGCTCACCTTCGCTAAACCATGGGAAAATACCCATTTTATAGGCATTACTTAAGCGCTTTACAGATAAATCGCCGCCTATGGCAAGCAGTCCATCGGGGGAGGTAAGTGCATATTCGGGATTTGGAAATGCTATATCGGTTTCACTTAGTTGGTATAGCTGGTTTCTCATAGAGGGCTTAACTTATTAATTATCATAAAAGTGTAACTATATTTTAGGCATAAAAAAAGGCTGAACTAACAGCCTTTATTAATTTTGTAGCGTTTATAGGTTATCTAAGAAACGCTCTGCATCTAGGGCTGCCATACAGCCTGTACCTGCAGATGTAATTGCTTGACGGTAAATGTGATCAGACACATCACCTGCGGCAAATACGCCAGGTACGCTTGTTTGTGTAGCGTTACCGTTAAGACCAGACTCAACCACTAAATAGCCGTCTTTCATTTCTAGTTGGCCTTCAAACATGTCGGTGTTTGGCTTATGGCCGATAGCAATAAACACACCCGCTAAATCAAGCTCTTCGGTAGCATCAGATTGCGTATCTTTAATGCGTACACCAGTTACACCCATGTCATCGCCAAGTACTTCGTCTAGCGTTCGGTTGTAGTGCATTACTACGTTACCATTTTGCGCTTTTTCGTTAAGACGATCAGCAAGGATTTTCTCACTGCGGAAGCTATCACGACGGTGAATAACGTGTACTTCATCCGCAATGTTAGATAAGTAAAGCGCTTCTTCTACAGCAGTGTTACCACCACCTACAACGGCAACTTTACGCCCTTTATAGAAAAAACCATCACACGTAGCACATGCAGATACACCACGACCTTGAAAATTAGTTTCAGACTCTAAGCCTAAGTATTTAGCCGATGCACCAGTGGCAATAATTAATGCATCACACGTATAAGTACCTTGGTCGCCAGTAAGCGTGAACGGGCGCTTAGACACATCTACTTTATTAATGTGGTCAAACACAATTTCCGTTTCAAAGCGCTCAGCGTGCTCTTTCATACGGTCCATTAATGCAGGGCCTGTTAAACCGTGCGCATCGCCTGGCCAGTTTTCAACTTCAGTTGTGGTCGTTAATTGGCCACCTTGTTGAATGCCGGTAATTAAAACAGGGTTTAAATTTGCACGTGCTGCGTATACTGCGGCAGTGTAACCCGCAGGGCCAGAGCCTAAAATTAGTAACTTAGAGTGTTTTGCTTCAGTCATGATCTTTTCCTAAACGTTTAATACTGAACTTAATGGCTTCGATTCTAAGAAAAACAAGGCACAAGTAAACAAATTATGTGAATATTTTTTTCTGACAAAATTAAAAGCTGTGCAATATTATGTACTGACTTTGCCTTGAATGATAAAAAAGCCCGCGTAAAGGCTAAAAAACAAACAGATGAGCAACAAAGCTTCGTTAATTCATGACCCGTTAGTATTTTTTTGATATGTTTTACCTAATTTTATTTGTCACTGATAGATTATGTGACCTTAGTGAATAGGCAACTATGTTATTTTGGCAGGAAAAACCCGCATTTGGGTTGACTTCAAAAGACGTTAACGTCTTAACCAACGCACAAGAGTACCGTACGCAATTGCTACGTTTAATTAGCAATGCAAAAAAAAGAATCTACATTACGGCACTTTATTTACAAGATGACGAAGCAGGGCGCGAAATACTTGAAGCGCTGCATCGTGTGTCGTTGGCAAACCCCAACCTTGAAATAAAAGTGTTGGTTGATTTTCATCGTGCTCAACGTGGTCTTATTGGTGCGGAAAAGTCAGACGGTAACGCAAGTTTATATTGTGACTATTTAGAAAAATTTAAATCAAACGTACAAGTTTACGGTGTACCGGTTAAAGCCAAAGAGTTGTTTGGTGTGTTACACCTTAAAGGCTTTGTTGTAGATGATACTTTATTATACAGCGGCGCCAGCTTAAATAACGTGTACTTACAATACAACGAACGCTACAGGCTCGACCGTTACTTTTTAGTTGACCAAGCAGCACTGTGCGACTCTGTGGTTGATTTTATTGAGTCTAAGCTAATAGGCTCGCAAGCCGTGCCACGTATTGATACACGCCCGCTTAAGCGCTTAATAGACTTTAAATTTGAACAAAAGCAATTAATGCGCGAGCTAAAGTCGGCCAGTTATGCAAACCCAACTACGCCCAATACCGACCCACTCGGTGTGCGTTTGTTTTTAGGTTTAGGGCGTCGTAATAATAGCCTTAACCGATTAATTAAAAACTTGTTTGATACCACAGAGCAAGAGCTTGTACTTTACACACCGTATTTTAATTTTCCGGCGCCGCTTATGCGCTCACTACGTCGATTATTAAAACAAGGTAAGCAAGTAACCATTGTAGTAGGTGATAAAACCGCAAACGATTTTTATCTGCCGCCAAGTGAGCCATTTAGTAAAATTGGTGCACTCCCGTATTTATACGAAACTATTTTGCATAAATTTGTAAAATCGCAAAAGCGCCATATAGATAACGGCAATTTAAACGTGTATTTATGGAAGCACGAGAGTAACTCGTTTCACTTAAAAGGTATTTGCGCCGACCGACAACGCCACTTATTAAGCGGCCATAACCTTAATCCACGAGCGTGGGGCCTTGATATCGAAAACGGTATTTTAATTGAAGACCCACAGCAAAGTATTATGCAAGCCATAGATAACGAAAAGCAGGAAATTTTAAAACACTGCCGCCGTCTAACTGGGCCAAATGATTTAGAAACAGTAGAAAATTACCCGCAACCGGTTAAAAAGCTACTTGGTCAGGCTAAACGCGTAAAAGTTGATTTTATAATTAAGCGTTTTATATAAATTAATTTATATAGTCAAAATTTAGATACAAAAAAGCAGCTAATTAGCTGCTTTTTTATTGTTCGTAGTTAGGTAACTATTTTGTTCAATAACACCTAACGACTAAACGCAAAATTACGCGTTTTCTACTGCAGTACGAGGGTCAACATATTCCATGTTGAACGCTTCAGCTACTTCTTTGTAAGTTACTTGGCCTTTAATTACGTTTAAGCCTTTTAAGAAGTGCGCGTCATCTAGTAGTGCCTTTTTGTAACCTTTGTTTGCAAGGTTAATAATAAACGGCAATGTTGCATTGTTAAGTGCAAAGGTAGAAGTACGCGGTACTGCACCTGGCATGTTAGCAACACAGTAGTGAACAACTTCATCAACAATGTATGTAGGATCAGCGTGTGTTGTTGCTTTAGAAGTTGCAATACAACCACCTTGGTCAATAGCAACATCAACAATTGCAGAGCCTGGCTTCATTGCTTTAATGTGATCGGCTGTTACTAGTTTAGGTGCTGCAGCACCTGGAATTAGTACGCCACCAATTACTAAGTCAGCTTCTAGTACGTGTTTTTCAAGTGCGTCAGCTGTTGAGTAAATCGCTTTAACTTTGTTACCAAATTGCGCGTCTAGTGCACGAAGTACATCGATGTTGCGGTCAAGTACTACAACGTCTGCGCCCATGCCAACAGCCATTTGCGCTGCGCTACGACCCACCATGCCGCCGCCAATAACAACTACTTTAGCTGCTTCAACGCCTGGTACGCCACCAAGTAACATGCCACGGCCGTGGTTAGATTTTTCAAGCGCTTGTGCACCGGCCTGAATAGACATACGACCTGCTACTTCACTCATTGGTGCAAGAAGCGGTAAACCGCCGCGTGCATCAGTCACTGTTTCGTAAGCAATACAAATCGCTTTGCTTTTAACAAGGTCTTCAGTTTGTGGAAGATCAGGTGCAAGGTGAAGGTAAGTAAATAAAATTTGGTCTTCGCGTAGCATTGCACGCTCAACAGCTTGTGGCTCTTTTACTTTTACAATCATGTCTGCTTTTGCAAAAACATCAGCTGCAGTTGCTAAAATTTCAGCGCCAGCTTGTGTGTAATCTTCGTTAGTAAAACCAATGCCCATACCTGCATCTGTTTCAACAATCACTTGGTGGCCGTGATTTACTAATTCACGAACACTCGCAGGAACCATACCTACACGGTATTCATGGTTTTTAATTTCTTTAGGTACACCAATAATCATAAAATTTGCCTTATTAAGAACGGATTAACATTTTTCACTATTATATTCATCATAAGGCAGTGTGTCTCACCTTTTTTAAAAGGCTAGCCAGTGTTATTATCTAAATAATAAAAATAAACAGAATATTAAACTAGTTGGGTGTATGCATCAGTTATTAGATAGAATTGACCGTAAAATTTTAATGGAATTACAGCACGATGGCCGCCTTTCTAATGTAGAACTGGCCCGACGAGTTGGCCTGAGCGCCACGCCCTGTCTGGAGCGCGTAAAAAAGTTAGAACGTGAAGGTTATATACTTGGCTACAAAGCGGTGGTTGATCCAGCAAAGCTTGGCCAAGGCTTATCTGTGTATGTTGAGGTAACCATTACCAAAACATCGCCCGACGTATTTGATGAGTTTAGTGCGGCGGTTAAACAGCACGAAGAGATAATAGAGTGTCACTTGGTATCGGGTAATTTTGATTTTTTATTAAAAACACGCGTAAACGATATGTCAGAATACCGAGGTGTACTAGGCGACATTCTTTTAAAGCTGCCAAATGTTAGTGAGAGCCGCACCTATGTAGTAATGGAAGAAGTAAAAGGTGAAGACGGCGTAATAATTCGCCCTTACATTGCGTAAATTTAACCGCAAAAGATAAACACACTCTAATTTATAAAAACTTGTTCATAATCAGGCCATACACATTAAGATAAAGTGCATCAAATTGCATTTCCTGCTAAGGTATTTGATTGCAAGCAAGTGCCAATAGAACAATAAAGAGGGATAGGAAGTTATGCGCCTAAACGGTGTGCAAAGACTATTAGAAACAGGGCTGATCATCAGTACCTTTGCGGCAATATTCATTTTATGTGCTTTAATCAGCTTTGATCCCGCTGACCCTGCGTGGTCGCAAACGGGTGAATTTAGAAACGTAAAAAATATTACAGGCACTGCCGGTGCTTGGGTAGCCGATATATTATTACTGTCATTTGGTTGGCTTGCTTATTTAGTGCCGGCCGCTATTCAGCTGTTTGGCTATTTATTATTTAAACAACCTCATCGTATTTTACAGCTCGACTACACCACACTTGCCTTGCGTGTTATTGGCTTTGCTTTATTTATTACCTCAGCAACGGCAATCAGCAGCATTAACTTTGATGATATTTATAACTTTTCATCCGGTGGGGTAGTGGGCGATGTGATTGCATCGGCCATGATGCCGGCATTTAACTTTACCGGTACCTCTATACTATTATTGTGCTTCTTTTTTGCTGGGCTTACTTTATTAACCGGTGTGTCGTGGGTTGAATTTGTAGACTACCTCGGCGATTTAGTGGTTAGAGGCTACCGTTACATTGCTAATTACGCCCAAGGTTGGATGCAACGAGAGCGTATTGCGGCAAATCCGGTGCAAGCCGATGCGCAATTTAATGATGACGTTGACGATTATGAGCAAAGCGATACCACACTCGAGCAATCATCAGAATTTGAACAAGAGCCTGCTAAAAGTAAAAAACCAGCTAAACAAAAAGCTATTACTAAAGAGCAACCTACCTTTAGCGAGCCGCAAATTAGTGATGACTACAGCCCATTTGATGAGCTAGACGATATACTCGACCAAGAAATTGGCTTTAGCGCCATAGACGATGAGCCAATGGATACAGCGGCTGCACTTAATGCGCTTGATCAAAGCCAAGTTGTTGAGCCTGAAAAACCGGTTACCACGGTGGTATCGCCAGCAAGGCCTATGCCTAAGCCAAAACCTGCATATCAGCCTCCGCCAACAGCAAAAGAAAAGTTTGAAGAGTTACTAGATAAAGAGCCACCGCCAGGGCCATTACCGTCGCTTGATTTACTCGACAGACCGGATAAAGCCAAAAACCCGATATCGGAAGAAGAGCTTGAAAGTGTATCGCGTCTTGTTGAAACAAAATTACTCGACTTTAACGTACAAGCAAAAGTGGTTGGCGTATACCCAGGCCCAGTTGTAACACGTTTTGAGCTTGATTTAGCACCGGGTATAAAGGTGTCTAAAATTACTGGTTTATCAAAAGATTTAGCCCGTTCGTTATCGGCAATTAGTGTACGTGTGGTTGAGGTGATCCCAGGTAAAACTTACATAGGGATAGAGCTGCCTAATAAGTACCGTGAAATTGTACGTTTATCTGAGGTAATTAACGCCCCTAAATTTGAGCAAAATCCATCGCCACTAACCATGGTGTTAGGTAAAGATATTGCAGGGCAACCTGTGTGTGCCGATTTAGGTAAAATGCCCCATTTACTGGTAGCGGGTACCACAGGTTCAGGTAAGTCAGTGGGCGTTAATGTAATGATATTAAGCTTACTGTACAAATCGGGCCCTGATGATGTTCGTATGATCATGATTGACCCGAAAATGCTTGAGCTTTCGGTTTACGAAGGTATTCCGCACCTATTGTGTGAAGTTGTTACCGACATGAAAGAAGCCGCTAACGCGCTGCGTTGGTGTGTAGGCGAAATGGAACGCCGTTATAAATTAATGTCGGCGTTGGGTGTACGTAACTTAAAAGGTTACAACCAAAAAGTACTTGAGGCCAAAGAAGCGGGTTACCCAATTCTTGACCCATTATTTAAAGACACCGACGGCATGAAAGAAGGCCCAGACGAGTTAGATAAACTACCGAGCATAGTGGTTGTAATAGATGAATTTGCCGACATGATGATGATTGTAGGTAAAAAAGTTGAAGAACTTATTGCCCGTATTGCGCAAAAAGCGCGTGCCGCAGGTATACATTTAGTGCTTGCAACACAGCGCCCATCGGTAGATGTAATTACCGGCTTAATTAAAGCCAATATACCTACGCGTATGGCGTTTCAGGTGTCGAGTAAAATAGACTCGCGTACCATATTGGATCAACAAGGCGCAGAAAACTTACTCGGTATGGGTGATATGCTTTACTTACCGCCAGGCACAAGCGTACCAGAGCGTGTGCATGGCGCATTTGTAGACGACCATGAAGTACATGCGGTAGTAAACGATTGGAAAGCACGCGGTAAACCTAATTACATTGATGAAATTTTAAATGGTGATGCAACAGAAGATGTTTTATTACCAGGTGAAACCAGTGAAAACGCAGATGAAGAGTCAGATCCGCTATACGACGAAGCCGTTGCGTTTGTAATCGAAACCGGCAAAGTATCGGTATCGTCAGTACAACGTAAATTACGTGTTGGCTATAACCGCGCAGCACGACTAGTAGAACAAATGGAAACATCGGGTATCGTGAGTTCACCAGGCCATAACGGCGCTCGCGATGTATTAGTACCTAATGGAGCAAATTAATGAAAAAGTTAAACAGTTTATTATTAGTGCTTGGCAGTTTAATTGCCACGCCTAGCTTTGCTGATGACAGCCAAGCACTGCAAGACAAACTCGCAACCCTTAAAAGTTTTAAAGCGCAGTTTTCTCAAAACGTAACCGATCCGCAAGGACAAGCGGTTATGCAAGGCGAGGGCACAATTGCCCTTAAACAACCTATGATGATCCGCTGGCAGCAAACAAACCCAGACGATACCTTATTTGTATCAAATGGTGACAAAACCTATTACTTCGACAGCTTTGCTGAGCAAGTAACTATTATGGATACCCATAGCCTTATAGATTCAACACCGTTTGTACTGCTTACTTCAAAAGATCCCGCTCAATGGGAAAAATACAGCGTTCAAGCCACAGACTTTGGCTTTAGTGTAACGCCAAATAAAGGCGTAGAAAGCCAAGTAGAGCAACTTGATATTACCTTTGCAGGTAACGAGCAAGGCCTTGCTAAGTTAGTCGTGACGGATAATTCTGGTCAGCTTTCATCGTTTAGTTTTAACAATGCACAAGTAAATACCGCGCTTGATACAAGCACCTTTGAATTTACCCCACCAGAGGGTGTAGAAATAGACGATCAGAGTAACGGTGAATAATTTAGGCTTTAATTTTGGGCCCGATGTACGCCCACTTGCGGCGCGTATGCGCCCAACAACGCTTGACGAATACATAGGTCAGCAGCATTTATTAAGTGTTGATAAACCCTTGCACCAAGCCATTGTTGCAGGGCGTTGCCACAGCTTAATTTTGTGGGGGCCGCCTGGGGTAGGTAAAACCACCCTTGCGCAAATTATTGCAAACCACGCCGATGCCGAACTTATACAAATGTCGGCTGTGACCGCAGGCGTAAAAGATATACGCGACAGCGTAACGCAAGCGCACGATAACCTACAAAGCCGCGGGCAGCGCACTTTAATGTTTGTGGATGAAGTACACCGTTTTAATAAATCGCAGCAAGATGCATTTTTACCTCACATAGAAGACGGCACTTTTATATTTGTAGGCGCGACAACCGAAAACCCCTCATTTGCACTTAATAATGCGATTTTATCGCGTGCACGCGTGTATGTTTTAAAGTCGCTAGCCGATACCGACCTATACACAGTGATAGAGCGCGCACTTAAGCAAGATGAGCAACTAAACCAAAAAAACATTGTTATTGCCGAAAACGCCAAACAGGCGCTTTGCCAAGCAAGTGGCGGCGATGCCCGTAAAGTGTTAAACCTGCTTGAGCAAGCGGTTGATTTAACGAGTGAGCAAAACGGCACATACAACGTAGATGAGCACGTATTAAGCCAAGTACTGCCTACCCATTTAGCTAAATACGATAAAGGCGGCGATGAATTTTACGATTTAATATCGGCTTTTCATAAATCAGTACGAGGCAGCTCACCTGATGGCGCGCTGTATTGGTATTGCCGTATTTTAGCCGGCGGCGGCGACCCACTTTATGTAGCAAGGCGTTTACTTGCCATTGCCACAGAAGACATAGGTAACGCAGACCCACGGGCGATGGAAGTGGCGTTAAACGCATGGGATATATTTCAGCGTGTAGGCCCAAGCGAGGGCGAACGCGCCATTGCACAAGCCACTTTATATTTAGCCAGCGCACCTAAAAGTAATGCCGTTTATATGGCATTTAACCAAGCAAAAGCTGATGCCAAAAACGAGCCAAGCTACCCAGTGCCAGAGCATTTACGAAACGCGCCTACAAACTTAATGAAAGATTTAGGCTATGGCGCCGAGTATCGCTACGCACATAACGAAGAGGGCGCCTTTGCCGCCGGTGAAAAATATTTACCGCCAGAAATTCAAGACAAACACTATTATTTACCGAGCGATCGTGGCCTTGAGCAAAAAATTAAGCAAAAGCTTGATTACTTAAAAGAACGCGACGCGCAAAGCCCACTTAAACGATACGAAAATGATTAAACTTTATATGATGATCGCCCTTGGCGGCGCCTCAGGGGCCTGTTTACGTTTTTTTATTAGCGAAACCATGCTAAAACTCCTTGGTAGGGGATTCCCTTTTGGCACGTTGACGGTTAATATTCTGGGTTCATTGTTAATGGGCATTTTGTACGGTTTGATAGAGAAAGAAATTATCGCCACAAGCCCCGCTAAAACCCTTATTGGTATTGGCTTTTTAGGTGCGTTAACCACCTTTTCAACATTCTCAATGGACTCGTTGTTGTTATTACAACAAGGTCACTTTATTAAAATGGCCCTCAATATCATCTTAAATGTGATGATCTGTATTTTTATGGCTTGGCTGGGCCTTCAGCTGGTAATGCAAAAAGGTTAAAAAACTAACATGTTAGATTCTAAATATTTACGACAAGACGTTGAGCAAACTGCAGCACGCTTAGCGGCTCGTGGCTACGAGCTTGATGTTGCAAAAGTGACAGAACTTGAAGAACAACGCAAAACATTACAAGTAAAAACGCAAGAGCTTCAAAGTCAACGTAACGCCAGTGCTAAAGCCATTGGCCAAGCAAAAGCAAAAGGCGAAGACGCACAACCACTACTAGACGCAGTGGCAAATTTAGGCAGCGAATTAGACGCAACTAAAAAAGCGCAAGACGAAGTACTCAATGCCATTAACGACATTGCTTTAGCAATTCCAAACTTGCCAGATGAATCAGTACCAGAAGGCGCTGATGAAGATGACAACGTTGAAATACTTACCTGGGGTACGCCTAAAAAGTACGACTTTGAAGTAAAAGATCACGTAGACGTAGGGCAAGACCTAAACGGCTTAGACTTTGAAATGGGCGTTAAAATTAGTGGAGCACGTTTTACAGTAATGCGTGGCCAAGTAGCGCGTATGCACCGTGCACTTACGCAATACATGCTAGATACCCACACAGATAAAAACGGCTATACAGAAATGTATGTACCGTACTTAGTAAATAGCGCAAGCCTTTACGGTACAAGTCAATTACCTAAGTTTGCAGGCGATTTATTCCATACATTAGGCCTAGTAAACGACGACGGTGAACAACAAGCTGGCTTTAGCTTAATCCCAACAGCAGAAGTACCGCTGACTAATAGCGCACGCGACGAAATTTACGAAGAAAGCGATTTACCGATTCGCTTAACTGCGCACACGCCGTGTTTTCGAAGTGAAGCGGGCAGCTACGGTCGCGATACACGCGGCTTAATTCGCCAGCACCAGTTTGATAAAGTTGAACTAGTACAACTAGTAAAACCAGAAGATTCAATGCAAGCGCTTGAAGAGCTAACAGGCCACGCAGAGCAAATTTTACAAGCACTAGAACTACCATACCGTAAAGTAATTTTATGTATGGGCGACATGGGCTTTGGCGCAGCTAAAACATACGACTTAGAAGTATGGTTACCGGCGCAAGATACCTACCGCGAAATTTCGTCTTGTTCAAATATGGTCGACTTCCAAGCGCGCCGTATGCAAGCACGTTTTCGCCGTGAAGGTGCTAAAAAGCCAGAGTTACTACATACACTAAATGGCTCAGGTTTAGCGGTTGGCCGTACCCTTGTAGCCATACTAGAAAACTACCAACAAGCCGATGGTTCAGTAGTAGTACCTGAAGTATTACGCCCATACATGGGTGGACTTGAAGTGATTGGTAAAGTTTAAGGTTTAGCTATAAGCTATAAGCTATAAGCTATAAGCTATAAGCTATAAGTAGAAAAGCTGCTGTTCTAAATGAACAGCGGCTTTTTTATTGAGTAAAAATTAGTATGATTGCTCAAGGTTTTAAATATGAGGTGGGTTTCTTCACATATAGGAATAATAAATTTGAATTAATAAATATTTTAAGAGAGGTAATGTATAACGACTTTGTTTAATTGGAGCGCGTTAAAATTTGTTAATTATGAAATTGAATTCTTAGTAAAGATGCAAAAAAGTTTCCAAGAAGAATAGGGCTTAACAAAGCCCCATTTAAATAATTAATACTTTGATTAATTATTAGCTGTTAAAGCTTTTGTATCATCAGCAAAGAGGCCTTTCCACTTACTTGGTATGTAACTATCAATAACCTTTACCTGAGCTTTTAAGTTAGCTATCGAATCTTTTATCTTAACCATAGTAGTAGGTATACTTTGACTTGTATCGCCTGCAATAGAACGAACTAGACTTTGGCTTAGAGCATTAACTGATACGCCGCCAGATTGCTGCTCAAATGTCGTGTATACATCAACTTGAAAGCCTTTTTGATATTGAACTACACATATAAAAAATGTCGTTCTTTCACTCCAGCCACTTGCAGATTTATCGGATTTCATAGTCAGCAGAGGATCTTTACACTGAGGGATTTTCATAGTTGCCCCACCGGAAGCTTGTGATAAAGCAGAAAATCCATTTACTAACCCGCCTAGTTGGGTATTTTCAAATGGGCTTACTAGCTCAAATCTTGAAGCATTTTCGGGAATTGATGAAGGTGGGATTCCTCGATTAACTGAGAGGCTAGTCATACTACTTTGAGCTGTTTCAATGATAGTATCTAATAGCTCATCTCTTATTGTTGCATCAGCTTTAACGTCTATTACCATATATGCTTGTTCGGTTGTTCTTGTAGGTGTTGTAGCAGCGCAACCAGCTAAAGCTAAAATGCTCAAAGCTAAAAATATTTGATTTCTCATAAAAATTTTCCTTTTTATTTTATTGTATTCTTAAGTGATATCCTTAAGAAGGGCGATACTTTACAATAAGTTAAAGGTAAATCAACATATTACTATTAGATCTGATTTGTTTGCTATAAAAGTGGTCAGATGAGTCATAATTTAATCAGTTTTTACTCTTTATGCATGTTACTTTACTTAAATTGAAAGCAGTTGGATGTATCAAGCTTATTGGGTGAATTAAGTAAGTATTTAAACGATAAGAGTCAATTCTAGACTTCGTACATCAGAACTTAAATTAAAGAAATCCGTTTATTTTAGCCGCTATCATTCTCTAAAAGCGAAGCGCCTCTAACCCTCTTTGTGAATTAATCAGCTTTAAACAACATCAGCTTAGCATCTTTTCCATCGGTTAATATTGCTACATTACCCACAGTGGTTACATACACATCCCTTAATCGTCCTGTTGCTTCTGGAAATATGTGTGACTGGGTGAATTTTCCATTAGCTAAATTAACGCTGTAGAGCTTTTTATCAACGAGGGTGGTAATGAGCACATGTTTTTGAAGTGAAGGGAATGCGGCGTGTTTAGTGCCGTAATACGCCATGCCTGACGGGGCGATTGATGGCGTCCAATCTACGCTTGGCTTTTGCATGCCGGGGTAGTCTCTAAATGGAGAAATACGTGCTTGTGAGTAATCGTCACCGTAGGTGATCACCGGCCAGCCGTAGTTGGTCGCTGGCGTTAAGTAATTTAGCTCATCGCCACCTGCGGGGCCGTGCTCGTGGCTAACAATTTGCTCGAAATCGTAATCATATATTAAGCCCTGTGGGTTTCGGTGACCGAGCGAGTAAACAGCGTGTGCATTGGGGTTTTTGTGATTAATAAATGGGTTATCTTTTGGAATAGTGCCATCTAGGTTTATGCGTAATAGTTTGCCAAGTTGGCTGGTTATTACTTGTGCTTGCTCTCTAAAATCAAAGCCATCACCAGTTGAAAACAGTAGAGTGTTGTCGGGTAAAAAGAGGGCGCGGCCAGCGTAGTGTTGTGGGGTATTCTTATCAGTCGCTACTGTGTAAATAATAACAGGCGTTGAAAAGCCGGTGCCATTAAAGGTAGCTTTTGCAATTACTAGGCGATTAGCCTCAGCTGTGCCTTGTGCGTAGGTAAAAATGAGTTCTTTGCTGGTGTTAAAATTAGGCGAGAGCACTATATCAAGTAATCCGCCTTGGCCTGCAACGTATAAACCTTCAAGGTTTAAATTTACTCTAGTTTGCTGATTGTTTTTTACAATAACAACGTGGCCGTCGCGCTCTGTAATTAGCCATGTATCATTTGGCAGTTTAACCATGCTCCACGGCGAGTTTAATTGTGCTGCGAGTGTGTGAGTACTGTATTGCTTTTTAGGTAATTCAGCTGCACTGGCCGTGGATGCAAAAAGCCCTACATATAAACATAGTGCGAATTGAGAGAGTCGTTGTTTACATTGCAAGCCTTTGCTACTGTAAGAAAAAAGCTTTATTTTAAGTTGAGATAACCATGCCATTTTTAACACGTTTACTCCCTATATTTTTAGTTTCTTGGTTATTTACCTTTACGCTTGCTAGCTTGTTTCATAGCCAATACGTTGTCAATCAATTAGTTGATGTGGGCGTTGTGGTCAGCTTAAGTGACCGTATTAATTTAACGCTAGATGATTGGTTAGGGCTATTACCTACCTATGGCGCCATTATTGCTATTGCTTTGGCTATCGCTTTTTTTGCTGTTGTGTTACTTGTTAAAAAGTTTAAAAAATACAGCATGGCGTTATTTGTGGCATCGGGTATCACTGCTTTTGCCGTGGTGTTAGTGGCCATTGAGTCGATTATGAATATTCATATTATAGCAGGCGCACGTGGATGGGGATTTTATTTGCAGTTACTAGCAGGTGCTTTAGGTGGCTTGCTGTTTGCCTTATTAACCAAGGCGTTAGCCCTTAAACAGTAGGTTAAATAAAAAATCAGTGGCTAATGCTAAGCGTTAACCACCACGTTAAAATACGATGTAAAACGTTAATTAAAGCGCTATATAATAAGCGCCTTAATAGCCTCTAAGCCTTTTCTGAGAGTGGCTTCATCGTTGGCGTAGTTAATGCGTACGCACTGGTGTTTGTGCTCCCAGCTATCTTCAATGCCAATAAAAAAGTTATGCCCAGGAATTATATATACATCTTGCTCTTTGAGTTTTTGATAAAGCATTTCGCTGGTTATTTTTGAGTCTTTAAACCATAGCCACATAAAAAACGCGCCTTCTAGTTTATGTAAATAGACAGGCAAGTCTGCAAAAATTTCATCAAACAGGTTTATGGCTATCTCTGCTTTATTTTTATAAAAAGGCAATACCGTATTTTTACACAAAGGCAGTAATTCGCCTTCGTTAATTAAGCGGGTTACTAAGCTTGGGCCAATAGCGTTAGGCGATAACACCATAGAGCCGTTAACACGGCCTATGGCTTTAATTATTTCGTTATTGGCAACCACAATACCAGTGCGCAGGCCTGGCAAGCCAAGTTTTGAAAGCGACATACACAATATAATATTTGAGTTCCACGTAAGGTTTGCATCGGTGTAAATACAACCTGGGAAAGGGTCGCCGTAGGCGTTATCAATAATTAGGGGAATATTGTACTTGTGTGCTAGGGCGTCAAGATGGCGTACTTCCTCATCGGTAATGACATTACCAGTTGGGTTGGTAGGGCGCGATACGCACAGTGCACTAATACTGGTATCGTTGGCTAATACGTTTTCTACCGCGTCAAAATCAATGACATATTTAAACTGCTTAGAGCCACTGGGTGTATTTAAAATTTCGATGTCAGGCTTGATTGCCACAAACATATCATCAGATAAACCTTGGTCGGCGTAACCTACGTATTCAGGCGCAAGCGGAAACAAAATACGCTTATTAGTGCCATCGCTCATTTTGCCCGCAAGCATATTAAACAATACAAAAAAGTTAGCTTGGCTGCCGTTACCCAATGCTATGTTTTGTGGTGTTAAGCCCCAGTCAAACTCGCTATTGAGCTGTTTAGCAAGGGCTGCTCTAAATTCGTCATTGCCAGTTGGCCCGTCGTACAAACCAAATACTTGCGATACTTTATTACTGGCTACTAGCTTTTGTAATTCATCTAAAAATACAGCATTAACCTGTGGTACGTGTGCGGGGTTACCGCCACCTAGCATAACAATATTTGGATTATTGCTTGCGTTAGCGCTGCCTAAATCTTCCATAAGCTGCGTTATTCCGTTGGGTTGTGTAAATTTAGTACCAAAATTTGAGTAGTTCATAATACCTATGTGTGCGCTAATAACGAGGAGGGCAGTATAGCGTAAATAAAGGGCTTTATTTGCATGTTGAGAATAATTCACGGTTTAGAACTTTAAACCCTTTAGGGTATAATTAACGCACTTTTATTCGCTAGGCTATTGTTATCAGTAATTTTGAATCGACTTTACATCACACTACGCTTGAGGCTGAACCTGCCGCTGATTTAAACGAGCCTGTAGTCAAAAACACGCAATTTAAAATAGCTACGTTTAATTTATTTAACTACCTTGAGCCGCCTAATGCGTATTACGATTTTGAAAAAATTTATACCGCAGAGCAATGGGCACGCAAACAGCGTTGGATTGTAGATTATTTAAATGAGTACGCGCCTGATGTAGTAGGTTTTCAAGAAGTATTTAGTATTGAATCGCTAAAAGCGTTAATGGCGCAGCAAGGCTATACATATTTTGCTGTGGTTGATACGCCAGAGGTGATTGATGATTTTATTTTTAAACGCCCGGTCGTGGCAATAGCGTCTAAATTTGAGATTGTTGATGTGGCTGCGGTTAAGCACAATACCGAGCTTGTTGAAATGCTTGGCCTTAATAGTAATTTTACGTTTAGCCGTAAGGTGTTAAGAGCAACCATTAAATTACCCCATGTAGGTAATACCGACTGTTATGTAGTGCATTTTAAGTCAAAACGAGCCATGATTGAAAGTGATGAAAGTACTACTAGCTCAGCCAAAACCGAGCCGCTCTCAAGCGAAAAAAACATAATAGACACTCTCAAAGCAAATGTGGCCGGCTCGTGGGGCTCAACCATTCAGCGCGGCAGTGAAGCCACTTTACTAATGATAGAAATGATTGCCCGACGCGAAGCTACACAACAGCCTATGGTGTTAATGGGCGATTTTAATAACGACCTAGCCGATGGCGTGTTGAGCCATTTATTAACGAATACATTGCGATTTGCCCCAGCGTTTGATGTTAAAACATACCTTGCTAAATATTGTTTAAATGACGCATGGCAGTTATTTAAAACACTAAAAATGAGCCAATTTACGGCGCACAATACACAGCAAAACGCTGGCAGCCATGCAGATGCTCAACAAAGTAATGCCCCCGCTGCGCCGTTATTAAATCGAAGCCCTACCCATTACTATGGAACGAGTAGTACGGTACTTGATTATATTTTACTCTCGTGTGAATTTGACCCAAGTTACGATGATAGCTTTTATGAAGTGAGTGATTATCATACATACGACAGGCATTTAATAAACCCAGAATACGAACGAGACGATTTAACAACCGATCACGCAGTGGTATCAATTACGCTAACGTTAAGGAGTTAATACGTGGGTAACATTTATAAATAGGTTGGCAGCTTTTACATTATTATTGAACCTATAAATTATAAGTTATTAATTATAAAGAACTTATTTTAGGCTTAAAACTTGCTGTAACTACTAAGTTAAAACAATTTTAAGGACATAAAAATGACTGAAGTTGCGCTTTCTGCCTATATGGCGTTTTACGTTTACTTAATAATGTTAGTGGTACAGTGGTCGGTAGCTACCTTTAGCAAAGCTAAACAGCCTAATGCTGTACCGGGTAAAATTAGCGATGATTTATCGCACGACAGTTTTATATTTAGAGCCCATCGTACTTTTCATAACACACTAGAAAACAGCGCGTTGTTTATTGGTACTGTGTTGTTTGCATTTGTTATAAATTACCAAAGCCCTATATTTGCCATGTGTGTTTGGGTGTATGTAATAGCGCGATTAATTCATATGGCGCTGTATTACGCTATAGCCACAGAGAAAAACCCAAGCCCACGCACGTACTTCTTTTTAATCAGTTTTATAGCCAATATTGTTATGCTAATTTTAATTGGCTTAAGATTAATGGCTTAAGATTAATGGCTTAATACCATGCGGTTAAAGGCTATTAAACCGTTAGTATAAAAAAGCAAAAGGGCTGTAATTAGCCCTTTTGCTTTTTAGTTTTTAACTGAGATTAGGGCGTGTTGACCTTTGGCGTTTGAATTTGCAGCAGTATGTTTGGTTTTTAGGCAAGGCAGAGCCTATGAAGTGTGGTTATTCCCCATAAATAGGCGATAACGCAGCATAAATGCCAAACATACGCTGCCCTTTGGGTTCTGCCTAGGGGCGATAAACTCTTTGTTGCTCGGTTTTTACTTAGCCCACTAGGTTGCAAACCTCGCGCCGCGATTTGATCGCCCCTAGATTGAACAAATTTCAATTCGCAAAGATCAACACGCCCTAATCTACACCAATAAACCCACCGGTTTGATGCGCCCAAAGGCCAGCATAAATACCATTTTGCGCAATGAGCGCTTCGTGGCTGCCTTGCTCTACAACGCGTCCTTCATCAAGTACAATAAGTCTGTCCATTTGCGCAATGGTCGATAGCCTGTGAGCAATGGCAATCACAGTTTTACCTGTCATTAAATCATCTAGGCTTGCTTGTATTGCGGCTTCTACTTCTGAGTCGAGCGCGCTGGTGGCTTCATCGAGTATTAAAATAGGTGCATTTTTAAGTAATACCCGCGCTATAGCGATACGCTGGCGTTGCCCGCCGGAGAGGGTTACACCGCGCTCGCCTACTTGAGCATCAAACCCTTTATTGCCTTTGCTATCTTCTAAATCGCTTATAAACTCGAGTGCTTTAGCTTGCTTGGCAGCGCTGAGCATTTCGGCTTCTGAGGCATCGGGTCGGCCGTATAAAATATTATCTTTTACAGAGCGGTGAAGCAGGGAGGTGTCTTGCGTAACCATGGCTATATAGCGGCGAAGGCTTTCTTGGCTTACATCGGTAATGTTTTGGCCATCAATTTTAATTGTCCCCGAATCCGTATCGTAAAAGCGCAGGAGTAAATTAACTAATGTTGATTTACCAGCGCCAGAGCGACCCACTAAGCCAATTTTTTCACCGGGTTTGATATGTAGGTTTAGGCCGTTCATTACCGGACCGCGATTAGTTTCGTTAGCGGCTTTGCCGTAGTTAAAGTGAACATTTGAAAAAGCGATATCGCCCTTAGAAACGTTAAGCGTTTTTGCATCGGGTTTGTCATCTACTTTAATGGGCGTAGATAAGGTTTTCATGCCATCGGTTGCGGTACCAATGTTTTCAAACAAGCTGCTTATTTCCCACATGATCCACTGCGCCATGCCATTTAATCTAAGCGATAAACTAACAGCAACAGCAATGGCGCCTGCGCTAATTGCACTTAACGACCATAAATAAAGGGATAGTGCGGCCACACTAAATACTAATAAGTAATTTAGGCTATTAATGGCAAAGTTAAGGCTGGTTACTAAACGCATTTGCTTATAAACAGGCTGTAAAAATACATCCATACTTTGTTTAGCGTATTGTTCTTCACGTTGTGTGTACGAAAAAAGCTTAATGGTTGATATATTTGTATAGCTATCGACTATACGGCCGGTCATTTCAGAGCGCGCATCGGCCTGCGAGCTGGCAATTTTTTTAAGTTTTGGCACAAAGTACATTTGAATAGCGGCATAAATAATTACCCACACTAAAAGCGGTAGCATTAAACGCCAATCAGCTTCAGCAACTAAAAACACCATAGCGCCAAAATAAACCACAATATACATTAGTACATCGAGCAGTTTCATTACGGCTTCTCGTACGGCCAGTGATGTTTGCATTACTTTTGTGGCAATACGCCCTGCAAACTCGTTTTGATAAAAGCTAACACTTTGGCGTAATAAGTATCTATGCGCCGACCAACGAATCGACATAGGGTAATTACCCAGTAATGCTTGATGCAAAATAGCCGAGTGAAAAAACACCACAATAGGCAATATCACTAAAAGCACTACCGCCATTTTTATAAGTTCGGCTTTTTGCTCTTCAAACAGGGTTTGCGGTGTGTAGGTGCCCAACCAATCTACTAATTGGCCCATATAGCTAAATAACGATACCTCTAAAATGGCAAGCAGGGCAGCACTAACAGACATTAAAACTAACGACAGCTCCATACCTTTAGTGTAATGACGATGAAACGCAAATAAGGTAGAGGGCGGCTGCGTTGGCTTTTGCTCAGGAAATGCGTTGGTCATTTTTTCGAATAATCGATACATTTTATAAACTTAAATGACAAATAATAGAAAATGATCATACCATTTAAGTGGCGCGCTGTAGATCTTTAGCGACTAATTTACACTGCTACTTTTATCGAATAGGGTTTGTGAGGTTTACGCCTTTAATCATGTAAATGTCGTCATAGCGTAAACCGCCATTTCCGTAAGGCTTTTTATGTGGGCCCGTATTACAGTTAGCTAAAAAATAGCTAAGTGGGCGTTCGCGTTTCATTCTAAAGGTGGCATTTTTATACACTAAGGTTTGGTTTTTAAATTCGCCGCCTTGTACATATACATTGTATTGCTGGCCTTGCATTTTTACCGATGCATTATTAACAACGTACCAAATGTTGTAC
The DNA here is from genome assembly GCF_005887105.1 of Pseudoalteromonas sp. S2893. Taxonomy (NCBI): domain Bacteria; kingdom Pseudomonadati; phylum Pseudomonadota; class Gammaproteobacteria; order Alteromonadales; family Pseudoalteromonadaceae; genus Pseudoalteromonas; species Pseudoalteromonas sp. S2893. The sequence goes on along the minus strand of NZ_PNCY01000007.1, from coordinate 14,216 downwards.
CAACTGTTTGTATCAAGTGGTTTAGCCGATTGCGCTTGTGCATAGTTTTGGATATTACTATAGCCTTTATCAGTTTTGACCATTAGCGCCCCGGTATTGACTAACCCATTTGATTCGGTTTTATCGGTTACTCGTAGAGTGGCTTCAAAGGCGTCGTAGCCATGAACGTTTATTTGCTCTGGCTCTAAGTTACTTAATCCAAAAGCATGGTTATTTGGAAAAGAGGCAACGTTAATGCGGGTAAAAAAAGTGTAGGTTTCGCCAACGGGCACTGTTTTTGGAAGCTTTTTATAGCTGAGGGCTTTGCGGTTGCCGACAATACCCTTTTCGGCAGGCTTTTTAATTAAAAAATGGTTTATCCCTTTGGCTGTGTCCTCAACTTCTATTTTAGTTACTTGTGGGTTAGCGACATAAGGTTGAGTTTGGTTGTCTGTGTCAGCCTTTGTCCAGCCTTTTAGCGGTTGTTCAAAGTTATCTACTAATAACCACTTTGCAGAGGGAGCGTTTTGATTGTTTTGGCTACAGGCTAATAATCCTGAGCAGGCCACTAACAGTAAGCTGTATTTAACGCGCATAATCCCTCTTTTACTAATCTAAGTATAGGTATATAAATTGGTTAACCAATATATGGATTTTAATTTTTAAAACTTAAAATCTATATAACCAATTTAGTTTAAGTTAGTCAACCAATATTGTATTTTATCTATTCTACTGACGTTTATATTTTAAACGCGTAAAATACCTAACTACACGCAATTAAAAATAATAAAAGGGATTATATGTATACTGGAACGTGCCTATGTAAAGCGGTAAGTGTTGAAATTAGAGGGGCTATTTCTCAAATTATTCATTGTCACTGCTCACTATGCAGAAAAAACAGCGGGACTGCTTTTGCTACTAATGGTTTTGTAAACACTCACGAATTTACACTTACCAAAGGTGAAGATAATTTAACTGAATTTAATTTCAAACTTGGGCGTGCGCGCTTTTTTTGTAAAACATGTGGCTCACCTATTTACAGTGCTAATGCAGAGGATAAATCTCGCTTGCGAATACGCCTAGGGTTGATAGATGACGATATTACTGAACAGGTAATGTCGCATAATTTTGTTACCTCTAAAGCCAATTGGGAGCAATTAGAAACCCATTTGCCGTGCTATGAAAAACACGAACCAGGGCGCTAAATTACTCTATGTGATAAATGCTGTTTATGTCGTTGTGAAGGGTGGGCGCCCACGTTTTAAATAATGGCGAATGGGCTATTTCTTCTTTATTAATGTGCACTAAGCTTTGCTGAGAAAGCATCACGACAATATTTTTGTATTCGTTAAATTCTATAAGGGCAATACAGCTAAAATGTTGCCTAAACAGGACGAGTAAAGCTTGGAGCTCTTTTCCTGTTTTAGGGTTTAAATTTATAATAATTTGCGCATTTAGCCCGCTGCAGCGACGTATGTTTTGCCAAAATACGCTGTTAGATAAAAAGTCTTGATGTACATCGCCACTAAAAATATCAATTGTAATGACATTGTATGTGCGCGTGCACGTTGCAACAAACAGCTCTGCATTTTGTAAGTGCACTGTATGATTAGCGGGCAAGTTAAAATGGTGCTTAGCAACGCTTATCATCGCGGGGTTTATTTCTACACTGTCAAACACAGCTAAGTTATTTATATAAGCCGTTTTGTTATGTAAATAATGAATGGCTCGTTCAATGCCCGCAGTGCCTAAACCTAAATTTAAAACCCGTAGTGGCTCAGCTGCTTTGAGTAAAAATAACAGCATACATTGATTAACCGCAATCAGTAATTGTTCATTCTCATTAAGGCTCATCACCCCTTGAATAGTGATAACGCTTTGCGCATTTTGGGCAAGTGTTAACCAGCGATAGGCCTTATTTTGATAAACACAAATAGGCCCATATTGGTTGTTACTAGTGGCTATTAAATTGGCAGAGACAGTGTCGGCTTTAAGCTGGCGCATAGGTTACAAATACAAATAAAACACCCCATTAGTTTGCCACGAAAACACGCTATGTATATAGCGTATTTATGTAACAAGGTTTGTAATGCGCTTGGTTACTTAAAAGAGGGGAGTACTTAAGTGTGGTTAATTTTTACAGTTGAGCTTACTTGTATAAAGCTTTAACTCAAAATAGTTGCACTATATAGGTTGTTGAGTAATGGTAAGGTAAAAAATAAGGAGCTTATAATGCGCAAAACCTCTTTTTCTATTACCACTAAACTTATTAAATTGAGTACGTTAGCCTTTGCTTGTACGGCAGGCTTATCAACACAGGCTCATGCCAGCATAAAATATGAAGAACAACAAAAGCTACATGATATTGCAGCGCAGGTTTCAGCTAAACGTATTGGGAGCGACATACAAACGCTGGTGGATTTTGGTACCCGCCATACTCTTTCTGAAACTAAGTCAGATACACGGGGCATAGGTGCTGCACGGCGCTGGATCAAAAAAGAGTTTGAAAAAATATCAGCGCAATGTGGTGGTTGCCTAGAAGTTATTGAAGTTAAAGACACTATATCAGGTGAAAAACGAATTCCTAATCCTGTTGAAGTAGTGAATATAGTGGCCATTCAGCGTGGTAGTACTGAGCCAAACCGAATGGTTATTATGTCGGGTGATATTGATTCGCGGGTGAGCGATGTAATGGACTTTACCAGTGATTCACCGGGTGCTAATGATAACGCTTCAGGCGTGGCAGGGGTTATTGAAGCTGCACGTGTACTAAGCAAGCATAAATTTAATGGCTCAGTTGTGTATGCAGCGTTGTCTGGCGAAGAGCAAGGTTTATTTGGCGGTAAAATACTCACAGCGTATGCGCAAGAGCACAATTGGCAAGTACATGGCGTTTTAAATAACGACATGATTGGCAATATTACCGGTATTAATGGCGTTACCGACAATACAACGGCGCGTATTTTCTCAGAAGGCACGCGTGTAGTAGAAACGAAACAACAAGCAAGAACGCGCCGTTTTACAGGTGGTGAAGTCGATTCGGCGAGCCGTAACTTAGCGCGCTATATAGATACAATTGCCGATAGGTACATTCCAAATTTAGATACAATGTTAGTTTACAGGTTAGATAGATTTGGCCGGGGCGGGCACCATAGACCGTTTAACGATGCGGGTTTTGCAGCAGTCAGAATTATGGAAACTAATGAGCATTACGACCGACAACATCAAGATTTACGTACAGAAAATGGGGTGGTTTATGGCGATACCATAGATGGCGTTGATTTTGACTACACAGCAAAGCTTACATCACTGAACGCAGTAACAATGGCTTCAATGGCTTGGGCGCCAGCTCCCCCTAAACAGGTAAAAATTGAAGGCGCGGTTAAGGCTGACACTACGCTTTCGTGGCAAAGTTCAGATGATAGTAATATTGCCGGTTATCGTATTTATTGGCGCTATACCAGTGAGCCACAATGGCAATTTAGCCAAGATGTGGGCAATGTAAGTAAAGCTACACTTAAAAACGTGGTTATTGATAATTACTATTTTGGTGTTGCAGCGATAAGCAAAGACGGGATTGAATCGCCTGTGGTGTTCCCAGGTGATGTAGGCTCGTTTGATCACAATATAAAATAACAGCGATTTATTATTGCTTAAGCGCAATTGTGATTAAAAACAAATCAAATGGTGTATTTAAGGTGCAAAGCAGGTGTTTTATGCTTGCACCTTATTTGTTATGCACTTAGAGTGTAGAAAAAAAGCAGTAAAGGTTAATAAAATGCAGCAAGAAGAAAAAAAACCATTAACAGCGCAAGAGCAAGCACAAATAGAGCAACAACGGGCTGCTTGGCAACGCGAGTGTTTTCAAAACGCCCAAAAATACTTAGCAGAAAAAGGCATTATGCCTAAATCAGTAATAGACAAAGACAGCCGCTTTTTAGCGCCATTGTGTGCTATGTGGAAATTTAAAGCGCAAAATGGCAAGAGCTACTGGGTAATAACAGGGCGCTTACCTACTGATCATGCAGAAGTAAGTGCAGCAAAAGATGCGCGCGATGCTATGCGTTATTTTTCATTACAATGGCAGTTAAAAGCAGATCAAATAATGAGTGTTGGCGCACGCGATAAAACCCAAGTCGACTTTGCTAACTTACTTATAAACCGTGCTCACGGCTTATACGAAATGCATGAAAACGAGCAACTTTGGGCTAATGAACCAAAATAAGGTATCGCTTGTATAAACGTAAAAAAGGGCTATTAACGGCCCTTTTTTAATGTACTAATGTAAATGGTTTAGTGACAAACTCAGACACTTGGCATTGCATTCGCTGCCTAGGTATACCTGCTTCCATAAAAACACCGCCTTGTTGTATAAAGCCGTTTCGTTTAAAACGTTCAACTTCGTTTAAAATACAATTAATACTAATAACTTGGTGCCCATCGTTAGCGGCAAGATTAACAATAAAAGTAAGTAATGAAGTATAAACGTGGCGATTACGGTGTGCGGGTAAAACGGCTATTCGGCCTATTAAACCATCTGTACACAGCCTACCTGTGGCTACGGGGGCGTTACTGTTGTGAGTAACTAGCACATGGTGTGCTAGTTTGTCTTGGCTATCAAATTCTATTCGTTTGGGTATGTGTAGCTCATATACAAATACTTTTTCACGTATTTGTTGTAGCTGGTCTTTTTGCCTATCCCACTCGACCTTATTAATTTGATAGCCCATAGCGCACCTCTAATTAAACCACATCCCCTCATTAACTAGTGTAGTAAAGGTTTGAATAAAAACTAGGCTGGGCTGCGCTGCGTTTAAATCGTCGGTATTAACATAATCATGATCTGTTAATAGTTTAACGGCATTTAAGTCGCAAAGTGGTAACGGGTAGTTTTCGCCATTAATACTTAATAATAAGGTGTCTTCTAGCTGCTGATAGATAGCACGTATGCCACCTAAACGCTTAAATTCTTCTGCATTGTTTGCTATTAAATCACTCATTTGCTCGCAGGTTATAGGCTCTTCAAGTGGTGCTAAGTCCATTTCGTGCTTGGCTTGGCTTAAGGTATTACCAAGCCAATGCTTAAATAGCTCATCGTTATTAAGTAGCGCTTGCATAAGGGTTTTAACTTTATCGGTTTCGCTCTGTAAAAGCTCACCTTTAGAGTCCCTAAGGGTTAAAGTATGATCGGTATAGCGTTTTTGGCCGCTGTCGGTATCAATAACATGATCGGCAAAACTAGAAAATAAGTCTTGCTGATTAGGCGCTCTAAACCCAACCGAGTAGTTAAGGGCGTTTTCTATTGCATAGCCTTCGTGAGGGCACCCAGGTGGTATATATAAAATATCGCCGGGCTCTAAAATACAATCTATAACGGCTTCAAATTGCTCAACTTGCAGTAGTTTTTTATTTTGCGCAAATTGTTTAAGTGTTGGATCAGGTAGGCCAACACGCCAATGACGCTTACCCTCGCCCTGTATAATAAATACATCGTACTGATCTAGGTGCGGACCTACGCCGCCTTTAGGGGTTGAGTAGCTGATCATTAAATCATCTATTCGCCAGTTAGGTATAAACCTAAATGGGTGAAGCAGTTGTGCTGCATCGCTATGCCAATGATCAACCGCTTGTACCAATAAAGTAGCGTGTTGCTCAGTTAATTTTTCAAAGTCTTCAAATGGGCCTTGGTATGCTCGCCAATCGTTATTGTGGTTAGTAACAATTCGCGACTCTATACTTTCTTCCATAGCAAGACCGGCAAGCTCTTCTGCCTCTATTGGGTCTTGAAAGTCTGTAAAGCCTTGTTTAATTAATAGCGGTTTTTTTTGCCAGTATTGGTTTAAAAATTCTTGCTCACAGAGGTTGTTTATTTTTAATTGGTACATAGAGTTGGCCTATAATTTTTAGTACAAAAAAAGCGAAAGGGATTATCCTTTCGCTTTTTATATGCGCAATTTAGTATTTAAACTAAATCGTCAATAAACTCAACAGCGCGGCCAATGTAGTTGGCAGGTGTTAGTTTTTTCATTTCTACTTTAGCGTGCTCTGGCAGGTCTAAACCATCGATAAAGTCGGCCATAATCTCTTGATTTACACGTTTACCACGCGTTAAATCTTTAAGTTTTTCGTATGGTTTTTCAATACCGTATTTACGCATAACCGTTTGAATTGGCTCAGCAAGTAATTCCCAGTTTTGATCAAGCTCATCAAGTAAACGTTGCTCATTTACTTCAAGCTTGCTTACGCCTTTAAGTGTAGATTGATACGCAATAAGCGTGTAGCCCATACCCACACCTAAGTTACGTAAAACGGTTGAGTCGGTAAGGTCACGCTGCCAACGAGAAACAGGCAGTTTTTGTGCAAGGTGAGCAAATATAGCATTTGCTAAGCCTAGGTTACCTTCTGAGTTTTCAAAGTCGATAGGGTTTACTTTATGCGGCATTGTTGAAGAGCCGATTTCGCCAGCAATGGTTTTTTGCTTAAAGTGGTTTAGGGCAATGTAACCCCAAACGTCACGATCAAAATCAAGTAAAATAGTGTTAAAGCGGGCAATAGCATCAAATAGCTCGGCAATGTAGTCATGCGGCTCTATTTGTGTAGTGAACGGGTTAAAGGTTAAACCAAGGCTAGTTACAAAGTTGCTTGCGTGGGTATGCCAATCGTAATCTGGGTAAGCACTCAGGTGAGCATTGTAGTTACCTACAGCACCGTTAATTTTACCTAGCATTTCTACCTGTGCGATTTGGTCGCGTTGGCGTTTTAAACGCATGTATACGTTAGCAAACTCTTTACCCATTGTTGAAGGCGTAGCTGGTTGGCCGTGGGTACGCGTCATCATAGGTACTGCTTTGTACTCAATGGCTTTTTCTTTTATAGCGTTAAGTAGTTGGTCGCAGTATGGAAGGAGCACATTATCACGAGCTTCGCTTAGCATTAAACCATGAGATAGGTTATTAATATCTTCTGATGTACAGGCAAAATGGATGAACTCGTTAATAGCGTTAATTTCGCTGTTATCGGCTACTTTTTCTTTTAGTAAATATTCTACCGCTTTAACATCGTGGTTTGTGGTGCGTTCAATGTCTTTAACACGCTGTGCGTCTGCTTCGCTGAAGTTATCAACTATGGCATTTAAAAGTGCATTGGCTTGTTCGCTAAATGCAGGTACTTCTTTAATATCGCTTGCTGCAGCTAAGGCTTGCAACCAACGCACTTCAACGGTTACGCGGTATTTGATTAAGCCAAATTCGCTGAAAATACTGCGTAGTTCAGTGGTTTTGCTGCCGTAGCGACCATCCACTGGAGAGATAGCGGTTAACGCTGAAAGCTCCATAATAACTCCTAAATTTTAGTTTTGAACGATAATTAAATGTTTGTTTTTGCAATAGCGAGAATTTTTCTTTTTGCAAAGAAAAAGTGACGGCGTTTACCGCCCATTTGTCGCCATAATACAGCACTGCGAATTCCTGCTAATAAAAGGGCACGAATTTTATTTTGCGTTTGCTGCTGTTTTAATAACTCGGGTTTACCATAAACCTGAATTCGGTGCCCAAGGGGGCTCAGCACCGACGAGTATATATCTGCTAAACCGGCAACTACGGTGTCATCGGTTATGGCAAAGTGATCTAAGCGACGATGAATGTCGTCGATACGACGGCCAAGTTCAGCTAGGCTTTTTGGCTCGTTATTTAAAATACGTTCAAGCTGCATCAAACCACCTACGTACTTAACTATTTCAACATCTTTTTGAGCGCCAGCAGTAAGCTGCGCCATTAATGTTTTATAGCCGTCGCGCAAGTTATGCGTACCTTGGTAAACATCAACCGGGGATGCGGGTGATGTTTGTACAATACTTGTAAATAGCACGTCTAAGTCTGAATCGTTTGCGCTGCCGTATTGCGCGATTTTTTGTACTTGTTTAGCCACTTGGCACATGGCGGCAAGCGCCATGACTTGGTGTTGATTCATTACTTAATCACCGAATCTATAATACCGCCACCTAAACACACATCATCGGCATAAAATACAGCTGATTGACCCGGTGTAACGGCTTTTTGTGGTTCATCAAACAATACGCGTGCCATACCATCTTCCCCAACGAGAAGGGTACAATTAATATCTTCTTGGCGGTAACGGGTTTTAACGGTGCAGCGCGTTGTACCTTGAGGACCAACACGGTCTACCCAATGTAATTGATTGGCGTTTAGGCCATTGCTGTACAGGCGAGGGTGGTCTTTACCTTGTCCGACAACGAGCACATTGCGCTCAACGTCTTTATCTACCACGTACCATGGCTCGCCAGAGCCTTCTTTCATGCCACCAATTAACAAGCCTTTACGCTGGCCAAGTGTATGATACATAAGCCCTTCATGCTCACCTACGTTGTTGCCGTCAGTATCTTCAATCACACCTGGTTGAGCAGGTAAAAACTTTTGTAAAAAGTCTTTAAATTTACGCTCACCAATAAAACAAATACCGGTGCTGTCTTTTTTGTCATGGGTGATTAAGTCTTGCTCTTCTGCAATACGGCGTACGTCTGGTTTAGCTATATCGCCTACTGGGAAAAGAGTTTGGCCTATGTGTTCATGGCTTAAGGTATATAAGAAATAGCTTTGATCTTTGTTATCGTCTAAGCCTCGGCACATAACGTATTTGTCGTCTCGTAGTTCACGACGAACATAATGGCCTGTTGCAATATAATCGGCGCCAAGTGCTTGTGCTGCAAATTCTAAAAATGCTTTAAATTTAATTTCTTTGTTACACATAATATCTGGGTTTGGCGTACGGCCCGCTTTGTACTCTTCTAAAAAGTACTCAAAAACGTTATCCCAGTATTCGGCTGCAAAGTTAACGGTATGAAGCTCGATGCCTAATTTGTCACACACTGCTTGTGCATCTTTTAAATCTTCAGCGGCTGCACAGTATTCGTCATTGTCGTCTTCTTCCCAGTTCTTCATAAACAGGCCTTCTACTTGGTAGCCCTGTTGTTGTAATAAATATGCAGATACAGAAGAATCAACACCGCCGGACATACCAACGATGACTTTAATGTGACTATTTTCGCTCATGAATAGTTTCGCTTATACAGATTGCTGTTAACTTGGAAAGGCCGCGATTATAGCACGCATTTTGTTTTTGCTTAAAGGGAGGAGTGGCGCAAACACACGATTTTGTAGTTATTTTATTCATATAATAAATAGCAAATAAGACTGAATCGCATTTAACATAAAAAATGATGAAAAATTTAAATAAGCCATTGTAAAAAGATATTTCGGTGCCATTATTGTCTGAGCGCATAATAATAGCGTCCGTATTACCTTGTGTTTGTTGTACAATTAAGGAACAGGCAAGATTTTTGTATTAAATTTGCATTTTTATTGCCTTAATATTTTCAACGGAATGAATATATGAATTACGCCTTTCAGGTAAAAAAACTTACGACCCTAATTACGTTTTATACGACTAACTCAAGCTTTCATGTAAAGCAGTTACTTGAAAACCCGACGAGTGAGTTTAAGCAATCTGCCTACAAACTTTTTCATGAAATATTTAAACACAACGTACCCGTAGACTCTCAACAGACTAGTCCCGTTGATGCTATTTTTGATTCAGTTACCGCATCTTTAGATTTAATTAACCAATCTGAAGTGGCGTTAGTTGAAACAACACAAAAATGGTGGAACGAGTGGTACTTTGTATTAACTATGGAGCATTCGCTTTCTCACGAAAAAGAAGATGCGCCATACAGTTTCCTTTCTAAAAAAATGCATCATCCTATGAAGCGCCACGAGATGAGCCACTACGCCCATTTATTTACTATTTTGCCTATGCCTATCTCTAATGTGTGTGCCAAAACCGGTGATATTATTAGAGTTAATCAGCGCTTTATAGATGTATTTGGTTATACCGTTGATGACTTACCTAACTTAGAGCAGTGGTGGGTTAATGCATACCCAGATCCTCACTATCGAGAGTCCGTGAAAAAGACGTGGCAATCGGCGTTAGAAATTGGCAATGAAACAGGACAAGACATCCCCGCGCATGATTACCATGTTACTTGTAAAAACGGTAATACAATTACCATGGAAGTATCTGGAATCAATTTGGGCGATGAATATATTGCTGTATTTAATGATGCGACCAAGCGTTTAGAAGATCAAAATATTTTACGCGACATGGCATTTTTAGATTCGCTAACACAAATAGCAAATAGACGTCGTTTTGATGAAAAGCTAAGTAAAGAGTTCGAAAAAGCCGTTGAGTGTGGTGACGATTTGGCAATTATTTTAATCGATATTGATCACTTTAAACTCTTTAACGACCGCTACGGGCATGTTGAAGGTGATTTATGTTTGTATAACGTGGCGCAAGCAATAGCGTGTACGGTAAGCCGCACAGAGGACTTTGTGGCGCGTTATGGCGGAGAAGAATTTGTTGTATTGCTGCCTCAAACCGATAAACAAGGGGCCTTATTTATTGCAGAGCATATTCAAAAGGCAATTGAAGAGCTGCATATCCCTCATGAAGACAGCTTTACCGGCTACTTAACCCTGAGCATGGGTATTCACGCAATTAATAAAGAGGATAGTTGCGATCAAAAAGAGTTTATTAAGGCCGCCGACAGCGCACTTTATTATTCAAAAAGGCAAGGACGAAATTGTTTAGCATTAAGTTAATTTATAGCCTTGGACTATTTATATAGCTTTTAGAATTATATAAAGCGCAGATGTTTAATTATCGTCGTAAATAAAGTCTATGTCTTGAATAGGGCGGTTTACGCTGTCTTCAATACATTTTAAAACTAAATGGCTTCTTAGAGGCAGTGCTTTAATTTCCCCTAAACTGTGCCAGTTGGCACTAATTATATCTGCATCTTTTGGGCAGGGCTCAGTGGTGATTTGAGTGCCATCAAACATAAAACAAAAGCGTAAGTAATGCACCCCATTAGCCGCATGTAAGTTATAAATACCGATTAAGCCAGTGGGCGTTAGGGACAAACCTGTTTCTTCAAAAAGCTCTCTACTGGCTGCTTGAGCCAGTGTTTCGTTTACTTCTAAATGGCCGGCAGGTTGGTTATAACAAATATTAGAAGTAAATTTATCTCGCTCTTTTACCAGTAAAAAACGCTCTCCTTTTTTTACTACAGCAGCCACCGTTACATGGGGTTTATGCATTTACCTCACCTTTTATAACACTGTACTGCGCGCTGCTTATGCCATCTAGCGTGTAATTGCCAATACTGTAGCGAATAAGCCTTAATGTAGGGTGCCCAACATGGGCGGTCATACGGCGAACTTGCCTATTACGTCCTTCATTAATTGTAATACTTAACCACGTTGTAGGAATCGACTTTCGCTCTCTTACCGGCGGCACGCGAGGCCAAAGTTTTGGCTCGTCAATAATTTTTACGTTTGCGGGTAAGGTCATCCCATCTTTTAGTTCAACACCTTTACACAGGGCATTAATGGCCTCTTCACTAGGCTCGCCTTCAACTTGCACCCAATAGGTTTTATTGGTTTTTTTATTCGGTGCGGTAAGGGTATTTTGAAGCTTTCCGCAGTTTGTTAAAAGTAACAAGCCTTCACTGTCACGGTCGAGTCTGCCTGCAGCGTATACACCTTTAATGGGAATAAATTCAGCCAAGGTTTTTCTATTGGCATCGTCTGTAAATTGGCAAAGCACATCGTAAGGCTTGTTAAATAAAACAATTTTTCTATCTTTAGGCGCTATAGCGGGTTTAATTTCACGCGAAGTTGTACTTTTTTTAGTGAGCGCACTGCGTGAGTAAGTTCTACCCGTGGTTCGTTTAGTGGTACTTTTACTTGCGCGATTATGCATTGGTTTGTTCGCCATTAAATACACCTAGCGGGCTTGGGTAAGCCGGCAATTTTTGTGGCTTGTTTTGCAGGCCCCTTGGGAAATAATTTATACAAATAAATACTATTGCCTTTGTCCTCGCCAAGCGCTTTAGCCATGGCTTTAACAAGCATTCTTATTGCTGGGCTGGTGTTATATTCTAAGTAAAAATTGCGCACAAAATTAATCACTTCCCAGTGTTGTTCACTCAAGATAATGTTTTCTTGCTCAGCGATAATGGGGGCTAACTCTTTTGTCCACAAGGTGTAATCTAGTAAGTAGCCTTGTTTATCAGTGTCGATTTGTTGATTATTAAATTCAAGCATGGATTACCAGGTAATAGATTGGTTAGTAGATAGAGTAAGGGCAACAAACTCATCGTAATTAATAAGTGTTTGGCCTGGGCTTAGTTTAACTGCGCGTGCCTGCGCATCCTCTAAAAGCAACAATAACGAATCGTTTAATTGAAAATACTGCTTAGCGGCATAACAGGCATCACCGACAAGGAGTACTTTATCGGTGTCTTTAATTAAGTTTTCAAGCTGAGTAGAGTCGTAATAAGCCAGTGGCTTTGAAAAAATATGTAATGTACTCATAGGTTCACCACAAAGTCTTGCTGGCCGATCAGCTGCTGTTGCTCAGTGTAATTGAGGCTGGTTGAATCAATAATTAATTGAGATTTGCTTAAGTTATAATCTAGTAACGATTTTTCACATACATATATGTTTTCTACTTCATAGATTTCAAGCGTTTTGATGTTTTTAAAAAAATCTTTTACACCAAGTTGCTGTGTTGATTGATTATGTTTTAAAGCAAGCACAGCAGGGCCGCTAAATAGCCAGCTAATATTTTGATCAACTGCGGCAAATATCAGTGAGATGTCTAGGGCATCGCGGGTATTAAGCTCATCAAAAGGGCTGGATTGACTCATTACTAAAACGTTTTTCATTTAAACTGTATCCATTTATCTGCATCACTCGCTAGCATGGCAAATTCTGCAAGGCCGGCTACAGTAAACACACCTGTTTGGCTTGTGTTTAAGCCACGTTTTTCTGCTGCAGTAATACATAGCATTAAGTTGACGTTTTTATCTGCAAGTTGTTGCCATTGCTTTGGAATTTGCAGCTCGTCAGAGGCTAGCTCAAAGTGAGCTGATGCGTGATAAATCCCATTTTGATACAAAAATATCGCATCTATGGTGTGCCCTTGTGCTAAACATGCATTCGCAAACTTTATAATACGTTGCGTTGAGTCATGATCTGAAGGAGGAGTATGTAAAGAAAGAACAAATCGCGCCAAAACAATTCCAATAAAAAAGCCCCAATAAAGGGGCTATTTTAACAGAACTATTTAATTAGTCATCACTTGCGCCAAGAAGGTGCAGTAAAGAAGTAAATAGGTTATATACGTTTAAGTATAGAGCGACCGTCGCGCGAATGTAGTTAGTTTCGCCGCCATTAATAATACGGCTAGTATCAAATAAGATTAAGCCAGACATAATTAACACAACAGCAGCGTTAAGCACCATAAACATTAGCGAGCTGCCAATGAAGATGTTAACTATGCTTGCAACAATAACCACTAGTAAGCCTACTGTTAAAAAACCACCCATAAATGAGAAGTCTTTTTTAGTGTTTAATGCATAAGCCGATAGACCAAAAAATATTAATGCAGTAGAACCAAGCGCCTGCATAATAAGCATAGGGCCATTAGGCATAGCTGCATAATAGTTAAGTAGTGGGCCAAGGCCTGCGCCCATACAGCCTGTAAAAGCAAACACCCAAAACACGCCTGAGGCTGAGTCTGCTTTTTTGTTTACAACAAATAATAAACCAAACGAAACCAGTGTGAACACAATTCCCATAAAGTAAGGTAATTGTAATGCCATTGAAATACCCGCCGTAACAGCACTAAATGCTAATGTCATGGCCAGTAAGAAATAGGTGTTTTTAAGTACCTTGTTTGTTTCAATGGTCGACATTACCGGTTTAGCGGTATTGTACGAATGATTAAATGCCATTGTAGAGCTCCTTTAAGTGAAACATGTTTGTTTCGATAATTTAACTAAAATTAGATTACCAACTCTTATATGTTTGGGCAAACCTTTGTAGATCAATAGAGTGTTATTTTTTAATTAAAGTTCATTAAAGCATCAAAAAGAAATTATTTGTTTTATCTTTAAACAAATTAATTGTTTTTTAAGCACTTAAACAATTTTTTTAAAAAAAAGCTTCACAAAGCCAATGGGTTTCCCTATTATGCAGGCCGTGCGGAGAGATGGCAGAGTGGTCGAATGCACCGGTCTTGAAAACCGGCATGGGTTTGTAGCCCATCTAGGGTTCAAATCCCTATCTCTCCACCATTATATTAAAGCCCGCTTT
>NZ_PNCY01000068.1:0-14923 GCF_005887105.1 Pseudoalteromonas sp. S2893 | reverse complement strand
CAAACTGCGCTAATCGCCGATGCTTACGATTGCCTGCGAGTGACCTCGTTGACAACGGGGTGCATAATAGTGATTTGCCTGGGAGAGGTCAAACGTTTTTTGCATAAAATAAATCAATCGGTCATTTTTAGTTCATAATGGTTAAATATTGCAAAACTAAGCTGAAATTTAGACGCTTTTTTTGAAAACTCCGGTTTATAACCTAAAAGCAACTTGGCGCTTCGGGCCTTTTCTGCGAAAATAGCCTGCATATTAAAAAAGCATTAATAAAATTAATTTTTTGCATACACCCCTCTTTATATGCAGATGCTTTTAAAATATAAGTATCGAAGTTTATTTAACCCCAATTAAAGGTCCCCCATGACGGCAAACATCATTGATGGTAAGGCAATCGCAAAACAAGTACGTAGTGCAGTGGCTGAGCGCGTAAGCGAACGCGTTGCAAACGGTTTACGTGCACCCGGTTTAGCAGTAGTACTGGTAGGGCTTGACCCTGCAAGCCAAGTTTACGTTGGCTCTAAGCGTAAAGCGTGTGAAGAAGTAGGATTTATTTCAAAGTCATTTGATTTACCTGCGCAAACCAGCGAAGAAGAACTACTAGCATTAATTGATGAGCTAAATAATGATGGCGAAGTAGATGGTATTTTGGTGCAACTACCGCTACCTGAAGGCCTAGATGCAGAAAAGATTTTAGAACGTATTACACCACATAAAGATGTAGACGGTTTTCACCCTTACAATATTGGCCGCTTAGCGCAACGTATGCCGGCGCTGCGCCCATGTACACCCAAAGGGATTATTACCTTATTAGATTCAACGGGCGTGCGTTACAAAGGGATGCATGCGGTAGTTGTTGGTGCTTCTAATATTGTTGGTCGCCCTATGTCGCTTGAGTTATTACTTGCCGGTTGTACTACAACGGTATGTCACAAATTTACACAAGACTTAGAAACCCATGTGCGCCGCGCAGACTTATTAGTCGTGGCCGTAGGTAAACCTGAATTTATACCTGGTGAGTGGGTAAAAGAAGGTGCAATTGTGATTGATGTAGGTATTAACCGTTTAGATACAGGCAAGTTAGTGGGCGATGTGCAGTACAGTGTTGCAGAGCAAAAAGCTGATTTTATTACTCCTGTACCGGGTGGCGTTGGCCCAATGACTGTTGCAAGTTTAATTGAAAACACCCTTGAAGCATGTGAAAAATACCACAGTTAATTTAATGCCTTAGCATTAAAAAAGGGTTGCCAACTGGCAACCCTTTTTAGTTTAAAAGCTACTTTAACGCATTTACGCTTTACGCCACGTTGTTTTACCTGCTGAGTCTTCAAGCACAACACCGAGTGCATTAAGTGCATCACGTGCTTCATCAGCAGCGGCCCAATCTTTGTTTGCGCGCGCTTCATTACGTTTTACAATCAGCGCTTCGATAGTGGCCACTTCATCATCATCTTGTCCGCCTTGCAAAAACGATTCAGGTGCTTGCTGGGCAACACCAAGCACTTCGCCTATGCTGCGTAGCACAAATGCTAATTGCCCTGCTTGCTGTGTATCGGTGTCTTTAACACGGTTTAGCTCTTTAGCCAGTTCAAATAAAACCGGTAACGCCTCTGGTGTATTAAAGTCATCATTCATGGCTTTTCTAAATTTAGCCACGTACTCATTGTTTTCAATATCGCACGTAATTGGCTCAACACCGCGAAGTGCTGTGTAAATACGTTCAAGCGATGAACGTGCTTGATCTAAATTCTCTTGCGAGTAATTTAGCTGGCTACGGTAATGCCCTGATATTAAAAAGTAACGAACTGATTCAGCGTCATATGTTTTTAATACCTCACGCACAGTAAAAAAGTTGTCTAATGATTTAGACATTTTTTCTTTATTTACTTGTACCATGCCTGTGTGGATCCACGTATTTACATACTTGCCATTGTTTGCACAGCATGATTGCGCAATTTCGTTTTCGTGATGCGGGAACTGTAAATCAGAGCCGCCACCGTGAATATCAAAATGCTCACCTAAATGCTTTGAGCTCATTGCTGAACATTCTATATGCCAACCTGGACGCCCTTCTCCCCAAGGAGATGACCATGAAGGTTCGCCTGCTTTTGCTTTTTTCCACAATACAAAATCAAGCGGATCGTCTTTGTCTTGTGCAACCTCTACGCGAGAGCCTGCTTGGAGCATACTTAAATCTTGCTGCGATAGTGCGCCGTACTGCTCAAACGTAGAAACATCAAAAAGCACGTCGCCGTCGTTTGCTACGTACGCATGGCCTTTTGCAATTAAGCGCTCAACCATTTCGATAATTTCATCCATATGGTTTGTAACCGTAGGTTCAATATCTGGGCGCAACATGTTTAGGCTATCAAAGTCTTCGTGCATGGCTTGGGTCATACGCAAAGTTAGGTCATTAATTGACTCGCCATTTTCGTTTGCGCGTTTAATTATTTTATCATCTACGTCGGTAATATTACGTACGTATTTTAAGTCGTAACCAAGGTGGCGAAGGTAGCGGACAATAACATCAAACCCGACAAATGTACGCGCATGACCGATATGACAAAAATCATAAATGGTGATACCACACACGTACATGTCGATTTTGCCTTCGACCATAGGTTTAAACTGCTCTTTTTGTCGCGTGAGTGTGTTGTATATTTGTACCATTTACTTTTAGTCCTTGACTGTTTGCTGAGTTGGCTATGTTAACACTTGAAAAGCCCCCGCTCTAGCGCTTTTTATACCCAAACCTCTTCAATACGCATGTTTAAGCAGCAATTAAAACCAATTTAGGCAAGGCCTTGATTGTATGTAATAGAGGTTCTGTTGTTAAAATTAATAACACTGTAAAAATCAGTTTTAAACCACCCTGTTTATTGCTTAACAGGCTCTTGTTCTGTGCATGGTTATATATTGAAAAAAAATACCACAACGGCCAAATACCGCCTCGATATTAACCCCCTGTAAAACGCACAAGTATATACCTTGGGCAGCTTTGGATATATTGAACAAGCACTTTGTTTATCTTAGTTAACTAAGATAAAATAGCGCGACTAATTAAACCAGATATAGGAAACCACATGGTTGTTCTACACACTAATTTTGGTGACATCACCATTAAAATGTTTGAGCAAGAAGCTCCAAACACAGTTAAAAACTTTTTAGAGTACGCAAACTCAGGTTTTTACAACGGCACTATTTTTCACCGCGTAATTGACGGCTTTATGGTGCAAGGCGGTGGGTTTGTACCTGGTATGGAACAAAAAGACGTTAACGACCCAATTCAAAACGAAGCAAATAATGGCTTATCTAATAAAGTAGGTACATTAGCAATGGCGCGTACGCCTGATCCACATTCAGCAACAGCCCAATTTTTTATTAACGTTAACGACAACGACTTTTTAAACCACAGCAGCGAAACTTCGCAAGGCTGGGGTTACTGTGTATTTGCTGAAGTAGTTGAAGGCATGGACGTAGTAAATAAAATTAAAGGTGTAGCAACAGGCAGCGCTGGTTTTCACCAAGACGTACCGCTTGAAAATGTAATCATCGAAAACGTTACTGTAAGCTAAACGTTTACTCATATACTGAGTAATTAAGCGGGCATGGTACATTATGTATGCGCCCGCTTTTTATTTAACCTAACTAGATGCCTCTATGACTTCTCAAACCTACTTTATTGCAGACTTACACCTAAGTGAAAACCGCCCAGATATTAGCGAGGCTTTTTATCGCTTTATAAATACGTACATTATTGGTAAGCCCGTAGATGCACTGTATATTTTAGGTGATTTTTTTGAAGTATGGGTTGGGGATGACTACGTAACAGAATTGGCTAGTGAGGTAGCAAAGCATTTAAAAGCAGTTAAAGATGGCGGAACACCAGTGTACTTTATACACGGTAATCGCGATTTTATAATGCGTGAGCAATACGCTAAACGCGCAGGTATGGTATTGCTAAACGAGCAAACGGTTATAGATTTATATGGCACTCCCACTGTTATTTTGCACGGTGATGAAATGTGTACTCAAGATATTGAGTATCAAAAGTTTCGTAAAAAAAGTCGCGGTTGGTGGTGGCCTAAATTAATGTTAGCAATGCCACTATGGTACAGAAAAAAAATTGCTCGCAATGCCAGAGAAAAAAGCAAATTAAGCCAAGCCGACAAACCCATAGAAATTTTAGACGTAGTAGATGACGCCGTACTAGCGATGTTTGCCAAGTATAATGTAAGCAACATGATACACGGCCACACCCACCGCCCTAACGTACACACTTACACTGTAGGTAAGCAAACACTAACACGCACTGTGCTTGGTGATTGGTATACTCAAGGCTCATATTTAGTGGTTACTCCACAAGGTCAAAAACTCATTAATACGCCCTTCGCATAATTTCAAATCCTGACTATTATTTAAGTACTTTTTGGTAATAGGATAAGGATATATGTATAAAGCTATTTATTGTTTGGTGCTTTGTTGCATTTTTTCCAAAGGGTATGCCTCAGAAAATTGGCAGCTCGTCGCCGAAAACTCCCCACCCTATATTGGTGAGCGCTTAATTGATAACGGCTGGGTTACTGCCTTAACTAAAGCGGCCTTAGCTAATCAAAATATTAATAACGACATCGAGTTTACCAGCTGGAACAGGGCGCTGGAGATTACCAAAATAAATAAAAAAGATGCGATTTTAGGCGCTTTTTATACAAAGTCGCGTACTGATCTTTTTTATTATTCGCGCCCACTTGCTAACGTATACGTTGGACTATTTAAGCTCAAAGACAGACAAATAAACTATGACGGCAGTATGGACTCTTTACAGCCATACAGTATTTGTAAAGGCATTGGCTACGCAGTAAGTGAAGTTTTTTCTGAAAGTAATGGCCTTGCCGTAACCTCCACTCGCGGGTTAATTAACAGTTTATATATGCTTCAAAAAGGACGAATAGACTTAGTAGCAGGCACTAAAGAAGTAGGTGAATACTGGTTAAAAAACACCGAAAAGCTTAATGAACCCGGCGCGCCACAAGTTGAATATATTTCGCCCGATTTAGAGCATCATCAACTGCATGTTATGTTTCCAAAGTCTGACCCTGATGCAAAACAAAAAAGAGACGCGCTTGAACAAGGCTTTTCTACTATTTTATACAATGGCACCGCAAAAGAGCTATTAGTAAAACATGGCTTTTCTCAAAGCACGGCGCTTGAGCTCATAGACTTTATAGAAAGAAGTAGCACACCTAACTAGCCGGTGTGCTTGAAGAGCTAAATAGCACCACTTTAGTTAGTAACGAGTGCAGGTGCGCCACTGTGAAATTTAAAGTCTTCATCAGGGCTAGTGATCAAATCAGCCTCAATTTTACCAAAAAAGTCGACTCGCTCAGTAATATCAAAATCAGCAATTTCTTGTGCCAGTGTTAAGTAATCTTGATAATGACGCGCCTCAGAGCGAAGCAATGAAATATAAAAATCGCCTAAGCGTCTATCTACATGCGGCGCAAGTGCAGCAAAACGCTCACATGAGCGAGCCTCAATATAAGCACCTACAATTAGTTTATCGACTAATGCATTAGGCTCAAACGTTTTAACGTTACGTAGCATCCCTTTAGCGTAACGACACGGTGTAATACTGCGGTACTCTACCCCATACTCGTCCATTATTTCGAGCACTTGATAAAAGTGATGTAATTCTTCTTTTATTAGCATCACCATTTTATCTATTAAATCTTGCCCGTAAGGTGAGTTAGACTTTGGGATAATAGATTTTGTAAGTTTATTTTTAGCCGCTAAATCACGCCAATTACCTTCACGTTTATAAATAAGTGTTTCAAAGGGCTTTAGCCATTCAAGTAATGCATCGCTGCTGTCTTTATCTACCGCGTACTTACGAATTAAAAACATTGCACTTTGTGCTGCTTTTAACTCACAAATTAAGTGATCGATTAAAATAATCGATAAATTTTCTTTTTTTACTGCCTCAATAACCCATTCATTTGGGGTTTCGCACAATAAAAAATTATTAATAGGGGCTAAAAGTTCGCTATGTGGCACAGGGCTGCTCGTTACTTCAAATAATAAAAAGCCATTTTAACACGAAAAATAACGAAGAATAAAACGAGCTAAAACAACCTCTTTAAAATGTTAATAAGCAGTTAACTTGACTTTGTATATGAACTAAACCATAAATATAGATACTGTATAAAAAACAAACTAACTAAAACTAAATTATAACCAACAGTAATACGTTCCTTTTATGGAGTACCGCTATGATACTGAACCACCTGTGGGGCATTTATGCTCATCCACTCGAAGAATGGCAAACAATAGATAACCGCCACGAAAGCCTGACTTATAGCCTGTCGCATATTTTACTTATTGCATTATTTCCATCGATTATGGGGTATTACTCATCGGTGTATTTAGGCTGGAGTATTGGTGCGGGCAACCCAGTATTTTTAACACATGAAAGCGCACTGCTAATTGCCGTGGCTATGTATGGTGCGTTAATAGCCGGTGTGTTTGCACTGGCCTATTTAGCCCATTGGATGGCCGTTACATTTGGTGCTAAACCTACCTTTACACAAACGCTTGAACTTGCCGCTTATACTGCTACACCCGTGTTTATGTCGGCCTTAGCCGCTTTTTTACCTGAGCTGTGGTTTGTTGTTTGCGTAGGTATGATTGCCCTAGCCTACTCGGTGTACTTGCTTTATACAGGCGTGCCAATACTAATGCATATTCCACAAGAGCGCGGCTTTATTTATGCCAGCTCTGTTGTCACCTGCGGGCTAATTTTATTGGTAATAATTTTAGCTGTAACCGCAATACTTTGGACTAACGGCATTGTGAGTCCAATGTTTACCTAATCAACCACGTTGTTTGATATGAAGTGTTCCCTTTCTTTCCTTCGCAAAAAAGGAGCTAATTAGCTCCTTTTTTTATGTCTGATTATGTTTAATCACACATTAATCAGCTTCGTTGGCATCTTGATTGTGTATTTCAAGGCCTGATGACATGGCGTTTTCGCGGTTACTTTTAGCCGAGTCGTTACGCAATTGATCAATATGGTTTAAGTAATCTTGATCGATATCGCCGGTAATGTATTGCCCATCAAATACAGAGGTTTCAAACTTAGTAATTTCTGGGTTTTCTTGGCTTACAGCGGCAATTAAATCGTTTAGCGATTGAAAAATTAAGCCGTCAGCACTGATGCTTTGGTTAATGTCTTCAACTTCGCGGCCATGCGCAATAAGCTCTGCGGCAGATGGCATATCAATACCATACACATTAGGAAAACGAATTTCTGGTGCTGCTGAGGCAAAATACACATTTTTTGCTCCGGCTTCACGGGCCATTTCTACAATTTGCGCCGAGGTTGTACCGCGTACAATTGAATCATCAACCAGTAAAACGTTTTTACCTTTAAACTCACGGTCAATCGCATTTAGCTTTTGACGCACTGACTTTTTACGCATTTCTTGGCCAGGCATGATAAATGTACGACCAATATAACGGTTTTTAACAAAGCCTTGGCGGTAAGGTAAATCAAGCATGCGGGCAATTTCTAACGCCACATCGCATGAGGTTTCAGGAATTGGGATAACAACATCAATGTCTTTATCGCTCCACTCACGCGCAATTTTTTCACCCAGTTTAGTACCCATGTTTACACGCGTTGCGTAAACCGACATACGATCGATGGTTGAATCTGGGCGAGCAAAATAAACAAACTCAAAAATACACGGCGCATAAGAGGCTTTTTCAGCACAGCTTTGTGAATGAAATTGGCCATCTTCAGTTACGTAAATCGCTTCACCTGGTGCAACGTCACGCACAAATTCAAAGCCGTCTGGCTTTAATGCTACGCTTTCTGAGGCAAACATGTACTCAGTGCCTTTAGGGGTTTCACGCTTACCAAATACCAAAGGACGGATACCATTAGGGTCACGAAATGCTAAAACACCGTGACCAATAATCATCGCAATAGCGGCATAGCCACCGGTTACTTTGTTGTTTACTTCGGTTACTGCAGTGAAGATGTCTTCAGCGTCTAAATGCAATTTGTCAGACTTACTTAGCTCATGCGCCATGATATTAAGTAGTATTTCTGAGTCAGACGTTGTATTAACGTGACGACGCGCTTCTGAGAACAGTTGCTGCTTTAGAGTTTCAGCATTGGTTAAATTACCATTGTGCGCAAGCGCAATACCAAATGGTGAATTAACATAAAACGGCTGCGCTTCAGATGAACTTGACGAGCCAGCAGTAGGGTAACGTACGTGGCCAATACCAATTGTGCCTTGTAGTCGTTTCATATGGCGGGTGTGAAACACATCCTTTACTAGGCCATTTGCTTTGCGCAAGCTAAACGTATTGTTTTCAATGGTAATGATGCCCGCGGCATCTTGACCTCGGTGCTGCAAAACAGTTAAGCCATCATAAATCGCCTGATTAACAGGAGATGTTCCGACTATCCCAACGATACCACACATGTAATTTATCCTCGCCGATTAACGGTTTACTGAATTTAAAAAGCTCGAGTTGTTTTCTAGGTACGAAAAGAACCATTCAACAACAAAGCCAAATTCTGGAATCAAAATAGAATTGCCCCACCAGTGCGTGTTTGGTGCACCAGTAAAAGCATCAAGAAAGAAGAGTAACGCGCTCACGACCAACACGCCTCGTAACGCACCAAAAACAATGCCGAAGACACGATCGGTGCCAGATAAACCAGTACGTTGTACAAGCTCACCTAAAATGTAGTTTAGTAAACCGCCTAACAGTAGCGTCGCAAAGAAGAGTATGGCAATGGCCGCCGCATTTCTTAAAAGGGGTTCAGAAATACTTGTTAGGAAGGAAGCTAAATATTGGTAAAACAAACTAGAGATGATAAATGCGCAAGCCCATACTGCTAATGACATAGCTTCTTTAACAAAGCCGCGTATTAAACCGATGATGGTAGACAGTGCAATGATGCCAAGAATGGCGTAATCAACCCAGATCATATTAACCAATTAGTCGCTATTTTGGGGCGCATTCTATACCCAAACCTCGTTAATATGCAAGTTAAAGCGGGAGATAACCAGCAACTAGCACGTACAAAAACTTATCACTTTAACGGCTATTTTAAGCCCTTAAAAACAAAAAAAGCCTTACTATAGTAAGGCCTTTTAAAATCAATTAGAGACGCTGTATTGAGTGACTTTACCGTTTAACTTAGTAAGCGCTTTAAGCTCGGGTAACTTTTTGGTCAGCTCCGCCTTATCAAGCGAGGGCCCAACAAACACTTTAGTCAATGTGCCGTTGGGCGTTTTAATTGGTTTTGTAAACGTTTTAAAGCCTTTCGCTTTAAGCTTAGCTTGTAAGGCCTTAACATTGGCGGCATGGGAAAAACTACCTAGCTGAATTACATAGGCCATATCAGTGAGGTTTTCTTCACTTTTACGTGGTGCAATAGGTTTTGCTTTTACCGGCTCTGGCGCTTTCGCTACAGGCTCTGGCGCAGTTTGAGGCTCTATGCTTGCTTCGACTATTTCAGGCTCTGCTGCGTATTGGCTTTCTTTGCTTGTCAGCACATCGTCATCGGCAGCTATGTCTTCAATTTGCTCTTGTTTTAAAGGCTCAGCCTGCGCTACTTTTTCATCTATAGACTCTTGAAGGTCAATAGTTTTAAACTCAGAGCGTTCAGGGATAGCTTTAAAGCCCTCTTTGTAGTGGACCTTTTCGCCATCGAGTATATTAGGAATAAACACAATTGCTGCGATCACCACAATACTGGTTCCGACTAAACGATTTATAAAACCTGAGTTCACCGACTTTCTCTCTATTTTTTAAAGTAGTTTATAGCATCTGCAACAGTAAAAAATGACCCAAACACAATTAAAAGCGTATCACTTTGCTGTGCAGGCATAATTACATTAAGCGCATCGTGCACACTATTATAGCGTTCATGCGTGCCTGTATGAGGTATAGTTTGCAACGCCGCGGCCATATTTTCAACATTATCGCCACGAGGTATGTGCAAGCTAGTAAGAGACCATTGATCAATTACATGGCTTACCTCTTTAAGTACACCCGCTTTATCTTTATCAGCAAGCATAGCGACTAATGCATGAATTTTAAAGCCTTTATCTTTATAGCTTGCAAGCTTTAGTGCTAAATAACGAGCAGATTCGGGATTGTGAGCTACATCGGTAAACACTAAAGGTGCAGTGCTTAACTGCTCAAAGCGCCCCTCAACAACTAAGTTAGCTAAACAATGCTTAATTACCTCATCACTTGGCAATAGATTTAGCACAGCTAAGGTTGTTAAGGCCGTTGCTGCATTTTGTGCTGGGATCGCTGGCTTATCTAACAGCAAATTATAATTTTTATATTGCCATGTAAAATGCGCTTCGTGCTCTTTGAATATAAAATCAGTACCGGATATAACCATGCCTGCTTTAATCTCAGCACCGTAATCGGTCATTGTATGTGGTATGTTTAAATCACCAATAATAGCTGGCGTGTTTTGACGAAATATACCTGCTTTATCATAAGCAACTAACTCTCGTGTATCGCCTAGGTATTCTTTATGATCTAAATCTATGGTGGTGATCACGCTTGCATAAGGTGTAACAATATTGGTGGCATCAAAGCGCCCGCCCAAACCAACCTCAAGCAGCACATAATCAACCTCAAAGCGTTTAAAAATAGCCAGCGCGCCTAGGGTGCCATATTCAAAATACGTAAGCGCCGTGCTAGCGCGACCTTGCTCTAGCGTGTTAAAGGCATCAACATGGTATTGATCATCAAGCTCTTGGCCATTTATGCGCACACGCTCGTTGTATCTAATTAAATGAGGAGAGGCATACGTACCTACGCTGTAACCTTGCGCAAGTAATAGCGATTCTAAACAGCGTGCAGTTGTGCCTTTGCCGTTTGTGCCGCCAATAAGAATAATTTTGCTGGAAGTGTTTAATAAGCCAATGTTATTTGCAACAGTAGCAACGCGTTCGAGTCCCATTTCAATATTTGCAGGGTGAACACTCTCTAAATAACAAAGCCAATCATCAAGGCTTGATGATTGGCTAGGAATTGTATTTGTCATAGCGTGTAATCAGTAAAGCTGAAATTTACGCTACTCTATGCTCTTGTTCGGTAGAAGGCAAGTTCATAAATTTAGCAAGTACGCGTGCTAATGTGTCGCGCATTTCACGACGGTCAATAATCATATCAATTGCACCGTGCTCTAATAAGAACTCACTGCGTTGAAAACCTTCTGGCAAGGTTTCACGTACTGTTTGCTCAATTACGCGCGGACCCGCAAAGCCAATTAAAGCTTTTGGCTCAGCTACGTTAATATCACCTAACATCGCTAATGATGCAGATACGCCACCCATGGTTGGGTCGGTCATTACTGATATAAACGGCAGGCCTTTTTCGCTCATTTTAGCAAGCGCAGCGCTGGTTTTAGCCATTTGCATAAGCGACATAAGTGCTTCTTGCATACGTGCACCACCTGAGGCAGAGAAACACACCAGTGGCATGTTGTGCTCTAAACATTGGTCTACGGCATCAACAAAACGTGCGCCTACAACCGAAGCCATTGAACCACCCATAAATGAGAATTCAAAAGCAACCGCAGCAACAGGAACACCTTTTAAGCGGCCCTTCATTGCTACTAACGCGTCTTTTTCGCCACTTGATTTTTGGGCTGCGCTAATGCGGTCTGAGTATTTTTTAGAGTCTTTAAACTTTAATACATCTTTAGGCTCGTGCTCAGTGCCAAGCTCCGTGCGGTCACCTTCATCTAAAAAGTGCTCTAAACGTTTACGGCCGCTCACACGCATGTGATGGTCGCATTTAGGACATACGTTTAATGATTTTTCTAGTTCAGCTTTATATAAAATTGAATCGCAAGCTGTACATTTAGCCCAAACGCCTTCTGGAATTTCTTTACGACCTGACGACTTAGTCGTTTTAGGTAAGATTTTTTCTAACCAACTCATTTGCAACTCTCTTAATGCTGTTCTGTGTCGCGAGTCTGCTAATAAGTAGCAGACAGATTTTTTCAATTAAAACATGAATTACACAAACACGGTATAAAAAACTGGTCTTAGTAGTTAGATAAACGCTTATAAATTCAACACTAACATTCCGAGTCAGGTAAAAATAATGGCCCTAGTGGGGTTTTAGGAATATTAAAGTGTTCTGGGTAATCTACATCTACTAAATAAAGACCCGCGGCTTTTGCTGTGGCACTGGCTTTAGCACGTTCTTTTAAATCTAATAGCTCTTTTAACCATACAGGTTGGTGCTTGTGTAGGCCTATATCCATTAAACAGCCGGTAATATTACGCACCATATGGTGTAAAAAAGCGTTCGCTTTAATATCAATAATAACGTAATCGCCCTGGCGTTGTACCGATAAATGATGAATAGTTCTGTTTGCTGTATTAGCTTGGCAATGCAGCGCTCTAAAAGAGGTAAAGTCGTGCTCGCCAATTAAGTACTGACACGCCTCTTGCATTTTTGTTTCATCAAGTGGGTGATGAAAGTGCGTAACGCCTTCATTCATAACTGCGCCTCTATAAGCGTAATTATAAATAACATAACGATAACGACGCGCTGTTGCGCTAAAGCGTGCATGAAAGTCTTCACTAACAGGTTGTGCAAAACGAATCGATATATCTTTAGGGAGTAACGTGTTCATTCCCATAGTAAATGCAACCATCTCACGGGGAGCATGGGTTTCAAAGTGTACAACTTGACCAGTGCCATGCACACCTGCATCTGTGCGGCCCGCACACACTATTTCAACCGGATGATTACAAATGCTCGACAACGCTTTTTCTACTTCTTGTTGTACGCTATTTACATGAGACTGACGTTGCCACCCACTGTAACGTGCGCCGTTGTATTCAACTCCAAGTGCTACTCGCATAATTACTGCTTTACCTACTGTGCTAATGAACGGGGCATTTTATGCTATCTCGCGGTGCAATAAAAGTAACCTCGTCTATTTATAGTTATTCGCAAAATTAAGTAATTTATTTTACCCCAATAAAACACAGCGATAAGTTAGTGAGCTTTTAACGTCCTGGGTTTAATAAACGTCTAAAACTAATTAAGTGCTTTTATAGGTTAGAGTTATTCGTACCTATAAAAAAACCGCATTAACAAAGCTAATGCGGTTTTTATAATCATGAATGCTCTAGTTAAGTTTAGCTTTTAAACTTTGCGCTTCTTCTTGTACATCTTCAGGGCCACTTTCAATAACATCTTCAATTACTTTAAGGGCTGAGTCAAAGTCGTCAATTTCAATGTATGCTCTTGCCAAATCAAGCTTGGCAGAATAACCACCGCTTTCTAAGTCAACATCTGTTGGGTTATCGCCTGCAAGTAACGAATCAAAGTCACTTAAGCCTACGTCCATATTAACCTCGTCATAGGGTTCGTGCTCAAGTACTGAGTCATCGCTTTGCTCAAGTAGCGCGTCAATATCAACAAAGTCATCGGTTGTAGCCTGCTGATCACTTTGCGAAGGCTCTTCTTGCACCGCTTTCGCTTCAACTTCAGTGTCTAAGTCTTCGTTTAATAGGCTATCAAAGTCGACATCAAATTCGCTGCTATCTTCTAAATTTAACTCATCCGGTTCACCTAACTCACTAAGCAACGCATCAAAATCGGTTTGCGTTAAGTCAGCCATAAATTCATCGTCTAGCTGCTCGTCGGGAATAACGTCTTCATTAGTTTGATCATCAGCAGCCTGTGTTAGCTCGGCTTCTAATTGCGAATTTGTTATTTCATCTTCAACATCTTCTGAAAGTGCTTGTTCTAAAATTGCATCGTCAAAATCAGGCTGTTCCTGCGCACTATCCGTTGCTTGCGCTTCACCTAGAGGTTCCTCTTGCGGTAAAGGCGCATCAAGCTCATCGTCAATCAGCGGCTCGTCATCTAGGTCGGCTTCTAACGCATCAACACCAGTGTTACCAGCAAGTGCATTTGCTAAGTCTTGCTCAGCTTGGCTTGGCGCCATACCGCTTGCTTGTCCATCAAGTTCATCACCTTGTAACTCTTGCGGACTATATGATTGCTGATCATCTAAATCAATTTCGTCATCGTTATCAAGCTCTAACTCAGGGTACTCGTCAAGTTCTTCACTTGGAGTTACTTGCTCATCTAATAAAGCATTGAGCTCGTCGTCTAACTCATCAACGCTTTGCAATAAATCATCATCGAAAACCCCTTCGTCTGCATCCGTATTTTCAGATAAATCTAGCTCGCTTTCATCATCAGTTAATTCATCTAGTGATGACGGCACTTGAGCGTGGTTATCATCTGCACCTATACCATCGGTATGCTTCGGCTCAAGCTCTGGCTCTGAAAAATCGTTATCAATGAGTAACTCATCATCAAAGTCGTCTTCTAAGCTATCTAATTCACTGCCTGAAAGTGCGTTTGCTAAGTCTTGTTCAGCTTGGCTTGGCTGCATGCCTGTTGCATCACCATCAAGCTCATCTCCCAATAACTCATCAGGAAGATATTGCTGTTGCTCTGTTACATCTAACGTCTCAGGCTTATCATCTGAAAAGTCTATATCATCACTAAGCGTATCATTTACAGCATCATTTTCAGGTTGAGTATCTAAAAGCGGACTCGCTGGTGTTTCTTGTGAATCAAGCGGATCGTCACCTAAATCAACCTCTACCTCTTCAATGTCATCATCAAGATCATCTAACGCCCAATCAGGGTTTTCAACATAGTCTTCGTCTGTAGCCTGCTGTAGCTCGTTGAGTAATTCATCAACACTTTTTAGGGTATCGTCAGTGTACTCTTCCTGTGCATCTTCTGGGTCGAGTAACGTTTCTGAACTATCTGTAAAGTCAGTGTTTTCAAGCAAGTCAGCATCAAGTTCTGGTTCTTCTACAAGCTCTGGTTC
>NZ_PNCY01000067.1:0-5527 GCF_005887105.1 Pseudoalteromonas sp. S2893 | reverse complement strand
GCTTACTATTCATTTTATCTTGCGAGCTATTAATTAGCGTTTGAAATTTTGCTTACAGCTTACAGCTTACAGCTTACAGCTTACAGCTTACAGCTTACAGCTATGCTTTTAAATTACAGAGCCTAACTGGAAAATTGGCAAGTACATGGCAACAATTAAGCCACCGACGAGCACACCCAGCACTGCCATAATAAGCGGCTCTAATAAGCTAGATAAGCCATCAACTGCATCATCAACCTCTTGCTCGTAAATTGTTGCTACTTTAGCAAGCATGCCATCTAACGAGCCAGACTCTTCACCAATGGCTACCATTTGAATAACCATATCAGGGAATATTTTAGAGTTACGCATCGCCCAGTTCATTTGATTACCCGAGCTCACCTCTGCTTTAATATCTAAAATAGCATAGCGATACACAGCATTACCGGATGCACCTGCAGCAGAGTCGAGTGCATCAACAAGGGGGACACCTGCAGCAAAGGTGGTCGAAAGCGTACGAGCATATCGTGCAACAGCGGCTTTATTTAAAATCATACCAATTACAGGGAGTTTTAATATAGCCCTGTCGGTTGCATCTCTAAGTTTTAAACTTCTGAGTTTTACTTCTTTAAACGCATAACCAAAACCAACAAGTACTATTAAGATTACCCACCAATAGGCTTGCATAAATTCTGATATGCCAATTACAAATAAAGTAAAGGCTGGAAGCTGAGCGCCAAAGCCTGCAAATATCTCTTGAAACTGCGGCACTACAAAAATAAGTAAGATTGAGGTAACAATACCAGCGATAACCAATACTGAGATAGGATAAAACATGGCTTTTTTAATTTTTGATTTAAGTGCTTCTGATTTTTCTTTGTATAAAGCTACCCGGTCAAATATTTTATCAAGCGCACCCGATTGCTCGCCCGATGCCACTAAATCACAATACAAATCATCAAAATAGCGAGGATGTTTTCTAAGTGCTTGTGAGAGAGGTTGACCTGCTTTAACTTCATCGCCAATGGTTTCCATTAACTTACCAACACTTTTGTTAGTAGAGCCTGAACCAATCATCTCGATGGCTTGAATTAGCGGAACACCCGCTATTAACATAGTTGCTATTTGACGGGTTAATAGAGCTATATCTTTAGGAGTGATTTTTTGATTGCTTTGTATTCCAAGAAAAGGTTTAGCTTTACGCTTTACTTTGGAAGGAGTAATCCCCTGCTTTCTGAGTTGCGCTTTTACGAGAGCAATACTTGAGCCTGTTAGCTCACCCTCCAATTTTTTCCCTCGAGCGCTCACCCCTACCCACTGGAAAGTATCTAGGCCTTTTGTTTCTTGCTTTTTTGCCATAAAGTGATAGCCCAAAATAGTTTAATAAGTATTTAAGTTAGTATACCTATAGATGATAAGTAACCTATATTTCTAATAAAAAAGACGCTCAAATGAGCGCCCTTTATTGAGATTAAATTATTACTATGGGGCTGCTGGGCAGCTTTTTGGAGCTAGGCTAGCATCACCCGTAATGTTACCTGCTGCACAAGACCAAGCACCTGTTGCTGCGTCACGAGTCCATGTCAGGGTTGCAGCATCAACTTGTGAAGGAGCATTTTGGATTGTACAAACGATTGTTGTTGCTGTTGCTGTGATTAAACAGTTCTGCGTATCAGTTTCTGTAATGCTTTTGATATCATCTATATCAGTAATTGTTTCGCCATTATTTTTCATTATTTCAAATTCAGTTTTAGCGCCAGTAATTTCAGCTAAACCCGCAGTCAATTTAGATGATGCTTGGTAGTTAGAGTATGCAGGCAAAGCTACTGCTGCAAGAATACCGATGATTGCTACTACAATCATTAATTCGATTAGGGTGAAACCCTGTTGTTTTTGAGTCATTGTTTTCATGTTTCCTCTCCTAAAGGATAATGTTTTGTAAGGTAGTCAGGTTAGTGGCGAAAGTGCCAAGCTTAATTTACCTGATTAACTTTACAGATTTACTTAAAAATAAATTTTCACGTACTTTTAGCCTTAGGTATGAAACACAAAAGCTAAATGTGAGTTCATTATGTTGCAACTTGCACAGGCTACCTAAACACAAAGTAGACTAAATATAGGAAAGATACTGAACATTTGCTTCAATCTTTTAGGTATTTTTTGAAGATTAAAACAAAAAGCAGTTACTTATTACTATATTTTTCAAGGAAGTAATACAACAGGGTTAGTCTAACACTTTTTTTATGCTTAAAGCACACAAAATTTTCTAAAAAGGATACTTTATTTAACAAAATGTTACAAAGTAAGCCTTTTGGATTATTAAAAGTCTTTTCATGCGTTTTGTCAATTAATTAGCATCAATAAAACTAAATTGTTGTCGTGCTTTTATACAAAACGCATCGATAAATCGATTGATTGTAAATTTTTTGTAAGTGCGCCGCTGGATATAAAGTCTACACCTGCCTGCGAGTAAGTTTTAAGCGTTTCTAGCGTCATATTGCCAGAAACCTCTAATTTAGCGCGCTTATTAGTAGTGACCACAGCTTGCTGAATTTGTTCAACGCTAAAATTGTCGAGCATGATTATATCGGCGCCTGCATTAATGGCTTGCTCAAGTTCACTTAACGATTCAACCTCTACTTCTACGGGTTTTGTAGGGTGGTTTTGCTTGGCTTGCGCGACTGCTTTATCAATTCCGCCACACGCTGCTATATGGTTTTCTTTAATTAAAAACGCATCAAATAAGCCTATACGATGATTTGCACCGCCGCCGCATTTTACAGCGTATTTTTGCAGAGCTCTGAGTCCTGGTATTGTTTTACGGGTATCAAGCAGCTGGGTTGTGGTGCCGCTAAGCTCTTTTACATAATTTGCAGTTGTGGTTGCGGTACCTGAAAGCGTTTGTACAAAGTTAAGCGCGGTACGCTCTGCAGTTAAAATAGCACGGGCAGAGCCCTTAGCTGTAAATAAGGTGCTATTTGCTGGCACAAAGTCGCCATCATTTACTAATACGTTTACTTCAACGCTTGGATCTACTTGCTTAAACACTTCTATAATGATGTCTTTACCGCAAAAAACGCAGTCTTCGCGGGTAATTACTTTAGCATTTGCGTGCTCGTTTTGTGGGATCAGCTGCGCGGTAATGTCACCGTCTTGTGCAGATTGATAATTTAGATCTTCATCTAAGGCGAGGGTGACAAGTTGAGTAATAAGCGTGTGCGAAATTGACATATGAAGGCTCATAAGTGTTAATAAATTAAGCAAATTTTACTATGTTTAAATAACTAATAGAAGCGCTTTTAAATGAGCGGGGTTTATTACACCTACATATATAGCGTGGCTGCTAAAAGTAATGCTACCAGCTGAATGTTAGCTAGCCGCAATGGCTATCATTCTTTATATAAATCCTTTAGCATCAAGTTTATGTATACCGTGGTATTAAAATAATGCAGATAGATTCAAGCGGAGTTGTCGCTAATATAACGCAGCGGCCCTGTACGCATTTTGATGAGCGCCCTGAAAATACCGATATTTCGCTGTTGGTAATTCATAATATTTCATTGCCGGCTGGCCAATTTGGCACCGAACACGTTGATGCACTGTTTATGGGTGAGATTGACTGTAATGCGCACCCCAGTTTTTGTGATTTAAATGGGCTTAGAGTGTCAGCCCACTGTTTTATAAAACGTACTGGCGAGATTATTCAATATGTGCCATTTAATAAACGCGCGTGGCATGCCGGGCAATCTGAATATGAAGGGCAAAGCGCGTGTAATAACTTTAGTATAGGCATTGAACTTGAGGGTACAGATACCACACCTTACACTCAGGCGCAGTACACCAGCTTACATAGCTTAACAAAGGCAATTATGACTCGTTACCCGCTTATCACCACTAAGCGAGTAGTAGGGCATTGCGATATAGCACCTGGGCGAAAAACCGACCCTGGGGAAAGTTTTAATTGGCCTGCTTATATAAGCAGGCTAGAACAAGCAAATTAAGTGAGTCGCTATCATGATTTTAGTTTCTATAATTATTGCACTAATACTTGAGCGTTTAGGTGCGCGCTCACAGTATTGGCAAATAAGCCATTACGTTAATGGTTATTTAAACCGCTCGGGTAAATTACTTGGTGAAAACGGATTGTTTAGCTCGGCAATTGGCTTTTTAATTTGGTTAGTTTTGCCGGTAGTGGCTGTTGCGCTTATATATGTACTCTCTGACTTTGTACTGTGGCAATTAGCTATAAATGTTGTGGTTTTATTGGTTTGTTTTGGTTGTGCTAAGCACCGTGCTTTATATAAGTCGTATTTAAATGCACTAACGCGGGATGATAAAACCGCTGCCTCATTTTACGCACTACAAATGGGGCAAAAACACCTAGAGGATGAAGAGGGCGGAGAAACATTTGGGCAAACCTTAGCGTGGATTAATTTTAGATTTTATTGCGCCGTTATTTTTTGGTTTGTAATGCTTGGCGCCCCAGGTGCCGTGTTGTATGCAATAGTGCGTACGTTGGCCGATTTAGTTAAAGAAAACCATAAAGTGGTGTTTGCAAATCGTTTTACGCTGCTGCACAAATTATTATTTTGGCTAGATTGGCTACCAGCGCGTGTTGCAAGCTTTGGCTATTTAGTCATTGGTAACTTTAATAAAGGTACAAGCTGCTGGCTGCATTATGTATTAGATTTTAAAACGCCAAACCGCAAAGTTGTTACGTGTACAGCACTTGCGGCTGAGCAAGTAGAGCAGCGTTATTACGGATGTGCTATTGAAGCCACTTGTATGATTAAATTAGTTAAACGCAACGTGCTTTTTTATTTAGTACTGATTGCACTGCTTACTTTATTTGGCGGTTTATCGTAGTCGCGATTTTACATCGCGCAATGTACTACGGTTTTGTGTAGTCGCGATTTCACATCGCGCAATGTGTACCTCGCTTAGGGTGAATATCGCGGTGAGGGTGTTGGTCGCGGGGTAAACCCGCTGCTACGCTACGCGTTTAAATAAATGCTGTCCCAATATGGGTAATCTGCAATGTTTTTTATTAAATGTGCACGTAATGGGTTGGCGACTATGTATCTAGCGCAATGAGTTAAATCTTCATCACTTCTGACTAAATGGTCATAAAACCCTTTCTGCCAAAGTTTTTGTTTACTGAATTCTCGGTACGCAGTTGCAGAGCGCCCTTTAAAATTTCTGATTACCTCACTTAATGTTGCTATATCGTTTAATTGAAATAACCAATGAATGTGATTGGGCATTAATACAAATGTATTTGAGTTAATTTGCTTCTCCTTCTCTAGCTTTTTCATTTCATTGATTACTGCTCTATTAATTATTAAATTTGTGAGTAGACTTTTCCGTTCGTAGCAAACTAACGTAATAGCATAATAGTGGTTTGCTTTAGATACTCTTCCTTTACGTAATAAATATGAGCTATGCATACCATTCCTGCATTTTAGTAATTACAGACCGATTAATTTTAAGCGTAGCAATTTTTATGGACTTGCGTAGTCGCGATTTTACATCGCGCAATGTGTATCTC
>NZ_PNCY01000066.1:0-26369 GCF_005887105.1 Pseudoalteromonas sp. S2893 | reverse complement strand
ACGTGAAAACGGACTGACACCTAATTTGCTTGGTAACCATAGCGTTTTGGACCCACCTGACCCCATGCCGAACTCAGTAGTGAAACGAAACAGCGCCGATGATAGTGTAGCATTTGCTATGTGAAAGTAGGACATTGCCAGGCTTCAAATAAGAGAAACCCGTTACAGCGATGTAACGGGTTTTTTGCTGTCTGGGATTTAATAAATAGCCGAACTCAGTAGAAAAACGAAACAGCTCGAGGGCGAGCCCTACGAAAGGCCGACCCGACACAATGATAATGTAGCATTTGCTATGTGACTCTCTACCGCTGTGGGCACTACGACATCGCCAGGCTCCAAATACAAGAAAGCCCGACTCGAAAGAGCCGGGCTTTTTTACGTCTTCAGACAAGTGAAATACATGTCTTTACGTAATATCACCACCTCCGTAGCGTGGGTTGAGTATGACGAAACCCGCGGATAAGGCTCGCTGCACATCTTTTTATGGTAAATATAGTGTTTTTATATATGGGTACCTTAGTCCGCACGATATTTGACAGCGTAGCGCACCGACTCCTAATAGCAGATCGCTGCTTAAGAAATGAAGCATTTTTTCTACGTCTCTAGAAAAGTGAAATACCTGCCTTTATATAGTTCCGCCACTCCTCTGTAGCGTGGATTGAGGATCACGAAACCCGCGATTAAAGCACGCAATATAACTTAAAGTAATGAATTAATTTTACAAACAGTTCATAGGGCTTAGCTTATTATCAAGCGTAGCACCTTAAGTTTGGTATAGGGCGGTTTGACTATCTATATAGCTTTTGCTTTGATTTACGCTGCTTAAGCAGCTCGTAATTTAGGTCGTAGCTAGCTATACAAGCAGGTTTAGATTGTGAAATCTGGTTTGATTTATTAAATAAGTTTTGTAATTAGCTTATAGTGTACTTAAATCGTTTCTTTTTAATGAGCCACCTAAAAAGGCCCAGTGCAAATAACAAAGCGGTGGCTATACCTGATAAAACCCACTGAATTCGTAATGGCTGATCGCCAATGCTGCCATTGTGAAGCGGATGCAACCAGTTTTTAAATTTACTGGCAATGCTCATCTTATCTATATTAAAAACACTTATGAGCTCTCCTGTGCTTGCATTTACTTGCACATAACTGTGGAAAGCGATAAGAGGGATCGCTTTTGGTTTTGAACCTAAACCGATATACCGCATTGTGATTTGACGGGGTTTCTACCCATGCTAGCCGTGTATTTGGCATGGCTTTTTGTGCTGTACTAAGAGCTGCTGATAAAGAAATACTGCGCTGGGGCTTTATTATTGCGCTGTTAGGTTTATCTATATTTCCAAGCAGGGCTGTTATTAAAGGATCGGTTTGCTTGAGTATTGCTAGCATTATGCCGGTTGCTGTTAATAAGATTAAAGGCAGAGCAAAAATTAAACCAAGCAACTTGTGCCAGTCATATAACAAGCCCAGTAAAGAGCTGCGCGCTTTAAACTTTATAGCCTTAGTCCTTTGCCCTTTTTTAGGCCACCAAGCGCATAGGCCTGATATGAGGAGTATAAGGCTACCTATTCCTATATAACCTATAACGATTGTACCAGCGCTACCTGCCAGTAACGAGAAGTGTACGTTATAAATCCAGGTAACAAAGTAGTTACCCCACACATCCTCACGTAATATAAGCCTGCCATCAGGGCTTAGCCAAACCATAAGTGGTGCAAAAGCGTGATCCACTGTTTCGTTTTGGTTGTAATATCTTGCGGGAATATAATGTTTATTTTTAGTGCTTTCTAAACGCCACGAGCCTTGTTTATCTGGGTAGTGAGTTTTTAGTGTTTGATATGCGGTATCCCAATTTATAGGCTTCGCTGTTTCTGTACTTAAACTACTTATATTTTCATCTAGTTCTGGGTAATAAACGAGTATAGAACCTGTTAGAGCAATTAGTGCGAGTACACCCCCGATAGATAAGCCTAGGTATAAATGTACACGTCTTGCTATTTTTCGCCATGAACCTTTAAAACGCATAAAAGGGTGACCATTAAAAATATGCAGTAAAGGGATGGCGCATTGTATCTTTGTTTACTAGAAATGAACTGCGACAAAATGTCGCAGCAATAAAATAATTAGCTTAGCAAACAAAAACGCCAGCTTTATAGGCTGGCGTTTAAATCAGGCTTGGTAATTAATTATGCTTTTGGGCCTGCATTTTTAATATCATCTGATACATCGTATTTAGCGAAGTTTTCAGTGAAGTCAGCGGCAAGTTTTGCTGCATATTCATTATATTTTGCTTTATCTTCCCATGTATTAATTGGGTTAAGTAGCTTGCTATCCACACCAGGGACTTCCACTGGTACGTCTAGATTTAATACATCGATATGCTGAGTTTCTACATTGGCTAATTTACCAGATACGATTGCATCTATTACAGCGCGGGTTGTTGGAATATCAAAACGCTCACCGGTACCGTATGGGCCGCCTGTCCATCCTGTATTAACAAGGTAAACCTTTGCCCCAAATTCGCGTACACGCTTCATAAGCAGCTCAGCGTAAACACCTGCAGGGCGAGGGAAGAAAGGGGCGCCAAAACACGTTGAGAATGTAGATTCTATATCGCTAGTTGAGCCAATCTCTGTAGAGCCTACTTTAGCCGTGTAACCACTTAAAAAGTGAAAAGCAGCGGCTTCTTCGCTAAGTACAGAAACCGGCGGTAAAACACCGCTCACATCACAGGTTAAAAATACAACAGCTTTTGGCTCGCCAGCACGGTTTTCAACTTTGCGCTTTTCTACGTGCTCTAGCGGGTAAGCAGCACGGCTATTTTGCGTTAAGCTTGTATCGTTAAAGTCAGGTGTGCGTGTTTCATCAAGTACAACGTTTTCTAAAATTGTACCAAAGCGAATAGCATTCCAAATTACTGGCTCATTTTTTTGTGAGAGGTCGATACATTTTGCGTAACAGCCACCTTCGATATTAAATACGCTTCCTGGTGCCCAACCGTGTTCGTCGTCACCAATTAAAAAGCGTGTTGGGTCGGCCGATAAAGTTGTTTTACCAGTACCCGATAAACCAAAGAATAGTGCTGTATCACCCGCTTCTCCTACGTTAGCAGAGCAGTGCATTGGTAATACACCTTTTGCTGGAAGAAGAAAGTTTTGAACGGAGAACATCGATTTTTTCATTTCACCGGCATAACGCATACCAGCAAGTAACACTTTGCGTTGAGCAAAGTTAATAATAACAGTGCCGTTGCTGTTGGTGCCATCACGTTGTGGGTCACAAACAAACGAAGGCACATTCATTACCTGCCATTGGGGTAAATCAGATGCATTATAGTTTTTAGGCTCAATAAACATGTTTTTAGCAAAAATATGGTGCCACGCTGTTTCTGTAGTAACAACTACAGGTAGATAGTGCTCAGGGTCTGCGCCAACTTCTAAGTGAGAGGTGAAGTGGTCATTACTTTGCACATGTGCTTCTACGCGAGCCCATAAAGCGTCAAATTTGTCAGCATCGAATGGGCGGTTTACATTGCCCCATTGGATATCATCTTGCGTTGTTGCTTCTTTTACAATGAAGCGATCTTTAGGAGAGCGACCAGTGCGCTTGCCTGTAATTGCAACAAAGGCTCCATTTGCGGCTAGTGTCCCTTCGCCACGACGAATCGCATGCTCGACAAGTTCAGCTGCGGTTAAATCGACAAAACGTGTTGCGCTTGTAGTCATGTTTATACCTAACTATGTGTGAGAGTTTGAACGGGATAGCTCTGGGTTCTTAGTTCCCTTAAGCTGAAATTATAGTAACAGAAGGATTTGAGATATTCGAGCCTGTAAAGGCCCTAAAAACACATATATTTGCTAAAAAACATGAATAATTTCAATGATACCGGTGTCAGTAAATTAACAAAATTCATGACACCGGTATCATCATTTTATAATATAAAACCGCATATTTTGCGGCTTTATATTTGATTATGAGGTGGGAGGTTAATTAAAAATGTTTTTAATATCTTGCTCGTCAAAAACATATTCTTTTAGGCAATAATGGCAGCTAATGTTAACAGCGCCATTTTCAGCAACATCATCAAGTAATGCTTGTTGGCCTACATTAACTAAAGCAGTAATGGTTTTCTCTCTACTACAGCCACATTTGAATGTAATAGCTTGCGGGTCAAATACGCGCGGGTTATCTTCGTGATATAAGCGCGTTAATACGGTATTGGCATCAAGCTCTAATAGCTCTTCGCGTTTAATTGTATCGCTTAAGGCTTCTAAGTGAGTAAAGTCATTAATTGATTTTTGCTTATCAACAGGCAGTACTTGTAAAAACAACCCACAGGCTTTGGCTTTCCCTTCTGTTGTGTCGGTTGCAAACCAAAGGCGTGTTTTTAGCTGTTCTGATTGCTCAAAGTAGCTTTCAATACATTTACTTAATGTATCGTGCTCAAGAGGCACTATGCCTTGATAACGTTCGCCTTTGGTTGGAGTAATGGTAATAACCATATAACCTTTACCTACAAGCTCTTTTACCGTTGTGCCGCTAACCTCGCTTTGCATGCGCGCAATACCACGCATATTTTGTTTATCGTCGCCGTTAATAACAGCGTATTTAACAGGGCCATCGCCTTGTAGCTGAACGGCTATTTCACCCTCAAACTTTAAAGTGGCAGTTAATAAACACGTTGCAACGAGTAATTCACCTAATAATGCTTTAACTGGCTCAGGGTAATTGTGATTAGCTATCATCTCGTTGTAGGCGTGCTCAATTTGAACGAGTTCGCCACGAACATCGAGTTTGTCGAATAAATAACGGTGAAGTAAATCTTGTTGCATGAGCGGCTATACCTAACTTGATTTCATTTTTAAAAGTTCGCGTCGTTGCTTTTTATCGGGCTTTTTATCCGGATGTGGAGCAAAGAAGCTGTTATTTTTGCGTGCGATGGCGTTTTCTTCGCGTTTTGCAATACTTGCATCAGTTTCTTGATACAAGGTCTGTGCAATGGGGGCGCTTTGGCGTTTTTCAAGCACTTTAAGTACCTTGATAAGCTTTTCATCAACGCCTTGGGCAAGTTTTATGGTTGCGCCAACCTCCACAATTTTACTCGCTTTAGTACGTTGCCCATTATAATGTACTTTGCCGCCTTGCACCATTTCGCGTGCAAGCGCACGGGTTTTATAAAAGCGCGCAGCCCATAACCATTTATCTAATCGAACTTTTGGCTCACTGTTGTGGTCTGAGTCGGCATTAGTATTATTTTTTTTACTCATTAGGCTTCTTCAATCGACTATTTATATATCGTAAAATTTATCATGAAATCATCGTAGGATGAAGGTATTACGGCGCATGCTGGTTTTTTAGTCAACATTACATTGTTATATTAATCTGTTTACAAAGTTTAATATTAGTGTGCTTGTTGAATGAAAAATGAAAGGGTACTATGGGTACGCGCTTATGCAGTAAATTAAAATAAGAACATTATTATGGAACAGCAAATTCAACAGCTTAAACAATTTTTAACACGGCTACCCCATGCTAAATTAAGCGCAGTAGTTACGCTGTTAGTCGTTGTTTATCTTGCTTATTTACTCTCAAAATTAGTTTGGCTGGTATGGCCACAACCGGTCTCTACACCGCTTACTCCATCTCACTATTCAGCCGCATCGAAGGCTTCTAGTACTACCTCAGTACAAAATATTATAGAGCAATTTTTATTTGGTAAAAAAACTGTAACAAATAAAACCAATACTGCGCAGCAAAACGAAGTAATTAATAATGCACCAGAAACACGCTTAAGTATTAATCTAACCGGTATTGTTGCTGTAAGTAACGACGATAAGGCAGGTATTGCTATTATTGAGTCACAGGGACGACAAGTTAGTTACTTAGTTGAAGAGGTTGTACAAGGGACCCGTGCAGAGGTTGCGCAAATACTTCCCGATCGCGTTATTTTAAGTGTAAACGGCCGATTTGAAACGCTAATGCTAGATGGTCTCGACTTTAGTAAAAAAGTGTCTATGCCTGTGCTTGCCGCTCGCGAAGCACAAGACATGGGGCCGCAAAAAATAGAACAAAGCGAGTTGCAAATTAGCGCAACCGCTGACCCAGATGTAAAAGAAGCAATAATAGAAACACGAGAAGAGCTACTAAGTGAACCTGGTAAGTTATTTGATTATATTCGTGTTTCACAAGCAATGAGCGATGGCGAGTTAATCGGCTATCGTTTAAGCCCAGGTAAAGAGCCTGCTCTGTTTAAACAAATGGGCCTACAGAATAATGATTTAGCCGTGGCTATCAACGGCTACCAATTAACAGATTTACAACAGGCAATGGCAGCTATTAATGAGCTGCGTAATACCAGCGATGCCACAATTACGATAGAACGTGACGGTGAGCAAATCGATGTGCAATTTAGCCTGCAATAACTTAGCTTTGGAGTTTTAACATAATGGTTCAGGTGCTACACCTCAAAAAAATTAAAAAAGGGTTAGCTAAGTACGCAGCGCTTTTTTTAGCAGCCAGTATTTCGTTGTCGGTTTCAGCTGTTGAATATGCTGCAAACTTTAAAGGCACAGATATCAACGAGTTTATAAACATTGTTGGTAAAAACCTTAATAAAACAGTGATCATTGACCCAAATGTGCGCGGTAAAGTAAACGTACGCAGTTATGAGTTAATGGATGAAGCGCTGTACTACCAATTTTTCTTAAATGTACTCGAAGTGTATGGCTACTCAGCAGTAGAAATGGACAACGGTATTATCAAGATTGAAAAAAGCTCTGACGCTAAAAAATCAAATGTGCCGCTAATTACAGAAAACAGCGCTGCATCGGGCGATATGATGATCACCCGTGTGGTACGCGTTAAAAATGTAAGTGTTCAAGAGCTTGGTCCATTAGTACGTCAATTTAGCGACCAAAAAGACGGTGGCCATGTAGCAAACTTTAATGCTGCCAATGTCATGATGCTTACTGGTCATGCAGCGTCGGTTAATCGCTTAGTAGAAATTATTCGCTCGGTGGATCAAGCCGGTGATAAGCGTGTAGATATTGTTAAGCTTAAATATGCAACAGCAGATGATGTAGTGTCGGTTGTTGAAAATATTTACAAAGACAGCGGTAAAGGCAGCGTTCCTGAATTTTTGATCCCTAAGGTGGTTGCCGATGGCCGTACTAACAGCGTAATAGTAAGCGGTGAAGGGCAAGCCCGTACCCGTGCTATAGAACTAATTAAGCGCCTAGATGGCGAACTTGAAAGCCAAGGTAATACCAAAGTATTTTACTTAAATTACGCCAAAGCAGAGGATTTAGTAAAAGTACTGCAGGGCGTAAGTAAAACGCTTGCAGAAGATGGCCAAGGCACAAGTAAAACTCGCACAAACAATAAAAACGATGCCAGTATTGAAGCCCACCCTGACTCAAACTCATTAGTTATTACAGCGCAGCCCGATACCATGCGCTCATTAGAGACCGTGATTGATAGACTCGATATTCGCCGTGCGCAAGTACTTGTAGAAGCGATTATTGTTGAAGTAATGGAATCGGACGGCGTTAACTTAGGTACGCAATGGATTTCAGAAGATGGCGGTATGTTGCAGTTTAATAATGGCTCAACTGTGCCTGTAGGCTCATTAGCGGTTGCAGGTATTCAAGCGCAAGACACCACAACCACACAAACAATAATAGGCACAGAATCAGGTAACGTAACCAGCTACGATGAAACAACTGAGGGTGATTATTCGGCACTTGCCTCGCTACTAAGTGGTGTTAATGGCTTAGCGTTTGGTTTAGTTAAAAACGACTGGGGTGCAATTATTCAGGCCGTTTCAACTGACACTAACTCAAACATACTGGCTACACCTTCCATTACCACCATGGATAACGAAGAAGCGTCGATGATAGTGGGTCAAGAAGTGCCCATTATTACTGGTTCGCAAACAGGCAGTAATAACGATAATCCATTTCAAACCATTGAACGCCAAGAAGTGGGTGTAAAACTAAAAGTAACCCCACAAATTAACGATGGCTCAGCAGTACAATTATTAATTGAACAAGAAGTATCGAGTGTAAGTGGTGCAACCGCTGTTGATATTTCTGTTAATAAGCGCGCTATTACCACAACCGTTATGGCTGATGATGGCGGTATGGTTGTGTTAGGCGGCCTAATTGATGAAGACGTACAAGAGAGTGTATCTAAGGTACCAATTTTAGGTGATATTCCAATTTTAGGTCACTTATTTAAGTCAACTAATACGACCAAACGTAAGCGTAATCTTATTGTATTTATTCGCCCAACTATTATTCGCGATGGCGTTAATATGAATAAGTTAAGCTTTAATAAGTATAACTTTATCCGTGGCGAGCAAATGAAAGAGAAAGAAGATGGTATAGAGCTTATGCCAAATTCAGATGTTCCTTTACTTCCATCTTGGGATGATGAGCTTATTCTGCCACCAACTTATGAAGAGCACTTAAAAGCATTGAGCTCTAAAGAACGTGCAGAGCGTGAAGATGACTAGCGCAATAGAACAAATAAACGAAGACGTGGTTCATCGTAGTGATGAAACACGCTCTGAGGAGTTACTTACAAGTAACGATTTAGTTGAGTTGCCTCCAAAGCGTTTACCTTTTTCGTATGCGCGCAGAGCGGGTGTACTGCTTAGTAAAAATAATGAACAGCAAGTTGTGTATTACCGCGGCGAGCTAGATGTTGAAGTATTGCTAGAAGTGCGTCGCATTGCAGGTAAAGGCTTTACCCTCGAGCAATTAGCTGACGATAAATTTGAGTTACTATTAGAGGCTGCGTACCAGCGCGACAGCTCTGAAACACAACAAATGATGGAAGATATTGGTAATGAGGTCGATTTATTCTCCCTTGCCGATGAGCTCCCACAAACCGAAGATTTATTAGCCGGCGATGATGATGCGCCTATCATCAAACTAATCAACGCCATGTTAAGCGAAGCAATTAAGGAAGGTGCATCCGATATACATATCGAAACCTTTGAGCAAGAGCTCGTGATTCGCTTTAGGGTTGATGGCGTACTAAAAGAAGTGCTTAAACCTAATCGTAAGCTTGCTTCGTTATTAGTATCGCGTATTAAGGTAATGGCGAAACTAGATATAGCAGAAAAACGTATTCCGCAAGATGGTCGTATCAGCCTGCGTATTGCAGGGCGTGCAGTAGATGTGCGTGTATCTACCATGCCATCTAGCTTTGGTGAGCGTGTAGTACTGCGTTTACTTGATAAAAACAATGCCCGCTTAAACCTTGAAGATTTAGGTATGACGCCGCAAAACCGAGAGTTGTTTGCTGATTTAATTAGTAAACCACACGGTATTATTTTGGTTACTGGCCCAACGGGTTCTGGTAAAAGTACCACCTTGTACGCCGGTATGAGCCAAATAAATTCTCGCGATCGTAATATTTTAACGGTAGAAGACCCAATAGAGTACGAAATTCCGGGGATTGGCCAAACGCAAGTAAATACCAAAGTAGATATGACCTTTGCCCGCGGGCTTCGTGCAATATTACGTCAAGATCCTGATGTAGTAATGGTCGGTGAAATACGTGACCTTGAAACCGCGCAAATTGGCGTGCAAGCATCGCTTACAGGTCACTTAGTTATGTCTACGCTACACACCAATACCGCCTCGGGCGCAATTACCCGTATGGAAGACATGGGTGTAGAACCATTCTTGCTGTCATCGTCATTGTTAGGCGTGCTGTCGCAGCGCTTAGTACGTACTTTATGTAATAGCTGTAAAGAAGGTCACACCGCTGATGAACG
This sequence comes from Pseudoalteromonas sp. S2893, assembly GCF_005887105.1. Classification (NCBI taxonomy): domain Bacteria; kingdom Pseudomonadati; phylum Pseudomonadota; class Gammaproteobacteria; order Alteromonadales; family Pseudoalteromonadaceae; genus Pseudoalteromonas; species Pseudoalteromonas sp. S2893. The sequence continues at coordinate 16,585 of NZ_PNCY01000066.1, read as the reverse complement.
TGAGTGTGAGCTGCTAGGTGTACCGTTTGATAGCGCACCTACAATTTACCGCGCAGTAGGCTGTGAAGAGTGTAACTTTAATGGTTACCGCGGCCGTACTGGTATTCATGAATTACTGGTGGTTGATGAAGAAATACGCGAAATGATCCACAGCGGTAAAGGCGAGCAAAGTGTTGAAAAATACATTCGCCAAAAAAGCCCAAGCATACGCCAAGATGGCTGTAGCCGCGTACTGGCAGGCAAAACAACCCTTGAAGAAATTCTACGCGTTACCCGTGAGGAAGCCTAACCATGGCGGCGTTTGAATACCGTGCCCTTGATGGTCGAGGGAAAGAGCAAAAAGGCATTTTAGAAGCCGATACAGCTAAGCAAATTCGCCAAGCGCTGCGCGAAAAAAAACTTACGCCGCTTGAAGTTGTCCCTGCAGCAGAAGGGGAAAAACAAGTTAGTGGCGCAAAGACGCCGTTATTAAGTCGTTTTTTTAAACCCAGCGTATCAACCTCCGATTTAGCCCTTATTACACGCCAGCTTGCGACGCTCATTCAATCGGCATTGCCAGTTGAAGGGGCTGTCATGGCGGTGGCAGAGCAATGTGAAAAGCCTCGCTTAAAACGTATGCTGATGTCGGTACGTTCAAAGGTAGTAGAGGGTTATACACTGGCCGATGGCATGAGTGAATTTCCACATGTATTTGACGATTTATACCGAGCAATGGTAGCCGCAGGTGAAAAATCAGGGCACCTTGACCAAGTATTAAATCGCCTTGCCGATTACACCGAACAGCGCCAACACATGCGCAGCCAAATTACTCAAGCCATGGTTTACCCCACCATTTTGGTTATTTTTGCTATTGGTATTGTTTCGGTTTTACTCGGTACCGTTGTGCCTAAAATTTTAAAAACCTTCGAAAAAACTAAGCAAGTACTGCCTTGGACGACCGAATGGGTTATGGCAGGCAGCCACTTTGTACAAAATTATTGGTTTATAAGTTTGTTAGTCATTACTGCGCTGGCAGTAGGCATTAAACATGCACTTAAACAACCTAAAATTCGCTTTTGGTGGGACGACCGCGTACTGCACATGCCTGGTTTTGGTAAAGTAGCGCGGGGTATTAATACCGCGCGTTTTGCACGTACGCTCAGTATTTTATCGTCAAGCTCAGTGCCACTACTTGAAGGTATGCGCATATCGGGTGGTGTATTAGCGAATAAAAAAATGAAAAAATCGGTGGCAGATGCTGCCGATAGAGTCAGTGAAGGTGCAAGCCTAAGAGCGGCTTTACAGCAAACTAAGTTGTTTCCGCCGATGATGCTGCACATGATTGCCAGCGGTGAAAAATCAGGTGAGCTAGAACAAATGTTAGAGCGCGCGGCTAATAACCAAGACCGTGAGTTTGAAAGCATGGTAAACGTATCATTAAAATTATTAGAGCCAGCAATGATTGCCTCAATGGCGGTGATTGTTTTGTTTATAGTAATGGCTATTTTACAGCCAATAATGGCAATGAATAAAGCGGTAGGACTTTAAGCTTTAAGGGGTTAGCTAAGTTAGTATTTACTTAGATGACACCAAATTAAATTATGTTTTTGGAAAATGAGGTATTTACGTGAATAAACAATCAGGTTTTTCTTTACTCGAAGTAATGGTGGTATTGGTTATTATCGGGATGATTATGTCAATTGTGGCGCCTAATATTATGGGCCAACAAGAAGAAGCTGCTATCGATAAAGCACATCTAGATATTCAACAGCTTGAAGATGCAATGAGCTTATACAAGCTTAAAAATAAAAGCTACCCAAGCACAGAGCAAGGCCTAGAAGCATTGGTCAATAAAACCAGCATTGAGCCAATTCCTAAGCGTTTCCCTGATGGTGGTTTTGTAAATGAATTACCAGAAGATCCATGGGGCAACCCGTACCAGCTAATTAGCCCAGGTGAAATTGGCAAGTTTGATATTTTTTCAATGGGACCTGATGGCGAAGCCGGTACCGATGATGATATTGGCAACTGGAACGAAGACGAGCAATAAATGCGACTTAACCAAGCAGTATGGTTAAATACGATTGCACGAGGCTTACTATGCAAGTAAGCCTTAATCGTATGCGCGCCCACCACCGTGGGTTTAGCTTAATAGAAATTTTAGTGGTACTTACTATTATCGCATTTGCGACCAAAATGGTGGTATACAGCTTAGAAGGCGGTGCAGAAGATGAGCTTGATACACAAGCGCTTAGGCTGCATACCACCATTAACATGGCCTCTGAATTTGCTATTTTAAATCAAATAGAACTTGGCTTAATGGTTGAGGAAAACACCCTTGAGTTTTTAGTATTTGATGGCGAAAAATGGATTACCTTTGACCGCGAAGACCTTTACAAGCCCATTGAGCTGGATGAACGGTTAAAACTGACGCTCAATTTAGAAGATTTAGCCTGGTCACAAGAGAACTTACTTGAGCAAGCAAATTGGCGTGAACTAATGAGCGGCGGCGATGACGATAGCTTATTAGAGCTTGAAAAACTAAAAATACCGCAAGTCCTTATTTTATCATCTGGCGAGGTCAGCGCCTTTCAGCTTATTGTTGAATTAAAAGAGCAAAGTGAGCCTGTGTATTACATTGAAGGGGAATTTACAGCCCCTGTTAATTTGCGAAAAGAGCCATAATAATGAGGCTAAATAAAGGCTTTACCTTACTCGAAGTGCTTGTGGCCTTAAGTATTTGTGCTATGGCTGGGGTTGCCGCTATGCAAGCAACCGGCGAGCATATAAATCATTTAACAACACTTGAAGAGCAAACGTATGCATCGTGGGTGGCAGAAAATGTGCTTGTGGTGCAGCGTAGTAAAGGTAAAGACTGGCAGGCTAAAAATGGCGCGCGCGGCAGCGAAGTAATGGCGGGCGTTGAGTGGTTTTGGAAGCAAGAAATAGCAAAAACTGCAGACAAAAGCTTTGTAAAAGTGACCATAAATGTTTTTAGCGATGAAAAATACGAGCAATCGGTGTACGAGCTTTCAACTTATTTAAATAAAGGCAGCTAATAAGTGAAGCAGCGCGGATTTACATTAATCGAAGTATTAGTTGCTATGGCTATTTTAGCGGTGGTGATTATGGCTACTCACCAAATTTTAGACTCAACCACCAAAGCAAAAGAAGCGTCTGATGAAAAAATAGCGGAGCTTAATGGTCTACAAACCGCATTTAGGTTAATGGACCAAGACTTTAGCCAAATGACTCAGCGCACTGTACGTAACGAAGCCGGTGATGCGCAAGAGCAATACTTACTCGCAGGGCGTTATATATTAGAAAGCCAATACGATGGTATTGCGTTTGTACGCGATGGCTGGGTAAACCCAATTAACTTGCTGCCTCGCTCTGAGTTACAAGCCGTAGGGTATAGAGTGCTTGATGACAATTTAGAGCGTGTATACAGAGTGTATGTAGATCAGCTTGATAATATGGAGCCGCGGGTCCAAGTTGTTTTAAAAGGTATTGAAGAGCTTAAATTTGAATTTTTAGATGCCAACAACGAATGGCAAGAGCAATGGCAAATAAAAGCCTTACCTAAAGCGGTTGCGGTTACTTTACAACAAATTGAGGCAGAGCCTATTCGTCGTGTTTTTTTAGTACCCGGGCAGGGCAAAAACAGCGGGGAGAGTAATTAATGAATAAGCGCGAATCACGCGGTGCCGCATTAGTTATTGTGCTGTTTATTGTTGCACTGGCCGCGATATTAGCCGTAGAAATGAGCGCTAATTTAATGGTGCAGGTTCAAAAAAGTACTAACCTGCAAGGGCACCAACAAGCAAAGTGGTATGCCTACGGCGGTGAAGAGCTGGCAATAAAGGCACTAAAATTAAGTAAAGACGATGATCCTGACAAAACCTCGTTAGATCAGGTTTGGGCCACACAAGGCGACACCCAATACCCTGTAGATAACGGTACTCTAAGCGGTAAAATTACTGACTTACAGGCGTGTTTAAATTTAAATGCATTAGGGGAAGCGCCAGACCCAAACTCTACCAGCAAAACCAACCCTGCTCATAAAGCACTCTTTGCATTATTAGAAAACATTGAAGATTTACCTGCCGAGGAAAGCGAAGAAGCAATGGCAGACAGTGTATTTGACTGGCTTGATGAAAACAGCATTACCTATCGTTCAGGCGCTGAAGAAGATGAGTATTTATCGCGTGATTACCCTTATATGAGCGCAAATAGTTTATTTGCATCACCTTCTGAGCTGCGTTTGGTAAAAGGTTTTAATCCGCTAGTAATGGAAAAGGTATTACCTTTTGTGTGTGTTATTCCGGGGTCTCCCTTATTATCGATTAACGTCAATACGTTACTTCCCGAACAGGCACTTATTTTAAGTGCCATGATTGACGAATTATCGTTATCGGGCGCAGAGGCCGTTATAGCAGCTCGCCCTGAAACCGGATTTGATAGCGTGGATGAATTTTTTTCCGAGGTACAGCAGCAAGGCGGTACAAATTTAGATTCGGTTAAAGAGCTATTTAGTATTAACAGCGAATATTTTAAATTACAAACGCAGGCGACATTTGTCGATTTGCGTTTTTCGATGACCACATTACTTCATGCCAAAAATGGCGAAGTAACGATACTGGCGCGAAAATTTGGAGGCGTACAGTGACAGAAATACTGCTGATCCGCACGGGTCAAACAGAGCAAGATAAATTAAATTGGTTAATTTATTCACCACAAGAACAAGAAATAATTGCCAGTGGGGAATTAACCGATGCAAGCCGTTTAAGTGAGCTAAGTGAAAAAGCGCAAACCCGCGAGGTAGTGGTATTACTGCCTAGCGATCAGGTGCAGCTGAAAACAGTGGCGTTGCCGACTAAATGGAATCGCAAGTTAGAGCAAGCGTTGCCATACATGCTTGAAGAAGATATTGCGTGCGATATAGACGAGCTATTTGTCGCAATTGGCGAGCCCACTATGATTAATGAGCAGCATGCAATTAAAGTTGCCTTAACAGACCGCGAGTGGTTTGAGGCTTGGCTTGCTTTATTTTCAGAGCATAACTTGGCGGTATACACCATTTTACCTGATGCCCTACTACTGCCTACAGCCGACGATGATACATTAACCGCCATAGAGCTTAATAATCAGTGGTTATTTAAAAGAGGCGATTGGCATATTAGTGCTGTTGAAAATAGCTGGCTAAGGGATTACTTAAGTGCACTTGGCGAGCCGAGCGTAAAGCACTATAGCCCGGCTAATCAGTTTCCTGAAAGTATTAACCTAATTTCGCAAGCAAGCGATTACGATTTACCATTGGCCTTATTTGCTAAACAACTTGCCAGCGTTAAATTTAATTTACGCCAAGGTATGTACCAGCTTAAAAAGAAAAGTGCACTGTGGTGGGGTTATTGGAAAGGCGCAGCCATTATTACCGGTGTTGCTTTATTTGCTACTATTGCCATAAAGCTGGTTGAACTAAATCAACTTAACTCGCGTGTTGAGCTTGCTAAAGCCCAGGTAGTGGATAGATACCAAAAAGCATTCCCCGGAACTAAAGTACGTCCTAACTTAATTAAAAGCCAAATCAGGGGCGCGCTTAAAACCATTAATGGCGAAAGTGAAGCCGGGTTTTTAGATTTGACCAGCCAATTGGTTGGCGTGTTTTCGCAAGTAAACGAATTTACGCCAGAAACCCTACGTTACGATAAACGCCGTAATGAGCTGCGAATACGCGCACGCGCAAAAGACTTTCAAACGTTTGGTAAAGTAAAAAGTATACTTGAGCAACAAGGGTTAACGGTTGAGCAAGGGTCGTTAAATAACGATGGCGATTTTGTAGTAGGCGAAATTAAACTGCGAGGTGCAGTATGAAAAAGCAAATAATACAATACTGGCGCTCTTTAAAAGAGCAAGAGCAGCAATTAATTATGGTTGCTGGTGGTATATTTGTTGTTTTTGTTTTAGTAATGGGAATTTTTAGACCTTTAAATAACGCCATAGATAAAGCTAAAAAGTCGTACGTCACTCAGCAAGAGCTGCTCGTATGGGTTGATGAAAGCATAGTAAAGTTAAAAGCGGCGGGTAACACGCAGGCAATTAGCAATCAAAATATTAGCCAAGTGGTTAATTCAACGCGTAGTCGCTACCGTATTACTATTAGTAAAATGCAGCCTAACGATAACTCGTTACGTTTAACGCTTGATTCGGTAGAGTTTAATCAATTAATAGAATGGTTAGACGAACTGGTTAATCAGCATGGCTTAAGAGTAGAGAACCTTGATTTAAGCAAAGATGATAAATCAGGGTTTGTACGTGTAAGCCGCTTAGTACTAGAGAAGTAATTAATGAAAAAAATAATAATATTATCAGTGGTATTTTTTATTAGTTTTATTGTGTTTTGCATAATGAAATTACCAGCGGCCATTGCGTTAGACCTAGCTAAGCCGTACTTACCTAAGCAGCTTGAAATAGGGCAAACCGTAGGGAGTGTATGGCAAGGCCAAATGATGCAAGTGCGCTATCAAGACGAGCAGCTAAATAATGTACGCTGGGATATTTCTGGCTGGCAGTTATTTACGGGTAATTTAAATGCTAACTTAAAATTTGGTAATCCGCGTGAGCGTAGCGATATTTCGGGCTATGCTGATGTGAATTACGGATTATTTAATAATGTGGTTAAAGTTACCGATGGTATAATTCGCTCGACCGTAGAGCGTGCCATGCAACGTATTGCACTACCTATACCAGCTACGGCTAAAGGCCGAGTCATTTTAGAGCTTAACGAGTACACCTCAGGTGTGCCTTATTGTGAGTCATTAAAAGGCGAGATTGCTAGCCCAAATATAGATGTTAAAGGCTTTAATGGCTGGTTTAATATAGGGCCACTGAGTGGCATGCTAAGCTGTAAGTCGGGCGATATAGCTATTTTGGTCGACCCAGATAACACGTTAGGCCTTGAAGCCGACGCAACACTTAAAGCTAACTTTGACTTTAAAGTAGCAGGCTATGTTAAACCTGATGCAAGCTTACCAAAAGATGTACACGACGCGGTTAAGTTTTTAGGCCGCCCCGATGCACAGGGCCGCTACCCACTAAATTTTTAATGTAATAAAAGAGATTTAATGCAATTACCACAGTTTAACGAACAACACGCACAGCAATTAAGTGCATTTTTAAGTACTCAACCTCAGGCTATGTCATTAACACAAAGCCAAGGCTATCTATTTGGGGTTATTTGTTCGCCAAGCCCATTAGAAGTTCACCAGTGGTTAGCGCATATTGTGCCTAATACGGCTAACGATTTAGACGAAGAAATACTGTTTTTATTTATGGCGTTGTACCATCAAATTAGTGAGCAAGTATTTGAAACCGGTTATAAGTTACCCGCCAATTTTGACCTAGACTATACCCAAGCGTGGAGTGAAGGTTTTTTACGTGCAACTCAAGAATACGCACAACCTCTATTAACAGCTCCCGCTTTAGAGCCTGAGTACAAAGAAGCACTAGAGAGTGCGCTAAGTACGCTTAGCTTTTTTGCTGTTGATGAGCAAACAAGAGTGCAAGTTGCGCAGCAAAATAGCATGACACTCGAAGCTTTATATCAGTATCAGTACGAATCAATGGGCGACTTTGCATTAGGTTTTGCCGAGCTTATTGAAGTGGTAGCCATAAACAGTGGGCTGATTACAGATGAAGGGTGGGAAGAATAGCCTTTAGGTATATTTAACGGCGCTTAGGATAATTAAGCGCCAAGTTCTAAAATAATATCAGTGCAGCCTTTTTTACACTTAACAACGCCTTTACCCGGCTCGCTGGTGGCTAAATCGAGTGTTAACACCTCGCCGCACTGCTTACAATGCAAGGTTTTTCCTTGCGATAGCTTTTTAAGTATTGTGCGCTGTTTATGAAAAGAGTCACTCGCTTTTTTGTTTAACTGCGAAAAATCCACTACTTAGCTCTCTTTTGTTCTAATGCATCCGATACAATTTTACACACTGTATTTAAACGCTCTTCGTAAAAATATAAATTTAGGTCGCGCTCGCGGCAATAACGTAAATGAAATAACTGCACTGAATCATCAGTGGTAAAGGTTTTTTCAATATATTCGTGCTCAGACTCAGAGAGCTTTAACGCACTGCTAATACGGTTTTTAGCCATATTGGCTGCTGGGCTACGGTTTATTTTGCTCGCATCACTTAAAAAACCCACACCTTCACCTAATAGCTTTTCGCGGGGCTCTTTAACTAATGGGTGATCAATAGTAAAAAACGCAAGGATCAGAATGACCAATATAATAAACTTTTTCATGAATGCGTAAACCTTGATCTTAATGGGGTAAATTTAGCAAGCAGTGTAATAAACTGCATTTTAAAAGCAAGTAACTGAGATGAATAAATTATTAGCAATCTATACCTGTAATTTTAGCCAGTATTGTTATAATAGCCAACAGCAGTTAGATATTTCTGAAATATCTGAAAGTATTCAAACAGCTGATTATTTAAACTAATCACACTTACCATTAACGAACTACAGTTACAGTATAGAATACGCACATATTGCTACGTTTTTATTTCCAAGCGGCGTTGAGGAACTTCGATGGACAAGCAAATTAAAGTAAAGAATATACCTGCAGAGGTTAAAATCCAACAACCGGATTTAAGCCGTCAAGACGACAGGTTTAACCCACGTAACAGAATTTATGTTCGCGCAGTAAAAGGGCTTCATCAGTTACTTAGACAGCGTATAGGCTTTTTAGGCATGCTTGCCTTTATGCTCTTGCCTTGGATAAATTTTAATGGCCAGCAAGCTGTGTTATTTGATTTAGTAGGCCAAAAGTACAATATTTTTGGGCTAACGCTGTGGCCGCAAGATTTCACTATATTAGCCTTCATATTTATGTTGGCCGCGTTTGCACTCTTTTTGGTTACTACCTTTTATGGCCGAGTATGGTGTGGCTATACCTGTCCGCAAACTGTATGGACCTTTATATTTATTTGGTTTGAAGAAAAGTTTGAAGGCACAGCGAATCAGCGTAAAAAGCTAGATCAACGCCCGATGGACTTTGATAAGTTTTGGCGAAAAACAGCAAAGCACACCAGTTGGGTTTTATTTGCCTTATATACGGCGATTTCGTTTGTCGGATACTTTACGCCTATCCGTGAATTACTCCCTGACTTTGTTACCTTTAACGTAGGTGGTTACGCGCTGGTAAGTATTATTTTCTTTGCAGCGTGTACTTATGCTAACGCAGGGTGGATGCGTGAAATTATGTGTTTACACATTTGCCCCTATTCACGTTTTCAATCAGCTATGTTTGATAAAGACACTTACACCGTAACCTACGATGAAAAACGCGGCGAAAGCCGAGGCCCCCGTTCGCGTAAAATTGCCCACGAAGATTTAGAAATGGGCGATTGTATAGACTGTAACTTGTGTGTACAGGTGTGCCCTACAGGGATAGATATTCGTAATGGTTTGCAAGCCGAGTGTATAAACTGTGGTGCATGTATTGATGCCTGCGATGGTGTAATGGATAAAATGAATTACCCGCGTGGTCTTATTTCTTATACTACAGAGCGCAATCTCGAAACACCTGAAAATAAAACCAACCCACTGCGAGCTAAAATCATAGGTTACACGGTCATACTGGTGGTGCTTACCAGTGCGCTGGTGGCTAACATTGCATTTAGAAAGCCTATGGACTTTGACATAATACGAGACCGTAACCAACTGTATCGTGTTGACTTTAATGGCTTGGTAGAAAACACCTATACATTAAAAGTAATCAACAAGGCGCAGTACGAGCAAACCTTTAATATTGATGTTCAAGGCCTTGAAAACTTTAAGTACATTGGCAAGCAAACATTTACAGTGCAAGCAGGGCAATCGCATAATGTGCCACTGTCACTTGTAATGGACCCGTATGATTTAAAAGTGCCAATGACGGAGTTTAACTTTGTACTTTCACCGGTTAATGACCCCGATGAAAGCATATCGCAACCGAGTAACTTTTTTAAAGCGCGATAAACACACTAACAAAAGCGGGGTAACCCGCTTTTTACATTAAGAAGCCCATGAGTAAATTTAGTTTTGAAGATTTAACGCCCGACTTAATTCTCGATGCAATAGAAAGCGTTGGTATATATGCAGAGTCAGGTTTATTAGCACTTAATAGCTACGAAAACAGAGTCTACCAATTTAAGGCGGAAGATGGCCTGCGCTACGTTGTTAAGTTTTACCGCCCAGAGCGCTGGAGCAAAGCGCAAATACAAGAAGAGCACGACTTTGCATTTGAATTAGCTGAGGCCGAAGTACCCGTTGTTGCACCCATTAAGCACAACGGAGAAAGCTTATTTGAGCACCAAGGTTATGTATTTGTGTTATTTCCAAGTGTAGGCGGGCGACAATTTGAAGTTGATAACCTGGATCAACTTGATGTAATGGGTCGTTTAATTGGCCGTATGCATCAGGTGGCTAAAAGCAAAGCATTTGAGCACAGACCTACCTTTAGCTGCGAAGAATATTTGCATACAGCTAAAGTTCATCTGCAAAAAAGTAATTTGGTACCTATGGGGATCAGCACGGCTTTTTACACCATATTGGACTTGGTTATTGAACAAGCGCAAGCACAGTATAAAAATGTGCAAGGGATCCGCTTACATGGTGATTGCCACGCAGGTAACATTTTGTGGGCAGGCGAAGCACTTATGTTTGTTGATTTAGATGACGCTCGTCAGGGGCCGGCCATTCAAGATTTATGGATGATGCTCAGTGGCGATCGTCAAACACAGCTGTTACAGTTAGACACCCTTGTAAATGCGTATGAAGAGTTTTGTGATTTTGACCACACTCAACTCAAATTAATTGAACCGCTTCGTGCAATGCGTATTATTCACTATATGGGTTGGGTAGCTAAACGATGGAGTGATCCTGCGTTCGTACGGAACTTTTCATGGTTTGCTGAAGACAAATATTGGGAGCAACAAATTTTAGCGCTTAAAGAGCAGTTTGCAGCACTGCAAGAAGCTCCGCTGAAGTTATTGCCATAAAATTTTATTTAAAAAGTACACGAGATACCAATGCTTAAAAAATTGAAACTGAGCCTACTACTTTTATGTTTACCATTTGCAGCCCTTGCTGCACAGTTTGAAGCCGATAACCAGTATACTGTTATTGATGTAGAAAAAAGCGCAGAGCCGCAAGTAACCGAATTTTTCTCGTTTTACTGTCCGCATTGTTTTAAATTTGAGCCTGTTGCAAAGGCAATTGAAAAAAGCCTACCTGAGGGCACTGAATTTATAAAAAATCACGTTAACTTTTTAGGCGGTGTATCACCACAGGCGCAAAGCAACTTAAGCTACGCCTACTTAATCGGTAAAAAACACGGTCAAGCACAAAGTATCAGCGACCAAATTTTTAAAAGTATTCATGTACAGCGCGCACCTTTAACGCAAATGAAAGACGTTAAAAAATTGCTTGAAGTTAACGGTATCGATAGCGCAACGTTTGATCAAGACATTGCCAGCATGCCAATTATTTCAGCTGAGCGTGCAATGCAAGATAAACAAAACAAATATTCAAAACTAGGTGCGCTAACCGGTGTGCCTACCTTTATCGTAAACGATAAATATAAAATAAACATTAACACCATTAATAACCAGCAAGAACTGAATGAGTTAGTTGCTTTTTTACTAACACTTTAATCTCGGAGAACAATAACAATGATCAAATTAGTTAAAGCAGGTTTACTTGCATTACTACTGCCTATGGCTGCGAGCAGTGTAGCCGCCACTTATGAAGAAGGCGTACATTACGATGTGGTTGCAGAGCGCGCGACTAAAAAGCCAGAAGTAAAAGAGTTTTTCTCATTTTATTGCCCTGCTTGTAATAACATGGAAGCGTTAATTGGTGAGTTTAAGCCGAAGCTAGATAAAGACGTTAAATTTAAAAAGAGCCATGTTGATTTTGTCGGTGTTCGCGATCCAGAAAACCAACAAATGATGAGCCAAGCGCTAGCAACCGCGGAAGTACTTCCGCAAAAAGATAAAATTGTTGCGGCTATTTTTAATCACATTCACACTAAGCGCGCTAAATTTAACGAGCTTGCAGATGTAAAAGATGTATTTGTAGCGCAGGGTGTTGATGGCGATAAGTTTGATAAACTATACAAAAGCTTCTCGGTACGTACATTAAGCTCTAAAATGAAGCGTGACCAAAATTACTTTAAAGAAAAAGGCGCGCTACGTGGCGTACCAACCTTTATCGTAAATGGTAAATACAAATTAAATCTAGGCCGTGAGTCTGGTATTACCGCGCCAGAAGATATTAGTAAATTAATTAACTATTTAGCGAACAAGTAAGATTTGCTAAAACAAAAAAAGCTCCGTAAGGAGCTTTTTTTATGGAAGTGATTTAAATTTAACTCACTATTTTCTTTGTAAGAAAACACCCGATTCTATGTGATGCGTATAAGGGAACTGATCAAATATCGCAAAGCGCTTAACATTATGAGTACGGGTTAAGTGATCTAAATCACGCTCAAGCGTTTCTGGGTTGCACGATATATAAATAATGTTCTCGTAGTTGGCCACTAAGTCACAGGTAAGGGTATCCATACCTGCGCGTGGAGGGTCGACTAAAATAGTTTGGCAATCGTAACTTTTTAAATCTATCCCCTCTAAACGCGAAAAGGTACGTTCGCCATTCATTGCCTGGGTAAACTCTTCACTCGACATACGAATTATATCTAAGTTATCTACCTTATTTTTAGCAATGTTGTATTGCGCTGAATGTACAGAAGACTTAGATATTTCAGTAGCCAATACGCGATTAAACGAACCCGCCAATGCAATAGAGAAATTACCATTCCCACAGTAAAGCTCCAGCAGGTCATTACTCAGTGGTTTACATAAGTCTTGTGCCCACTCCAGCATTTTTATATTCACTTTAGCATTAGGCTGCGTAAAGCTATTTTCTACTTGTTGATAAATAAGCTCCTGGCCGTTTACGGTTAAACGCTCAGTAACAAAATCATTGGCTAGTACTTCTTTTTGTTTGCGCGCACGACCGATAAAGTCAATGTTGTATTTGCTGCTCAGTTTTTCTTTCAGGGCTTTTATTTCAGTTAGCCACTGATCATCGAGTGGTTTGTGATAAAGCAAGCTTACTAAAATCTCGCCACTTAATGACGATAAATAATCGATTTGAAACAGCTTACGGCGTAATACTTCACACGACTTTAAATTATCAATCATCACCTGCATAACTTCACCAACTAATGGCGCGGCAGGGTCAAAGGTGTCGACGCGAATTTTTTCTTTCGTGGCCTGATCAAACATAATATGAAATAGATCATCCCCATCGTGCCATACTCTAAATTCAGCACGTTGGCGGTAGTTAATTGGCTCTGAGCTAAACACCTCTAACGCTTGCACACCAAATCGCTTAAATTGCGACGTAATACGCTGCTCTTTTTCATTTAGCTGCGTATCGTACTGTGTGGTATCTATTTTAATCACTGCCATTAATGCTACTACCTTATCTATGAGATCTATTTATCGGCGCTATTGTAGGGAGCGAGCAGTATTTGTCTAGTTTTGCTGATAATAAAGTTGCTGTTTTTTTAAACATGCACTTTAGTTTTGTCACTATTAGCCGATAATAAGCTAAGTACGTAACGGAGGTGGATCATGAAAATCGGTAATTATGGCTATACGCCAAACAACAACGTAAACAAATTCAATAATAAAGAAGCGCTACAGCAGCCAACAATCCAATCTCCGCAAGAAAGTTCATTACAGCGAGGCAGAGAACTTGCTGCAAAAGTGCTTGGCGATAAAATGGCAGAGCAACTAGGTTTACCTGTTGAGCAAAAACAAGCCGATAAACCTTTATTCGATTTTGATGAAATAGTAAAAAATGTACTGGACTTTGTATCTGGCGCAGTTAATAAAGCCAAAGCCAATGGTGCCGATGACGATAAATTAAAAAATATGTTAGATGATGCGCGCACAGGTGTTCAAACCGGTATAGACGAAGCGGTTGATGAACTAAAAGGCACCGGTGTATTTAACGAAGAAATGCAAGAGGGCATCGACAAGTCAAAAGAAGGCATTTTTGAGGGGCTTGATGAGTTTGAGCAAACCCTATTTAACCCACAAGCGGCCAGTGTTAGCGTAAGCCAAGCACAATATGTAAGCATGAGCAGCAATGCCGAGTATAAGTTTACAACAGCCGAAGGTGATGAGGTCAGTATTAGCTTTGCTGATGCATATGAGTCTCAAACAGCGAGCGGGTATCAACAAAGCAATAACAGCGAATCGTTTGCCAGCTCATCGTCGCAATCTCGAGAGCTGTCTTTTTCAATGTCGGTTAATGGTGATTTAAACGAGCAAGAGCAAGATGCCATTAATGCCATGATGGAAGAGCTACAAGGTGTAAGTAAAACATTCTTTAGCGGTGATTTGGATGAAGCATTTGAAAAAGCACAAGAGCTTAGCTTAGGCAGTGAGCAACTCGTTGCATTTTCAATGGATCTTCGCCAAACAAAAACAGTCGCTACCGTTAAAAGTTATGAGCAATATCAGCCAAACCCAACAAAAGAGGTAGCCGATGCGATCGCACCTTTTAATGACGATCTAAAAAATGCATTTGATAAAGCATCGCAACTAGGCCTACAAGATCAGCTTGCCGGTATTATAGAGTGGCTTAACCAAGATCAAGCAGCAGTCGATCAGCTAGTTGATTACACCCAAGCAATGTTTGAAAACCTAAACCAATTAAATTCAGCGGGCGATGCACTCGACGCGCTAAAGTCTGAGCAAAGCTAAACTACTTTCTTTTATAAATACCTCATGGCAAACTGCCGTTCTTAATAAACAGTAGGAACCAAAGTTTGTCAGCCCACATAATGGTATTTGATTCAGGTATAGGTGGCACCACCGTGCTTGAGCATATTCAAAAGCGTATTCCAGATGCACAGTACAGCTACTTTATGGATAATGCGTTACTCCCTTATGGCGCGCAAACCCAGCAAACTATTATAGGGCGTTTGTGCTCACTCATATATTTTATTGAGCACAACGCGCTTAATGTCGACCTTATTGTTATAGCCTGCAATACAGCCTCTACATCAGCCTTAAGTGAAGTACGCAAAATTACATCAATACCTATTGTCGGCGTAGTGCCAGCAATAAAGCCTGCTGCTGAAGTAACTCGCACAAAGCACATCGGCTTATTGGCAACCCCCGCCACAGTTGCAAGCCCCTATACTCATACATTAATAAAAGAACATGCCAGCAACGTAACAGTGAGTTTATATAGCAGTGTTGAGCTGGTGGCATTGGCAGAGCAGTTATTTTTCACTCAGCAGCTAGATACACTCAAACTGCATAAAGAGCTTACGCGTTTGCGCATTAACTCAGATATAGATGTACTTGTACTAGGCTGCACACATTTCCCAATTCTTAGCGATGCTATACAAGCGTACTTTAATAACGCAGTGCAATTACTCGATTCAGGCGCGGCCATTGCTAGCAGAGTAAACTACCTACTAGAGCAGCATAACTTTGGAAATAAATTTACAGACAAAAAAAAGCCGCTGCAATATTATGCAACGGCTGATGTTTTGAGTAATAAGCTAGCTATAAAGCACGTTACACTGATTGATCCGTCTCAGTACGTAAAGAGCTAGAATCATCTTCTTGTTTTTGTTTTGCCTCACGTACTTTTAGAGTACGTTGTTGGAACTCACTATCGTTTAACTTAGCAATTGCATTGTCTGCATCTGCCTGTGCCATTTCAACAAAACCAAAGCCACGACGTTTGCCAGTATTTTTATCCTTTAATAGGCGCACGTTGAAAACTTTACCTTGTTCTTCAAACAAAGCGCGAACAACACCTTCATTTGCACGATAAGGAAGATTACCAACATAAAGTGTTTTTGTTTTAACTTCAGCTTCTTCACCACCTTCCGATGATATTGCAGCAATAGCAATCCCACCAATTAATAAACCAGCACCAAATAGCAATGCTGGGCTTAAAGCTAAGCTGCCTAAAGCAAACTCAACAATAACAAAACCAACTACAGCAAGAATAACAGAGAAGATAAAAGATTTTTGATCGGGTAATTTCATTTTAGATCTACCAATAAACAGGAAATAAACATTAATTTAACATTGTGAACTTGCTATCTTAACGTCTTAAACGAACATAGCAATGAAATTTATATTAAATAATAAAAATCAGTATAAAAAAGCATCATCTTAGCCAGTGATTTAGCTAGTTTTACGCTGTTTTGCTCTATTTTTGTTCGAACAGTAAAAAGATCTAAAAAAAGGGTTGATCTGTTTTCGGATCTCCCTATAATGCGACCCCACTGAGACGGGGAACGCCAACGCATAGCGAGGCACGAGCTGCTCACAGAGTTAAGTAAAACTTCGGTTTTAAATCTTCTAAAAAGAAAGTTTAAAATTAAGTGTTGACTCGAAAAATAAAGGATGTATTATACGCATCCCTAGCGACAACGTCGCAACGTTCTTTAACAATATAAAGCAATCATCTGTGTGGGCACTCGTACAGATTGAGTTCTAACAGCCAAGCTACT
>NZ_PNCY01000065.1:0-13582 GCF_005887105.1 Pseudoalteromonas sp. S2893 | reverse complement strand
CAGTAACTAAGTAGCTTGGCTGTTAGAACTCAATCTGTACGAGTGCCCACACAGATGATTGCTTTATATTGTTAAAGAACGTTGCGATTAAAGCGTTAAACTTTATCTCGCTAGGGCTGCGCATCTTACGCCTTCCTATTTTTTTGTCAACACTTAATTTTGTTAAACTTGAAAGTTTTTAAAACTAAGTTTTACTCAACTCACTGAGTAGCTCGTGCCTCGCTATGCGTTGCGCTCTGCCGTCTCAGTGGGGTCGCATTATAGGGAGATCCGAAAACAGATCAACCCTTTTTTGAAGAAAACTTGAAATAAATGACTGTTCGCTGAGTATTTGAGCTAAATGCGCTAAAAACACAACATAACTAGCACTTTATTAACATTTTAGGTGTATTAATTGGTTTATATAGAGGGTTTACTGAAATAACTTTATATACAAACTAGCACCCCACACGATCGTAAGGATCATTAATGAGAGTGTTACTGCTGCAGATCCCATATCTTTTGCACGCCCCGATAATACATGGCGCTCTGTACTTACGCGATCAGTGAGCGCTTCTATTGCTGAATTAAGTAATTCCACAATCAGTATGATCAGTAATGTACTTACTAACAATGCCCAATGTAATAACGATGAAGCTAGCCAAAAAGAAATGGGTAGCAAAATAATGCTAAGTAGCAACTCTTGCCTAAAAGCCGCTTCTTCTATAAAGGCCGCTTTAAAACCAAGGTACGAACAATACGTTGCTTTAAATATACGCTTTATACCAAGGCCGTTAGGTTTAAATACATCTTTCATTATTAGCTCTATTTACTGTGGTCAAAATAAAGCCCCGCAATTGCGAGGCTTTTTTTAGTTAGGCAATACCGTATTGATCTCGATATGCTTTAACTGATGCTAAATGCTCGTCCATTGTACCTTGGCTCTCAAGGTAGCTAATAAGATCAGCTAATTTTACAATAGAGATCACTTTGGTATTAAAGTCGCGCTCAACCTCTTGAATAGCTGAAAGCTCAGCTTTGCCTTTTTCTTGGCGATCAAGTGCTATTAGTACACCACTTAGGTCTGCGCCGTTATCGGCAATGATTTCCATTGATTCACGAATCGCAGTGCCTGCGGTGATCACATCATCCACCAGCATAATTTTGCCCGTTAATGCAGAACCTACTAATGTACCACCCTCACCATGTGCTTTTTTCTCTTTACGGTTAAAGCAATAAGGTACATCTTTATCATGGTGATCTGCCAGCGCTACTGCGGTAGTAGTTGCAATAGGAATACCTTTATAAGCTGGGCCAAATAAAACGTCATATTCTATTGCTGCGTCTTCGAGGGCTGATGCATAAAAACGACCCAAACGTGCTAAATCACGTCCTGTCTTAAAGAGGCCAGCATTAAAAAAGTATGGGCTTGTACGACCTGATTTAAGGGTAAACTCGCCAAATTTTAAAACCTGCTTTTCTAAAGCAAATTCAATAAACTCTTTTTGATAATCTTTCATTGGGGTTCTCGCTTATGCTAACGCTTGTTTTTGAACGTCAATAATTTCACGGATTGAATGTTTAGCCAGTGTAAGTAGCTCATCTAATTCGTCGAACGAGAATGGTTCGCCCTCTGCGGTACCTTGCACCTCAATAATTTTACCTGTTTCAGTTAAAATTACGTTCATATCGGTTTCGGCTTCAGAATCTTCAAGGTACTCTAAATCACTAATTGGTTGGCCTTTATAAATACCTACCGAGATAGCAGCAATCATGTGCTTAAGTGGGTTTGAGTTGATCATTCCTTTAGCGCGCATGTGAGTAAGTGCATCAACTAAAGCAACGCATGCACCACTAATAGATGCAGTACGTGTTCCGCCATCAGCTTGAATCACATCACAATCAATTGTAATGGTGTTTTCGCCAAGCGCTTTTAAATCTACTGCAGCTCTTAATGCGCGAGCAATTAAGCGTTGAATTTCCATAGTACGACCGCCTTGCTTGCCACGTGCTGCTTCACGTGCGTTACGCGTATGCGTTGAGCGCGGTAGCATACCGTATTCAGCGTTGATCCACCCTTTGCCTTGGCCTTTCATAAAACGTGGTACACCTGCTTCAACCGTAGCAGTACAAAGTACTTTGGTATTACCAAACTCAACAAGTACTGAGCCTTCAGCGTGTAATGTGTAATTACGTGTAAATGATACCGGTCTAATTTGGTTAGGTGTTCTTTCGCTTGGACGCATTGACGATCCCCTTAATTCTGAATTTGCGACATTATAAGTGCATGAGCGGGTAGATGCCATGCTGATTGTAAAATATTCAGCGTAATAAATTTTCTCTAGAGGTTAAGCAGTGTTACGGTATAATCATCGCAATATTGTATTAATAAATTTTAGGAACTTATCCATGATCCACAGTATGACTGCTTATGCGCGTCGCGAAATTAAAGGCGATTGGGGCACTGGCACCTGGGAAATTCGTTCAGTAAACCAGCGCTACCTTGAAACGTTTATTCGCGCACCAGAGCAATTTCGTGGCATGGAGCCGGTAATTCGTGAGCGTTTACGTAAAAATTTGCAACGCGGTAAAGTTGAAGTATTTTTAAAGTTTGTTGCAAATCCAGCACACGTGGGTGAGCTATCAATTAATGAGTCACTTGCTGAGCAACTAATAAATAGTGCTAAATGGGTGCAGCAACAAAGTAGTGGCGACATTAACCCAGTTGATATACTGCGCTGGCCTGGCGTAATGGAAGCACAGGAGCTCGATTTAGATACCGTTAATAAAGCACTTATAGCGGGCTTTGACCAAGTAGTTGAAGATTTTAAATCAGCCCGTGGCGATGAAGGCGCAAATTTAGAAGAAATGATTGCCACTCGCCTTGATGCCATACTTGAGCAAGTTACTGTAGTAGAAAGTCACTTACCAGAAATAGCAAAGTGGCAGCGTGAAAAGCTTAATCAAAAGCTTGAAGACTTAAAAACCGACATTGACGAATCTCGCCTTGAACAAGAGCTTATTTACCTTGCGCAAAAGCAAGATGTTGCCGAAGAACTCGACCGCTTAAAGTCGCACGTAAAAGAAACTAAAAAAATTCTTAATAAAGGTGGCGCGTGTGGCCGCCGTTTAGATTTTATGATGCAAGAGTTTAACCGCGAAGCAAACACCCTAGCCTCTAAGTCTATTAATAGCGATATTACTAATGCAGCTGTGGAGCTAAAAGTGCTCATTGAGCAGATGAGAGAGCAGATTCAAAATATTGAGTGATCGTACTTGTGTGCTACTTACTTGAGCACAATTAGTTAAATAAAGTACAATAACGTAATTAAAGGCTTGGATTATTGATTTAATCCAAGCCTGTTTATTTTAAGTAGAGAAAAACATGGCTCAAACTCGCGGAAATTTATTTATTTTATCGGCGCCTTCTGGTGCGGGTAAATCTAGCTTAATCACGGCGTTACTAAAAAGACACGCAGATATGAAAGTATCGGTCTCGCATACCACTCGAAGCCCTCGTCCTGGTGAAGAAAATGCGGTGCATTATCACTTTGTAAGCGCCGATGAATTTAAAGCATTAATTGCCAAAGATGATTTTTTTGAATGGGCGCAAGTATTCGATAATTACTACGGTACTTCAAAGCAGGCTATTGAGTCGCAGCTGAATGCCGGTATTGATGTATTTTTAGATATTGACTGGCAAGGTGCGCAGCAAGTGCGCGAAATTATGCCAAGCGTACAAACAATTTTTATTTTGCCCCCTTCTAAAGCAGAGCTTGAGCAGCGCTTAAATAACCGAGGCCAAGATTCTGCAGAGGTCATCGCTGGGCGTATGGCCAAAGCGCAATCAGAAACATCGCACTACAATGAATATGATTATGTTGTAGTTAATGATGACTTTGAAACAGCCCTTAGCAATATTGAAACTATCGTATTAGCGCAGCGCTTAACGTTAAAAGCACAAGCTAGCCGTCATCACGATTTAATTACAAACTTACTTAAATAAGCCATTTATGCCCTTTACAGGGAAAACTGGTAAAAATTAACCACTGGCTATTGGCGAAACAAGCTGCTTGCAGTAAACTACGCCTTTGCTTTTAAATTATTTTGGAGTGCTGAGATGGCTCGCGTAACAGTTGAAGATGCAGTAGATGCAATTGGTAATCGTTTTGACTTAATTTTAGTTGCGGCTCGTCGTGCCCGCCAAATTGCTGTTGGTGGTAAAGACCCACTAGTAGACGCTGAAAATGACAAACCAACCGTTATCGCTCTACGTGAAATCGAAAAAGGTTTAGTTGATAGTTCATCAATGGACGTTATTGACCGTGAAGAACAACAACACCAAGAAGCAGCTGAATTAGCTGCGGTTGCTGCTATTGTTGGCGGTAATCAATAATCAACCACCCGGTTTGATTTAGTCAACGGCTCAGTATTTCTACTCTAGCCGTTGGCAATCCCCTCTTTTCATCGTATATTCTATTACTTACCGTTACTTATTGCTTCACGAGAACATTGGAGTGTGAATGTATCTTTTTGAAGGTCTTAAAAAGAAAATATCTGAATACTTGCCTGCTGCTGAAGTAGAGCTAGTGCAAAAAGCCTACGTGGTAGCCCGAGAGGCTCACGAGGGGCAAACTCGCTCAAGCGGCGAGCCGTACATTACTCACCCTGTTGAAGTAACCCAAATTCTTGCTGGCATGCACCTTGACCATGAAACACTTATGGCCGCGCTAATGCATGACGTTATTGAAGATACCGACTTTAGCCAACAGGACTTAGCCGAAATATTTGGCGATACGGTTGCCGAACTTGTTGAAGGGGTAAGTAAGCTCGATAAGCTCAGCTTTAAAGACAAAAAAGAATTCCAAGCTGAAAACTACCGAAAAATGATCATGGCTATGACCCAAGACATTCGGGTTATTTTAATTAAACTGGCCGATCGTACTCACAATATGCGTACATTAGGCGCTCTGCGCCCTGATAAGCGCCGTCGTATTGCCCGTGAAACACTTGAAATTTACGCACCTATTGCAAACCGTTTAGGTATTCACGATATTAAAAATGAGCTAGAAGATTTAGGTTTTCAGGCTTTATACCCTATGCGTCATCGCGCACTTAAATCTGAAGTGGCAAAAGCGCGAGGTAATCGCAAAGAAGTTATTTCTAACATTCAAACCGAAATAGAAGCACGTCTTGAAGAGTCTGGTATTAAGGCGACGGTTTCTGGGCGCGAAAAACACCTCTATAGCATTTATAAAAAAATGCTAAATAAAGAGCTGCTTTTTAATGAGGTAATGGATATTTACGCCTTTAGAATAAACGTAGATGCAATGGATACCTGTTATCGCGTGTTAGGTGTAGCACATAACCTGTATAAACCTATCGAAACGCGTTTTAAAGACTATATTGCCGTACCTAAAACAAATGGTTATCAGTCTTTGCATACGTCATTAGTAGGCCCACACGGTATTCCGGTAGAAATACAAGTGCGTACGCATGACATGGATCACATGGCCGATAAAGGGGTTGCTGCGCACTGGATGTATAAAAAAGCCGGTGATGGCGCGGGTAACACAGCTCAACAGCGTGCGCGTCAATGGATGCAAAGTTTGCTGGAGCTTCAGCAAAGTGCCGGCTCATCATTCGAATTTGTCGAGAACGTTAAAACCGAGCTGTTCCCAGAAGAAATATACGTATTTACCCCCGATGGCCGCATAGTAGAGCTGCCAATGGGCGCCACCGCGGTTGATTTTGCTTACGCGGTGCATACTGATGTAGGTAACACTTGTGTAGGTGCAAGGGTAAACCGTAAACCTTACCCGCTAAGCAAAGCCTTAGATACTGGGCAAAGTGTTGAAATTATTACCAGCTCGGGTGCACACCCTAATGCAACGTGGCTGAACTTTATAGTTACAGGTAAAGCCCGTTTAGGGATAAGAAACTACCTTAAGAGCCAGCACCAAGAAGAAGCATTGTTATTAGGCCGACGCTTACTCGATTCTGCCTTAGGTGAAAATAAGCTCGACAGCATTGCGGATGAAAACATAGCCCGCGTACTCGAAGAGCACGAACTATCTACAGTATTAGAATTACTGGTAGAAATAGGCGCAGGTAACTTAATGAGCGTGTTAATCGCTAAACGCTTATTGCAAGAAGAAAGCGACGACTTGTCTGATATTAGCAAACAAGCCAAAGCAACCATTATTGGTACCGAAGGCATGTTGGTTAATTATTCTAAGTGTTGCCGACCTGTACCAGGGGATGCCATCACTGCACATATTAGCCAAGGTAAAGGGCTTACCGTTCACCGCCAAGAATGTAAAAATATTCGCGGCTGGGAAAACGAACGCTCAAAATACCTGGTTGTAAAATGGGATGACAATCCAGAAAAAGAATATATAGCTGCGCTACGGGTGGAAATAATTAATCACCAAGGGGCTTTAGCTAAACTCACAAATGTTGTTGCTACAACCCAAGCCAACATTGTTGAGATCACTACCGACGAAAAAGAAAGTAATTTATATGTGATAGACTTGGGCGTTACCGTTAAAAACCGCGTCCACGTTGCTAATATTATGCGCCGCATTCGCGTGATGCCTGATGTGCAAAGAGTCTATCGTAAAAAGTAAAATAGGAAACTCATGAATAAAGCATTTATTTCTACCGAAAAAGCACCTGCTGCTATCGGCACTTATAGCCAAGCGGTTAAAGTAGGTACTGCCGTTTATTTATCTGGACAAATTCCACTTGTTCCAGAAACAATGGAAATGGTTTCAGAAGACTTTAGCGAGCAGACACATCAAGTATTTAAAAACATTACAGCGGTGTGCGAAGAAGCAGGCGGTAAAATCCAAGATCTTGTTAAAATTAATATCTACCTAACAGACTTATCAAACTTTGCCACTGTTAATGAAGTAATGAGCCAATATTTCAAGCAGCCTTATCCTGCCCGTGCAGCACTAGGTGTACGTGCTCTACCAAAAGGCGCACAAGTTGAAATTGACGGCATTATGGAACTTCCTTCAACTAATTAATAAATACAGAGCTATAAACCCCCTTTATAGCTCTATTTTTTACTGCTAGCCTTTGTTTATCGCCCTTTCTTGACTCACATGTAAATATCTAGCACTCTGTAATCATGCAATAAAATCAATCTTAACTTAAGTAGTAGAAAAGGATTAACTAGTGTTTAAGCTTGCCAATAATGGGAACGTATTACTTGATGTAAGTAAGCACGCTCCACCTAGCGCCGCTTTTATAATTGATGCACTCGAGAAGTCGACGTTTTGCGAATGCAAAATTGACCACGAGGCTATTGATAATTTTTTTAAAGCGCAAAATAATGAGCCAACCTTGGTTGTAGCAAGTAAGCACGATGCATCGCTTGTGGTAACGTTAAGTGAAGATAAAATGCAAGCCATAGGTGAGCTAACCTTAGCTTATGGTGGTAAAGTACTTTCGTTAGAAGAGGGCAAAAAACAACTGATAAAAGCAGGGGTTGTACGTGGTTACAAACAAGCTTTTTTAGAGCAGCTTTTAGATAAACAATTTAACTTCCCCCCAGGTACAGTGGCAAAAGGGATTCTAGCCAAAGGCCGCCTACCAGCAGAAGGCACAGCAACAAAATTTGTAGCTATGGTAGAAACCCTCAAAGATCGCCTAAAAGCACCAAAACTGAAGGAAGATGGCAGTGTTGATATGCGCGACTTTGGTAAACTGGCAAGCGTAGAGCCCGGCACTGTACTGATCCGCCAGCAACCTGCAACTCCCGGTAAAGAAGGATTCACTGTAGTAGGTGACATACTACCGGCTAAACCCGGTGAAAATAAAAAGTTAGTGGCAGGCGAAGGCGCCGAGATATCAAAAACAAATCCGCTCGAGCTTGTTTCTACAACAGCGGGGGTCCCCGTAGAAATACCTAACGGTATGCGAGTTGATGATATTTTTACCATCTCTGATGTAGATGTTAAAAGCGGCCATATTGATTTTGAAGGCAGTGTTATTGTGACTAAAAACATTGACCCAGGAATGCGAGTCACCGCAAAAGGCGACATTACTGTTTTTGGCACGGTCGAATCTGGCGAATTATCAGCCGGCGGAAACATCACTGTAAAGCAAGGCATTATTGGCCATCAAAAGCTCGAAGATAAAACATTGTCGTGCTCTATTAAAAGTGAAGGTGATGTTCATGTATCTCACGCACAATACTGTTATATGCAGGGCAAAAACATCTTTATAGACCGCCAAGCCAGCCATTGTGCTATTAAAGCAAAACACTTATTACAAGTTGGCCAAACAGAGTTACCCAAAGGGAAAATTTTTGGTGGAGAGATTCTTGATGCAACCGTGTTAATTGCTGGCGAAATAGGCAATGAATCAGGTGCAAAAATGGCTATCAATTTAGCCGCATCCGGCGCTGAAATAACGGCCGACACAGATAACTGCTTTAAAGACTTAGCAAAAACCGATGAGCAGCTTGATACCCTTCAAGCAGCACTAGAAAAAGCAGATAAAGTAAAAGATATAGAAAAGAAGAATCTGCTCATTAAAAAAATTGGCGCAACACAGCAGCATTATTGCCAACAAGCAGAGCAGCTAGAGAAAAAGTTATCTAGCCTAGATCATGAACTCCACGACCTACTAAGCGATGCAAATCTCGTCGTTAATACATCATTACACTCAGGGGTAGAGATCCATATTTTTGATAAAGTATTAAAAACTACCCGCAACTACCCTCCTTGCAATATAAACCTACAAAACAATAAAGTAGAAATAAACTTTAAAACACATTAGGGCGCATTAAGCGCCCTTTATAATTTACAGTAAGCCACTTACCGTATCGTGCGTTTGCTTTGGCCATACACCTACTTGGACTTGTCCAATATGCTGCTTTTGCAGTAATAACATTGCTAAGCGCGATTGCCCTATTCCGCCACCAATTGTTTGTGGGAAAGCCTCTTCTAATAATGCTTTATGCCAATCGAATGCTAGGCGTTCTTCATCGCCTGTTATGCTCAATTGCGCTTTTAATACATCAGGGCTTACACGAATACCCATAGATGATATTTCAAAGGCATCTTCTAACACTGGGTTCCACACTAAAATATCGCCATTTAATCCTGTGTATCCGTCAATCGTTTGGGTAGACCAATCGTCGTAATCTGGAGCGCGTACATCATGGATTTTACCATCACCTAATGCACCACCAATACCAATTAAAAATACCGCACCGTACTCTTGTGCAATGGCTTTTTCGCGTTGCTTTGCACTAAAGTCAGGGTACATTTTGCGTAATTGCTCACTGTGTATAAACGTTATTTCACTAGGTAAGAATGGGGCTATACCAAAGCTTTCACTTACAAACTGCTCTGTTTGCTTGATGCCAGTGTAAATGGCTTTAACTGTATCTTGTAATGTAGAGAGCGTACGTTCAGTACGTTGGCAAATTACCTTCTCCCAATCCCATTGATCAACATAAACAGAATGTATTGGGCTTAATGAGTCTTCATCTGGGCGCAACGCTTTCATTTGCGTATAAATACCTTCACCTACAGAAAAGCCATAAGTCGCTAGCGTTTTACGTTTCCATTTAGCAAGCGAATGAACAACTTCATAACTGCTATCGGTAATTGCTTTTACGTTAACAGCAACTGCATTCTCGTGGCCGCTCAGGTTATCTTGTGTGCCATCACCTACTTTGGCCAAAATAGGAGCCTGAACTTCAACTAACCCTAGTTGCTGCTCTAATTGCTGTGAAAAAAACTGCTTAACTTTACTTATTTGCTGCTGTTGCTGCACATAGTGTGAACTCATAATAATTGGCCTCATTCCCAGTTATTGTTACTTGCTTATTAATGAAAAAACACCCTGCAGGCGCCTTTAATGATGTTACTGTAACGATTTAAACTTTTAATTCAATAACCCATAATAAAAATAGCTTTAATATGCAAAATCGATTAATTTACACGGTATAAAAATGTAGATTCACTAATTTAAGTAAGCAAAAATAATGGAAAATTATCAAATCGATAATCTCGATAAACAGATACTTCACGCTCTAATGGCCAACGCCCGCACAGCCTACGCAGAATTAGCTAAACGGTTTGCTGTAAGTGCCGGCACAATTCACGTACGCGTAGAAAAAATGAAACAAGCGGGCATCATTACCGGCACCCAATTAAGCATTAGTACAAAGCAACTTGGTTACGATGTATGTTGCTTTATCGGTATTAACTTAAATAACGCTCGCGACTACCCTGAAACACTGATTAAACTAGAAGCATTAGAAGAAGTAGTTGAAGCTTATTACACAACGGGTAACTACAGCATTTTTATAAAGGTAATGGCCAAGTCTATCGACCATCTGCAAGACGTGCTCATTAATAAAATACAAGCTATAGAGGCTATTCAATCAACCGAGACCCTAATCTCTTTGCAAAATCCAATTAGCCGCACAGTAATGCCTTAATAGATAAAATTACGTATAATTATCAAAAAAGAGGATCACCATGCAGCAAAATCGCTACCAACGAATAAAAGACGTGCTCTCACGTCGCCAAACAGACTTAACGGTCTGCCTAGAAGACGTACATAAACATCATAATCTCTCAGCTATTGTAAGAAGTGCTGATGCAGTAGGTTGCCATCATGTGCATGCTGTATGGCCAGAAAACCAAAAATGGCTGACCAATAATACCTCTGGCGGCAGTAAAAACTGGCTAGAAACACACCTGCATAAAAATATTGATGATGCTGCTGCGATGATGCGCAAGCACAACCCAGATGTACAAATATTAGCAACACATTTGAGCGAAGATGCTGTAGATTTTAGAGAAATCGATTACACAAAACCCACAGCTATAATCGTTGGCCAAGAAAAAACGGGGATTTCTGAGCACGCGCTAAAGCACGCCGATCAAAATATTATTATTCCTATGCAAGGCATGGTGCAGTCACTTAATGTATCAGTAGCTGCTGCGCTTATTTTATTTGAAGCACAGCAGCAACGAGAAAAAGCAGGGCTATATAAGCGCGATATGCTAAGTGAAGAGATTAAGCACCCTATGTATTTTGAAGGGTATCACCCAGTTATTGCTAAGCAATGTAGATTAAAAAACCTACCTTACCCACCACTCGATGAAGAAGGTGAAATAGTCGCTAACGAGCAGTTTTGGCAAGCTTTAAAACATGCTTGATGCTTAGCAAACCTGTGAGTACACTTAACTCATTCACAAATAAACAGATTTGAGCCTACATTGTCTAAACCTAGCTTAAGCCAATACCCTATTACAGAACTTAAAGGGGTAGGACCAAAAATGGCCG
Organism: Pseudoalteromonas sp. S2893; assembly: GCF_005887105.1. Lineage (NCBI taxonomy): Bacteria > Pseudomonadati > Pseudomonadota > Gammaproteobacteria > Alteromonadales > Pseudoalteromonadaceae > Pseudoalteromonas > Pseudoalteromonas sp. S2893. Next base: position 2,281 of record NZ_PNCY01000065.1, on the reverse strand, counting down.
AACGCCTACAAAAGCTAGGTATAGCTACCGTGCAAGATATGCTCTTTCATTTGCCTTTACGCTATGAAGATCGTACCCGTATTTATGCTATTAACGATGTTACTTTACACAGCCACTGTACTGTTGAAGCAACAATAGAAACAAGCCAAGTGACCTTTGGTAAACGGCGTATGTTAGTGGTGCAAATAAACGATGGTACAGGTAGGCTTACTTTACGGTTTTTTAATTTTACAGCAGCGCAAAAAAACGCATTTAGCAGTGGCAAAATAATCCGTTGCTTTGGTGAGGTAAGACGCGGGCGCGTTGGCTTTGAGATGAGCCACCCAGAATACAGCATTAGCGATACCCCAAACGAGCAACCAACCGCCGCAACACTAACCCCCGTGTATTCAACCACCGAAGGCTTAAAACAATTATCAATTAGAGCGTTAAGTGAACAGGCCATCGATTTATTACATAAGTATTCTGTTGAAGAGCTTATCCCTGAAAAATGGCAACCGTCACATATGCAATTAAGTGAAGCTTTATTGCTACTTCATCGCCCTGCGAATGATGTTGACATTATTTCGCTTGAACAAGGCATGCATCCGGCACAACAACGCTTAGTATTTGAAGAGCTACTTGCCCAAAACTTAAGCTTATTAAAAGTACGCGAGCAAGGGCAGCAAGTAAGTGCAGTTTCCCTAAGTCCTATAAATACATTAGAGAGCCAATTTTTAGCGCAACTCCCTTTTGCACCGACTAATGCACAAAATAGAGTTGTAGCCGAAATAAAAGGGGATTTACAGCATGCCTACCCCATGATGCGATTAGTACAAGGTGATGTAGGCTCAGGTAAAACACTGGTTGCAGCATTAAGTGCATTAACAGCAATAGCACAAGGTTTTCAAGTTGCCCTGATGGCACCTACAGAAATCCTTTCTGAACAACACGGAATAAATTTCAAGCAATGGTTTGAAAGTCTTGGGATTAACGTTACCTGGCTAGGCGGTAAAACTAAAGGAAAAGAGCGTACTAATACACTTGAAAAAATCGCCTCAGGGGAAGCGCAAATGATAGTGGGCACCCACGCCCTATTTCAAGACGAGGTAAAATTTAATAACTTAGTATTGATTATCATAGATGAGCAACATCGCTTTGGTGTTCATCAACGCCTCTCACTGCGTGAGAAAGGCAAATTTGGTAATTGTTATCCTCATCAGTTAGTCATGACTGCAACCCCCATTCCGCGTACATTGGCTATGACGGCCTATGCCGATTTAGAAACCTCAGTGATAGATGAGTTACCACCTGGGCGCACACCTATAACCACTGTTGCCATTCCTGATACACGCCGAGACGATATAATAAACCGTGTTAAGCTTGCCTGTAATGAACAAGGCAGGCAGGTTTATTGGGTATGTACCCTTATTGACGAATCAGAAGCCCTACAATGCCAAGCAGCTGAAGACAGCGCATTACAATTAAAAGAGGCGTTGCCAGAGCTTAATGTCGGGCTCGTTCATGGCCGTATGAAAGCCGCTGAAAAACAAGCAATCATGAGCGACTTTAAAGCAGGCAATATTCACGTACTTGTTGCAACAACAGTAATAGAAGTAGGTGTAGACGTACCTAATGCCAGTTTAATTATCATAGAAAACCCTGAGCGATTAGGGTTAGCACAATTACATCAATTACGCGGGCGCGTAGGACGAGGAGCCACCGCTTCGCATTGCGTACTGTTATATCACGCCCCTCTTTCTCACACAGCTCAAAAACGTCTAGGCGTATTAAGAGACAGTAACGATGGCTTTGTCATCGCAGAGCGAGATTTAGAAATACGTGGGCCAGGTGAAGTGCTCGGCACTAAACAAACTGGCTTAGCAGAATTTAAAATAGCGGATCTTACTCGAGATAAACACACGCTAAATCAAGTCAGGCCCATTGCACAACAAATGCTAAAGCAAAACCCCGACCTTATAGACCCTTTAATTCATCGCTGGCTAGGTAATAAATCTAACTACGCACAAGCATAATTACGCTAAAGTACTCGTAAAGCTCACTGCTGAAACGCTATATTTACCATACAAAAATGTGCGGCGAGCCTTATCCGCGGGTTTCGTGATACTCAACCCACGCTACGGAGGTGGTGGAGACTGTGCGAATAATATCTGGAATGTATTTTTACTTTTCTGCAGACGTAAAAAAGCCCGGCTCTTTCGAGTCGGGCTTTCTTGTATTTGGAGCCTGGGGATGTCGTGGTGCCCACAGCGGTAGAGAGTCACATAGCAAATGGGACATT